>CAYJMY010000057.1:0-23114 GCA_964371125.1 uncultured Mesorhizobium sp. | reverse complement strand
GCTCCTCGACGTGGTTGACCGCCTGCTTGGTCAGCCACAGGCCGAGCCGCGGCTGGGCGGCGAGCTTTTCCGCCATCGCCTGCACCTCGGCCTGGAGGGTGTCCCGCGTGACGATGCGGTTGACCATGCCGAAATGGTGGGCGCGCTCGGCGGACATCCTCTCGCCGAGCATGAGGAATTCCTTGGCGACGCGCGGCGGTAGCTCGAAGGCGTGGGCGAAATATTCGACGCCGGGGATGCCCATGCGCACGACCGGGTCCTGGAAGAAGGCGTCGTCGGTGGCGACGATCAGGTCGCAGACCCAGGCGAGCATCAGGCCGCCGGCGATGCAGGCGCCCTGCACGGCGGCGATGGTCGGCTTTGGCGCGTCGCGCCAGCGGCGGCACATGCCGAGATAGACCTCGTGCTCGCGGGTGTAGAGCATCTCGGCGGCCGGCTTGTTGACGTGATCGGCCCACAGAAGCCGGCGCTCGAAGCTCTTCGCCACGTCGCGGCCCGGCGTGCCGATGTCGTGGCCGGCGGAGAAATGCTTGCCCTCGCCGGCGAGCACGATGGCCTTCACCGCGTCGTCGTCGACGGCGCGCTGGAAGGCGTCGTCCAGCGCATAGGTCATCTGCGAGTTCTGCGCGTTGTTGTATTTCGGCCGGTCCATCACGATCCAGGCGACCGGGCCGCGGGTCTCGTAGCGGACCGGGGTCTCCGTCTCGTAAGTGATGTCCGCCGTGCGCGGGGGAACGAGGTCTTCCATCGCTTTTCGCCTTTCGGAATGACGCTAGGCGCGCCATTGTGCAGTGCAATCGTCCAAAGGGACTAACGGCCGGGGACGAGCGCCCCCTCCACCATGCTTCGCATGGTTCCCCTCCCCCGTGAACAGGGGAGGATCCAGGATCGCGGAGGGCCGCCTTGCCGGATCAGGATCATCCTTCCCTGGTCATGGCGTCGACTTCCGCAAGCTCTTCCGGCGACAGCACCCAGCCGACGGAAGCGGCGTTGGCGCGGACCTGCTCCGGCCGGGTGGCGCCGGCGATGACGCTGCCGACCGCGGGACGGCCGACGAGCCAGCTCATGGCGAGCTCGAGCACCGTGCGGCCGCGCGCCTCGGCGAAGGCGATCAGCCGCTCGACCGTATCGAGGCGCTGGTCGGTCATGCCGCGCTGGAAATAGGGCATCGCCATGCGGCTGTCGGCGGGCAGCGCGGCGCCCTTGCGGTACTTGCCGGTGAGCAGGCCGCTGGCCAGGGGGAAATAGGGCAGGAGCGACATGTTGGCCGCCGCGATCGCCGGGACGAGGTCCTTCTCGGCGCCGCGCGCCAGTAGTGAGAGCTCGGCCTGCGTCGAGACAAAGCGGTGGAGGCCGTGGTGGCGGGAGGTCCAGGCGGCGTCTACCAGCTGCCAGCCGGGCAGGTTGGAACAGCCGATGTAGCGGATCTTGCCCTGCCTGACGAGGTCGTCCAGCGCCCGCAGCGTCTCCTCGATCGGCGTGCGCGGATCGGGGAAATGGTACTGGTAGAGGTCGATCCAATCGGTCTTCAACCGGCTAAGGCTGTCCTCGACCGCCTTCATGATGTAGCCGCGCGAGCCGTTGTAGCGGCTGTCCTTCTCGCGGTTCAGCGGCGAAGCGAACTTGGTCGCCAGCACGATGTCCTTGCGCCTCTCGCCGAGCACGGCGCCCAGCGTGATCTCCGAACCGCCGGCGACGCCGTAGGAATCGGACGTGTCGAACAGGGTGATACCGGCGTCGAGGGCCGCGTGCACCACCCCCCGCGCCCCTTCGACGTCGAGCGAGGCCTTCATGCCGCCGAAATTGTTTCAGCCGAGGCCGACCACCGAGACTTCGAGGCCGGACCGGCCGAGCATGCGCTTTTCCATTCCCGTCTCCCTGGACTGCTTCAGCCGGCGCGGATCAGATCGGCGGCCTTCTCGCCGATCATCAGCGCCGCCGCGTAGGTGTTGCCGTTGACCATCACCGGCATGACCGATGCGTCGGCGACGCGCAATCCCTCGACGCCGCGGACGCGGAGGGCGGCGTCGACGACGGAGGCGTCGTCGTTGCCCATCCTGCAGGTTCCGCCGGCATGGTAGTGCGTCACGGTCGTGGCGCGGATGTCGGCCTCGATGTCGGCGCGGCCGCGGATCGGCCCCACCGGCTGGATCTCGCGGCCGAGCACCGCGGCCATCGCCGGGCGGCGGATCATGTCGCGGACGCGCTCGACGCCCCTGGCGAGGATGGCGATGTCGCGCGGGTCGTCATAGTAGTTCGGGTGGATCGCCGCATGGGCGAGCGGGTCGGACGAGCGCAGCCGGACGCGGCCGCGGCTGAAGGGCGATCCGTGGTTGAGCAGCAGCGTGAAGCCGTGCTCCTGGGGGAGGGTGCCGATCAGGCCCGGCCGCCGTCGGATGACCAGCGCCGGCGCGATCGAGACCTGGATCTCGGTGTCCGGACGGCCGTCCTCGGCGAACAGGAAGCCGGACGTCGGAAACAGCCCGCGCGACAGCACGCCGCTCCGCGCCGTCGCGTACTGCCAGCCGGCGGCGACGAGGCCGCGCGGCGACAGGTGCGAATAGGCCGTCACCGGCTTCGTCGTCGCGTGCAGGATGCGGTACATCGGGTGGTTCTGCAGGCCTTCGCCGACCTGCGCCCGGTCGGCGACGACAGCGATGCCCAGTTCGCGCAGGTGGCCGGCCGGGCCGATGCCCGACAGCATGAGAAGCTGCGGCGAGTTCACCGCGCCGCCGCAGAGAACAACCTCACGCGCGGCGCGCACGACAAGGCGCTTTCCCTTCGCGACATACTCGACGCCCACCGCGCGGCCGCGCTCGACGACGACCCGGATCGCCTGGGCGCGGGTGACAACAGTCAGGTTGGACCGGCTGAGCGCCGGCCTGAGGAAGGCGGTCGCCGCGCTCGACCGCCGGCCGCCGCCGATGGTCATGTCGACATGGCCGAAGACCTCCGTGCGGTCGCGGTTGAGGTCGTCGGTGAGCGGATATCCCGCCTGCTGCACGGCTTCGAGGAAGAGGTCGCAGACCGGCGCCGTCGAGCGCCCGGCCGAGACGCGGAGCGGGCCGTCGCCGCCGTGGATGTCGCTCGCGCCGCGCTCGTTGGTCTCGGAGCGGCGAAACAGCGGCAGCACGTCGCGATGGCGCCAGCCGTCGATGCTCCAGCCGTCATAGTCGCGCGCGGGGCCGCGCACGTACATCATGCCGTTGATCGAACTCGAGCCGCCGACGAGCCGACCCTGCGCCCAGTAGATCGAGCGGCCGCCGAGGCCGGGCACCGGCTCGCTCTGGTAGGACCAGTTGAATTCGGGCTTGGTGCCGGTGACGACGTTGGCGCCGGGAATGCCGATCAGCGGATGGCGGTCGGAACCGCCTGCCTCCAGCAGGGCGACGCTGACGCCCGAATCCTCCGACAGCCGCGCCGCGAGCACGCAACCCGCTGCCCCGGCACCGACGATCACGTAGTCGTATTCCGTCGCCGCCATGGTCAGCGCCTCGCCCTGAAGACATCTTCGGCGCCGTGCGCCGCGGCCAGCGCGCGCAGCGCGGCGAGCACGTGCGGTTCGGCGACGGCGGCCACCTTGCGCCGGGACAGGTCGACGTGGAGCGACGCGTAGGTCGCCGTCGCGGCGCGCTTGGCGGAGGACAGGTTCACGAGCTCGTGGGTGTGCCTGACACCCCTGCCGTCGAAGGCCGAGATGCGGCCCGTCACCCGGATGCGGTCGCCGACCAGCAGTTCGCGCTCGTAGCGGATCGCCTTCTCGACGCGGAACATCCCGTGGCGCGTCCGCGCGATGTAGGCCTCGTCGACGCCGAAGGCTTCGAACAGCCGCGATTCGGCCGCGTCGAAGACCCGGTCGTACCAGGTGACGTTCATGTGGCCGTTGGAATCGATCCAGTCCTCGCCGACGACGCCCTCGTAGCCGACGAAGAAACCGGTCATCGACCTGCGCCGGCCTGTTCCGCCGCCGCCTCGGCGGCGAGCCGGGCGTCCAGTTCGGCGGCAGGGCATTCGAACTTGACCCTGCCGCGCTCGACGATCATGGCGCGGTCGGCATAGGGCGCGGTCACCTGGAGGTGCTGCTCGACGATGACGACGGCGGTGCCGGTCTCGGCCCATTTGCGCAGGAAGGAGAGGATCTGCGGCAAGAGCGCCTGGGCGAGACCCATCGACGGCTCGTCGCAGAGCAGCACCTTCGGCTGGGCGACGAAGGCCTGGCCGAGCGCCAGCATCTGCTGCTGGCCGCCGGACAGGTCGCGGGCATACTTGCGCTGCTTTTCCTTGAGGATCGGGAAGACGGCGTAGATTTCCTCGATCGTCGCATCGAAGCCGACGCGGTCGCCGCGCCGGGCGGCGGCGCCCATGCGCAGATTGTCGTAGACGCTGAGCTCGGGGAAGACGCGGTGGCCGTCGAGCACGAGGCGCAGGCCGGCCTGCGCGATCGCTTCCGGCGCCATGCCGTGCAGCGGCTTGCCCTCGACCAGCACCTCGCCGCGCGTCGGCCGGTTGAAGCCGGCGATGGCGCGCATCAGCGTCGACTTGCCGGCGCCGTTCTCGCCGCCGATGAGCAGGATCTCGCCCGAACGGGCGGACAGCGAGACGTCTTCCAGCACCGGCACGATGCCGTAGCCGGCATGCAGGTTCCTGACCTCAAGCACGGCGGCCTCCCACAAACATGTGCTGGGTCGCCGGGTCGCGGGCGACCTCTTCCGGGCGTCCGGAGGCGACGACGCGCCCCTGCTCCATCACCGTCACCGTGTCGGCGATGTTGAAGACGAGGTCGAGGTCGTGCTCGACGAGGATGATGGTCTTGCCCATGCGCCGCGCCAGGAACTTCACCAGCCGGGCGAAGTTGGCGCGCTCGCTCTGCGACAGGCCCGCCGCCGGCTCGTCGAAATAGACGATGTCGGCTTCCTTGAGCACGGTGCGCATGACCTCGACCAGGCGGCGCTGGCCGTGCGACAGGAGCTCGGCGCTGTCCTCGGCGAACTCCTTCTCCAGCGCCTCGGCGAGCCTGGCGACATCCGGGCTGGCCTCGCCGGTGCGCGCGTCCATGCCGATCCTGAGATTGTCCCAGAGCGAGAACTGCGGGAAGATCCGCGGCGTCTGGAAGGTGCGCCCCACCCCGCTGTCGGCGATGCGGTCGGCGGCGAGACGGGTCGCCTCGCGGCCGTTGATGAAGAACGAACCGGCGTTGAGCCGCGACAGGCCGGAGAGCACGTTGAGCAGGCTGGTCTTGCCCGAACCGTTGGCGCCGATCAGCCCGTGGATCTCGCCGCGCCGCACCTTCAGGTCGACCTTGTCGACGGCGACAACCTCGCCGAACTTCTTGGTGCCGCCGCGCACCTCGACGACGACATCGTCCGCCGGCTGGCGGTCGCTGCCGCCGGTCAGCCGTTCGAGGAAGGCGTCGACGCGGAAGGCCTGCTCGCCGCGCCCGGTGACGCCGCGCCTGACGCGCCAGCGCTCGATCGAGCCGACGATGCCGTCGGGGAACAGCATCACCGTCACCAGCGTCAGCACGCCGTAGATGAGCAGGCGGTACTCGACGAACTGGGCGAGCGCGATGTTGGGCAGGATGAAGACGATCCAGATGCCGATGACGGGGCCGAGCATCTGGCCGCGGCCGCCCACCACGACGGCGAAGAAGAAGACGAAGGACAGCTCGACGTTGAAGCCCTGCGGGCTGACGAAGGAGACCGCCGGCAGATAGAGGATGCCGCAGACGCCGGTGCCGATCGCCGCGATGATGAAGGCGATGAAACGCATGACGCCGGGCTTGATGCCGAGCGAGCGCGCCGCCTCGGGGCTGATCGCGGCGACCCGCATCTGCCGGCCGAGCCGCGAGCGGCGCAGCCCGTAGTGGATGGCGAGCGCTGCCATCGGATAGAGCGCCACCAGGATGGTCAGCGGCGACAGGCCGAGGAACAACTCCTCGTGCAGCGCCGGCAGCGACACCGAGATGCCGTTGATGCCGTTGGTCCAGCGGTCGAGCGACATCAGGATCTGCGGGAAGACGATCGCCGCCGACAGCGTGACGAAGCCGAGATGGAAGTACTGGACCCGCAGCGCCGGGAAGGCGAAGAGCAGGCCGCCGGCCGTCGCCGCGCCGAGGCCGATCAGCGCCGCCAGCGCGAAGGGATAGTCGTGAAGGCCGAAGAAGATCGCGGTGACGTAGGCGCCGAGGCCGAGCAGGACGCCCTGGCCGAAGGATTTCTGGCCGGCATCGACGAACAGGAAGTTCTGGAAGATCGCCGCGGCGATGTAGATGTTGACCAGCTGGAAGGTGTGGACCCAGTAGGAATTGCCGAGGAACGACGGGCCGAAGCCGGTGACCGCGATCAGCGCCGCGCCGATCCACACCTGCTGCAGGTCCGACGAGAAGCGCGGCCGGCCCGCGGAAGCGGCGCCGCGGGCGCCGATGGTCTCGCTCATCGCCATGGTCAGACCCGCCTTGCCGAGACGCGGCCGAAGATGCCTTGCGGCCTCAGCATGAGGATCGCCACGAGCACGAACAGCGAGGCCAGATCCTGGTAGGCGCCGCCGATGCGGTAGGCGGTCAGCATGGTGACGACGCCGACCAGCGGCCCGCCGACCAGGGTCCCGAGGTTGGAACCGATGCCGCCGACGACGGCGGCGACGAAGCCGTTGAGCACGTAGCGAAGCCCGGCGTCGGAGGCGACCGAGATGACCGGCGCCACCAGGAAGCCGGCCGTGCCGACCATCAGGCCGGAGATGGCGAAGGCGACGATCTGCAGGCGCCGGACCGGCAGGCCGGCGGCGCGCGCGGCGTCGAAATCCTGCGACAGGGCGCTGATGGCCAGCCCGACGAAGGTGTGGCGCAGGAAGATGCGCAAGGCGACGAACCAGAAGAGCATGCAGCCGATCGACAGCGCGTAGGCGCCGGGCGTCCTGACGCCGAGGATGCGGAAGGAGGGCACGACGCCCTGCACCGTGTAGGCGAACGGCCCCTGCGTGATCATCAGCACGGCGGCGATGATCACCGAGACCGCGACGGTGGAGATCAGCCAGGAATCCTGCTCGACCGAGGAGCGCAGCGGCAGGAGCGTGATCCAGCCCTGCAGCGCCACCAGCCCGGCGATGAGGATGCCGGTGAGCGGCAGCATCAAGAGCCACCAGGCGACGCCGGTCTCGTTGGCGAGGAAAAACGCGCCGAAGCCGCCGAGGACGAACATGTTGCCCTGGGCGAAGTTGAGGATGCCGGTGGCGCCGTGGACGATGTTGAAGCTCATCGCGATCATGGCGAAGATCGACCCGATGGCGATCCCGCGGACCACGATGATGGCTATCTCGCTGAGCATGGAACCCTTTCCTCCCGGGCGTTCGCCGACGTCGGGCGCCGACCGCGCTTGTGGCCCGTCCTACATCGTTTGACAGGGCCGGACCAACATCATCCGAACGGACTAAGCAGTCCGCGGGCTCTCTCCGCCGAAGATCGCGCGAGCGCCGCGCAGGCTTTCCGCCGCGGCCTCGGCAACCCCCATGGCGGCCAGGCGGGGCGAAATGATCTCGACGCTGACGGGGGCGTCCCGCGCGACGCGATCGATCGCCGCGGCGAAGCCGGCGAGGTCGAAGGCGCCATCGCCGCAGGGCAGCCGGTCGAGCGTGTCCTCGGCCAGCGGCCCGCTGGGCGCGGCGTCGGCGTCGCTGACCTGGATGCAGAGGATCCTGCCCTGCGGGATCAGCGCAAGATCGGCGAGCGGCGTTTCGCCGCGGAACAGATGCCAGCAGTCGACGACGAGGCCGGAATTCGCCGGCGAGAGGAAATCGAGCGCGGCGCGGATGTCGGGCACGTCGCTGAACGGCACGAACTCCAGCGCCACGCAGAGGCCGCGGTCGGCGGCGCGGGCGCAGAGGCGCTCGAAACGCGCCACCATCTCGTGCCGCGGGATGCCGCGGCCCTGGAAATCGGCGCCGACATTGACGATCGTCGCGCCGACCGCGGCGGCGGCGTCGAAGGCCGCGCGCTCGGCGGCGGCGGCCGCGTCGTCGCCGGGCAGGAACCAGCCGGTGAGGAACTCGACGCCGCGATGGCGCATCCCATGGCGGTCGAAGAGGGCGCGCATTTCGCCGTCGCTGAAGCCCGCGGCGCGCTGTTCGAGATAGTCGCGGAAATGCAGCCAATAGCCTGAATAGCCGGCCGCGGCACATGCGGCGAGCCGCGCGTCGAGCCGATGCCGCGCCGCAGTCGGGCCGCCCGGCATGACGCCGCTCACCGTATGGGACGAACACATGAAGTCGCGCATGGCGCAGAGACTGGAGCATCCGGCAGGCCGCTGCCACGTCCGCCAGGACTAGAAGGCGCCCCGCGCGACGTTCCCCCGCGGCAGGTTCCGCGGATCGCCGATTTGCCGTAGTCCACACGGACGATGCGGTCCTTTCGCCGTCACGGCCTCAATCGGAGCAGCTTGTCAGGAGGAGACATCTCATGAACTACAATGGAAGCCTCGATGCCGCACGCGCCCCGCGTCGTGCCGTCGTCGGGATCGTATCTGCGGCGGTGCTGGCCCTGTCGGCCGGGACGGCCATGGCCGAGGACACGTTCAAGCTGGGCGGCATCATGTCGGTGACCGGCGGCGGCGCATCGATCGGCCGCTCGTCGACCGAAGCGTGGAAACTCGCCGTCGAGGCGATCAACGCCAATGGCGGCATTCTCGGCAAGAAGGTCGAGTTCGTGCTCGCCGACACCATGACCGACCCGACGCACGGCGTCTCGGAAGCCCGCCGGCTGATCGAGAACGAGAAGGTGCAGGCGATGGTCGGCCCGGCCACCAGCCAGGAGACGATCCCGATCGTGGCGGTGACCAAGGACGCCAAGGTCATGCAGGTCTCGACCGCCGCTTCCTCGACGCTGACCCCGGAGGTCGGCCCGTACCACTTCTCGACGTCGGTGACGGCCGCCAACCAGATGATCCCCAACATCGACTATGCGGTCGACAAGCTGGGCATCAAGAAGATCGCGATCCTGTCCGACAATGGCGGCATGTCGAAGGCCGGCGTGGCCGACATCACCGCCTACCTGAAGGACAAGAAGGGCATCGAACCGGTCGGGATCCAGGAATTCCCGTTCCGCACCGAAGACATGACGCCGCAGCTGCTGTCGCTGCGCAGCGCCGGCGCCGAGGCGATCCTGTTCATCGCCTCGCTAGGCGACGACTCGCGCAAGGCGCTGGAAAACAAGCTTGACATCGGCTGGGACGTGCCCCTGCTCGCCAACCAGACGATGACCAACTATGCCGTGGGCAACGTCGCGGTGATCGGCGAGGAGGCCTTCGCCAACGTCTACTCGACGCAGTTCATCGGCATGACCTACTGCCCGTCCGACGCGGTGGGCGCCTCGCCCTTCGCCAAGTTCGTGGCCACGGCGCGCGAGAAGGTTGCCGACCTCGACAAGATGGGCGGCGCCGCGGCACTGACGCCCTACTACATCCAGCCCCTGATCGTCGCGGCGGCGATCAACGGCGCCGGATCGGCCGAAGGCGACAAGGTGAAGGCCTGGCTGGAAGGCAATGCCGACAAGGTCGAACTGATCATCGGCCCGGTCGCAGCCAGCGAAACCAACCACTTCCTGCCGGCTCCGGCCGCCATCAAGGTCGTCAAGAACGCTTACAAGGTGCGCGAGGACGGCCTGGTGGAGCGCGCCGACTGCGGTTCCTGACCCACTCCTCAGTCTTTAGCGCAACTGTTGGCCGGGCCTCGCGCCCGGCCTTTTTGTTTTCGCCGAATGCTGCGCCGCACACGGGCAAGAACCTGTATTTGCGTCGCTATTTTCCGCTCGCATGCGGCCATGCTGCAGTGCCGTTGACGCGGACGATGAATTTTTGACACCGCGTAGAAAAGTTGTTTGACGCACTGTCGAATTAGTGACAACAATGTCAATCAAGACGGGTCCGCAGTCGCCGCGAGGCGGTCGCGGGCGCAGGGAGGATGAGCCGGCAGCCCCGTCGCTCCGGCATGCGTGCCAAGTCCGGGAGGAACAGCCATGACGTTTCATTCGCGTTCGGTCGTCGAGTTCGGCCTCTTCTATTCCCGCATCTCGGAAAGCCTCCTGTCGGCGGCGCCGCTCGCCGCCACGCTGGAGCTGGTCCGCGCGCAGCTCGGCGCCACGGCGGCGGCGCTCCAGGTCGAGGACCGCTGGGGAAGCGGACAGTTGCAGACGGTCCTGGTCGAGGACGGCGCCGCGGCCGACGCGCCGGCGGCCAGGCTCGCCGAACTCCTCGACACGAGCCATCACGTCAGCGCCGCGCGGTCGAGCGAAGCCGGCGGCGCGCGCTACACGCTGTGGCTGCTCCGCGATCTCGCCGGCAGCCACTTCGACGCCGAGGAAAGTTCGGTGTGCGAGATCGTCGTCGGCGAGATTCTCCGCGGATGCGAACTGTCGGCGCGCATCGGCACCAGCGAGGTCGAGAGGACGCTCTACTCGACCGTCATGGACCGCCTTGCCGTCGGCGTCGTGATCCTCGGCGCCGCAGGCAACATCATCTGCTGCTCGCGCAAGGCGGACGAAGCCCTTTCCGAGCGCGACGGCCTCCAGCTCCAGGCCGGCAGGCTGCGCGCGACCTGCGCCAAGGAGGACCGCGAGCTGCAGGCCGCGATCAAGCTGGCGATCCAGGCGGCTGCCAACGGCGCGCAGACGACGCGCGGCATCGCCCTGACGAGGCTTTCCGGCCAGCGCAATCTCGGCCTCGTCGTCCAGGCAATGCCCACCGCCGCGCGCCAGGGCGCCGCGGCCGCGCCGACGGTTGCGATCTTCCTGCGCGATCCGGAAGCGAACGCCGAAGTCGGCGGCGACCTGGTGCGCGAACTGTTCGACCTGACGCCGGCCGAAGCCGCCGTCGCCCGCCGGCTCGCCGCCGGCCTGTCGCTCGAGGACGCCGCCTCGTCCCTCGACATCTCGCGCAACACGGCGCGCGCCCATCTGCGCTCGATCTTCTCCAAGTCCGGAATCACGCGGCAGACCGAACTCGTCCGCCTGATGCTCAACAGCGCCGTCGTACTCGGCGAAAGGCCGCGCCAGGTCGCCTGACCGGCCTCCGGACGGAGCCCGGAGTCCCATCGCGGAACGTTCGCCACCGCTCTGCATTCAGAGAAATGCGAAGGACTACGATGGAGGCGAAGATGAAAGCGGTGCTTGCCGCGATTGGCGGCTTCATGGCTGCCGCCATACTTCTGGTATGCGGTGCCGTGCTCGCAGTGCACCTGATGATCACCCCGCCGGCCGGCAGCACCGGCCCCGCTCCCGGATCGGCGATGGCCGACGACGCCTCGCCATACGGCCAGATGCTTGAGCGGATCGCGGCTCGGCCCATGACGGAAAGCCAACTGGCGCTGGCGCGCAGCGCTGTCCCGAACCCGCCCGGCGACCGGGGCGCGGCCGGCGGCATCGACACGATGCAGACCGCCGCCATCGACCCCGCAAGGGGGACGGCAGATGCGAAGGGCGGCCGCGCCGACGAAGCGATGGCAGATCCGGCCGATGCGGAGACGCTCGCCGCCCACATCGAATGGTGCGCCCAGCGCTATCGCTCCTACCGACCGCGCGACAACAGCTACACGCCCTACAGCGGCGGCCGCAGCGTCTGCGTGTCACCCTTCTCAAAGGGCATTGCGAGGGGTGGAATCTCCGCACCGCCGGCCCCCGGCGATGGCTTTCCGGAGAACGAGGCGGTGGTGCAGCAGGCGTCCGTCGGCGTCGCCGGCGACAATCCGGCCTACGACACCGGTCACCTCGTCTACTGTTTCAGCCGCTATCGCTCCTACGATCCCGCCGACAACACCTACCAGCCTTATGGCGGCGGCCCGCGCCGGCAGTGTATCAGCTATTAGCCGGCTACACTGCCCGGGATACTCCCGGTTTCGAACTGGAGACCTGCTAGACGAGCGACTCCAGCAGGTCCCTGGTATAGGGCCGGCACGCGGAGAGGTCGCCGGCCCTCGCCTTGAGCGCCCATTCAGGATCGGCGAGCAGGGCGCGGCCGACGGCGAGCACGTCGAACTCGCCGCGCGCCAGCGGCTTTTCCAGCAGTTCGAGCGAGGCGGGCAGCGCCTCTTTCAGGCCGGGGCGGTCGAGGCCGGCCCCGCCGACCATGATCACCGGCAGGCCGCCGATCTTCTTCGTCCAGCCGGCGATGGTCAGGTCGTTCTCATCCGGGAACGCCGGCTCCCAGAAGCGCCGCGACGAGGCGTGCAGCACGCTGAGGCCGGCATCGACCAGCGGCTCGAGCACGTCCGCGAGTTCGCCCGGCGTGTCGGCGAGCTTCGCCATGTAATCCTGCTGCTTCCATTGCGAGAAGCGCAGCGACAGCGGGAAGTCCGGCCCGACGCGGCGGCGGATTTCCTGGATGATCTCGACGGCGAAGCGGGTGCGCCGGCGCCGGCTGCCGCCGTAGCGGTCGCTGCGCCTGTTGGTGCGCGCCCAGAAGAACTCGTCGATCAGATAGCCGTGCGCGGCGTGGATCTCGACCCCATCGAAGCCGAGCCGCTGCGCGTCGGCGGCGGCTGTCGCGTAGGCGTCGATCACCGCGGCGATGTCGGCCTCGTTCATTTCCCGCGTCGGCTCCGGGTGGTTGGTGAAGGCGTTGAGGTTCTCCGACGGGCCGATGCCCGGCACGCCCTTCACCGGGCCCATCCACGACTGGCGGAAGGAGCCCGTGTGCCAGAGCTGCGGAAAGATGCGCCCGCCGGCGCCGTGCACGGCTTCGCGCACCTTCGCCCATCCGTCGAGCGCCGCCTCGCCAGCGAAGAACGGCACGCCGTCATAGCTCGCCGCCGTCGGATGGCCGATATAGGTGCCTTCGGTGATGATCAGGCCGACGCCGTTCTCCGCGCGCCGGCGATAGTAGGCCGCCACAGCCTCGTGCGGCACGCCGTCCGGGCAGAGGTAGCGCGACATAGGCGCCATGGCGATGCGGTTGGCGAGCTCCAGCGGACCGAGCCGGACCGCGCGGAACAGCGCCGCGGCCGTGGCGGCTTCAGCGGACGCGGTTCGCATGGATCTCGTTGCCGCGCCGCATCGTCTCGATGAAAGCCTCCAGCGGCGCCGGCGCCGCGATCGGCGCGTCGGAAGCCCCCTGCCGCGCCCAGAACTCCTTCCACGATGGAAACAGCGCGTGGAAGGCGCCCTCGTAGGGCTCGCGGCCGGGCCAGCGCATCTTGCGTTGCCCGACCGGCGGCCTGTTCAGGTCGGTGGCGTACCAGTAGAGCGGCTGCCGGCGGCGAAAGAGCCAGCGACCGCCGTCGCGGCGGTAGGTATCGTAGTACATCATCTGCATGATGACCCACTCCGCGCCGGTCTCATGCTCGTTCTTCGAATAGACGATTCCGACGGCGTTGTCGGCGTCGACGAACTCGACGATCGTCGTGCCGACATGGTGCGAGGTGCCGTCGAACTGCTTGCGCATCGTCTCGTCGAGCCAGTCGCGCAGGGCCTGGCGTCCGACGCGGCCGCCGCCCGCCGAAACGTCGGCGACGAACAGGTTGGCCATCGCGTCCATGTCGCGCATGTCGAGCGCCAGCGAATATTTGGAGATCAGCTGGCGGATCTCGTCGCGCGATTCCAGCCGGTCGAGCCGCGCGCGGATTTCCTTCAGGTCGTCGCTCATGTGCCCGCCTCAGAAGTAGTAGCGGCCGATGATGTCGGCGACGCAGGCGGGTTTCGTCGCGCCGTCGATCTCGATCGCGACGCGGCAGGTGATCTGCACCGCGTCGTCGCCGATCGGCTCGGCCCTGACCAGTTCGCCGACGGCGCGGATGCGGCTGCCCACCGGCACGGGCGCGGGGAAGCGCAGCCGCTCGGCGCCGTAGTTGACGCCCATCTTCATTTCCCGCGCCTCGATCAGCTCGGGCAGGAACATGTTGATGAGCGAGAAGGTGAGGTAGCCGTGGGCGATCGTGGTGCCGAACGGCCCCTGCTTCGCCCGCTCGGGGTCGACATGGATCCACTGGTTGTCGCCGGTCGCCCTGGCGAAGAGGTCGATGCGATCCTGCTTGACGGCGAGCCAGCCGCTCGGCCCGAGCTTGGTGCCGACGGCGGCGACCGCCTCGGCCGGCGAGGAGAAGACGAACGGCGCCGTCATGCCCGCTGGCTCGACACGGAGACGACCTCGCCGACCATGTAGCCGGCATAGTCTGAGGCGAGGAACATCATGACGTTGGCGACCTCCCAGACCTCAGCGGCCCGGCCGAATGCCTCGACCTTCGACAGGGCCTCCAGCTCCTCCGGCGTCGACGCCTTCTTCAGGAAATCGTGCATGGCGATCGACGGCGACACGGCGTTGATGCGGATGCCGTGCTCGGCTGCCTCGAGCCCGGAGCAGCGCGTGAACGCCATCACGCCGGCCTTGGCGGCGGCATAGTGCGACTGGCCCTTCTGCGCCCGCCAGCCGAGCACGGAGGCGTTGTTGACGATGGCGCCGCGCTTCCTCGGGATCATCACCTTCAGCGCGGCGCGGGTCATGCGCATCGTCCCGGTCAGCGTCACGTCGATGACCTTCAGCCATTCCTCGTCGGTCATGTCGACGACGTTCTTCAGCCCGCCGAGGCCGGCATTGTTGATCAGGACGTCAATGCCGCCGAGCTTGTCTTCCGCCGCCGCGACCAGGGCCTGCACCTCGCCCTCGTCGGTGACGTTGCAGATCCGTTGGAACACAGGCGTCGATGGCGACAGCGCCTTCAGCCGCCCGGCCGCCTCGCCGAGCCGGCGCTCGTGGATGTCGGAGATGAAGATCGCCCGGCAGCCTTCCTCGACGGCCTTCTTCGCCGCGGCGAAGCCGATGCCGACGCCAGCCGCCGCCGTGATCAGCACGCTGCGGCCCTTGAGCAGGCCGTGGCCCTCGACGTAGTCCGGAACGGGAGCGCTCATGCGATTATCCTGGCATTCGTGGTTGGACGGGCTTCACTTCTTGCCGGCGAAATCGGCGTCGCGCTTCTCGACGAAGGCGTCGCGCGCCTCCTGCGATTCCGCCGTCAGGTAGGCCTGTGCGGTAAAGCCCTGCTCCCAGCGGTAGTGGCGCTCGAGGTCGCCGTCCTCGACGCCGTTGAGCGCCTCCTTGGCCAGGCGGATCATGGTCGGGCTCTTTGCGGCGATCTTCGCGGCGAGTTCGAAGGCGGCGGCGCGCAGTTCCTCGCGCGGCACGATCCTCTCGACGGCGCCGAGCCGGTAGGCTTCCGCGGCGTCGATCATCTCGCCGGTGAAATACATCTGGCGGACCTTCTGCAGCGGAAACATGCGCTGCAGGTGGGCGCCCGCACCCAGCGCACCGCGGTCGACCTCCGGGACGCCGAATTTCGCGTCGGGCGCGGCGAGGATGATGTCGACCGAGCCGCAGATGCCGATGCCGCCGCCGAGCACGTAGCCGTGGACGGCGGCGATCGCCGGCTTCAGGCCGCGGTGCAGGGCGCGGAAGGTCTCGTAGTTGCCGGCGTTGACTTCGACGATGCGGTCCGGATGCGCCTGCAGCTCCTTGACGTCGACGCCGGCGCAGAAGCCGCGCCCCTCGGCGCGGACGACGATGACGCGCACGGCGTCGTCGGCGTTGAGCCGGTCGATCTCGCGGCTGAAGGCGCGCCAGCCCATCGAGTCCATCGCGTTGACCGGCGGGTTTTCGATGACGAGCTCGGCGACGCCCGCCTCGACCTTCGACCAGAACTGGTTTCCCACGAATTCCCTCCTCAATCGGCCGCGGACAGCGCCGACAGCGCCGCGATCCTGGCCCGTGCCTCTTCGACGATGCCGCCGATCAGCTCGGCGCAGCTCTCCAGCCGGTCGATGCGCGCCGCGACCTGGCCGGACGGCAGCAGGCCGTGCACCGGATCGCCGGCGACGACGCCGCGCTGCACCAGCGTCGGCAGGTTGGCGGCCATGACGGTCGTGCGGAAGCCGCCGTCGTCGCCCGACATGACGCGCAGCGCCAGCTTCGCCATGCCGACCGGGCCGAGTCCGGCCTCCCTGCCCCAGCGGCGGGCGTAGCGCGCGCTCATGGCGAGCCTGGCCGGCAGCGCCATCTCCTCGATGCGCTTGAGCTCCTCGTTCTCGATGAAGCGCTGCGGCAGGCCGTCGACGGCGGTCGACACCTTGATCTGGGAAGCGTCCTTGGTCTTCAGGTAGCGGTCGAGCGTCGAGCGCGGCACCGGCGAATCGGTGGTCATCAGGAAGCGCGTGCCCATGGCGATGCCGGCCGCGCCGAAGGCGAGCGCCGCGACGAGGCCGCGCCCGTCGGCGAAGCCGCCGGCCGCCACGACGGGCACCTTCACCGCGTCGAGCACCTGCGGCAGGAGCACGGTCGTCGGCACAGCGCCGGTATGGCCGCCGCCCTCGCCGCCCTGGATGGTGACGATGTCGGCGCCGAGCTCGACGGCCTTCACCGCGTGCTTCAGCGCGCCGACGGTCGGCATGCAGACGATTCCGGCGTCCTTCAGGCGGCGAATCGTCTTGGCGTCGGGACCTCGGCCGTAGGAGACGGCGCGCACCTTGTTGCGGATGACCGCCTCAAGCACCTCTTCGGCGTTGGGCTGGAACATGTGGAAGTTGACGCCGAACGGCCGGTCGGTGCGCGCCTTCAGATCGGCGATGGCCGCCTCGACCTTGCCCGGCTCGATGGTGGCGCCGGCGAGGAAGCCGAAGCCGCCGGCGTTGCAGGTCGCCGCGGTCAGCCTGGCGTCGGCGACCCAGCCCATCGCCGTCTGCACGATGGGGTAACGGCAGCCGAGGAGATCGCAGAGGATCGTGTGGAGCGGGCCGGACATGGCGGGATGCGGTTCCTCTTCGGAATGTTGATACCCTGATGCGGGCCGCCGCTCCAAGCGGCATCGTCCGAATGTACTAGCGGGACCGGCGGCCGGATTGTCTGTCCCGGTGAACGGAAGGGCCGGCGCATAGGAGTACCCCCACCCCTACCCCTCCTCACAAAGGGGAGGGAGTCGCCAAGGCCGCCGCTTCTGCTTTCAGGCGACGAGCGGAAAGCCTTGCAGAATCCCCCCCTTGTGGGGAGGGGTAGGGGTGGGGGTACCGCTCGTCTCGGAGTTTCCAGACGGGGCGCGCGCCGCCTCAGTAGAAGACGCGGCCGCCGTTGACCATCAGCGTCTGGCCGGTGATGAAGCGCGCCTTGTCGCTCGACAGGAAGACCACAGCGTTGGCGATGTCCTCGGGCTCGCACAGCTCGCCGAGCGGGATGGCGTTCTTCGCCCGTTCGTAGGCGTCCTTCGGGATGCGCTGCATGGCGCGCGTGTTGGTCGGGCCGGGGCAGACGGCGTTGACGTTGACCTTGAAGGGCCCCAACTCGCGCGCCAGCGCCCGGGTGAAACCGAGCACGCCCGACTTCGCCGCGGCGTAGTCGACCGTGCCGATATCGCCGTTCATCGCCGAATCGGACGAGATCGAGACGATCTTGCCGAAGCGGCGCTCGCGCATGTCCTCGACCACCTGGCGCGAGCACATCAGCGTCGTCATCAGCGACACGCCGACGACGAATTCCAGCGTCTCGGGCTTCGCCAGGTAGAACTCGGAATAGTTCTCGCGCGCCGTCTGGCCGATGTTGTTGGTGAGCATGTCGACCGGCCCGAGCTCGGCGCGCACCTTGGCGAAGTTCTCGGCGACCCGCTTCTTGTCGGTCATGTCGCCGGAAAGCGCCAGCACGCGCACGCCGTGGCGGCGGGCCTCCTCGGCGGTCTCGCCGAGCGGGCCCTCCTCGCGGTCCATGATGGCGACGTCGGCGCCCTCGGTGGCGAAACCGAGCGCGATGGCGCGGCCGATGCCGTTGGCGCCGCCGGTGACGACCGCGACGCGGCCCGAAAACTGTCTGGTCAAGGTCGTTCCTCCCGTATCGTTCAGGTGTTCGCGCCGCCGCGGCCAAACAGCGACAGGCGGCCGTAGGAAAGGTCGGACGGCCCGGCGGCGCCGTGCGGGCTCGCCGCGGCGAAGTTCTCGTAAGCCTCGGCGCTCGCCGGGCGGCGCATCGCCCAGTCGAGCGTCACGCAGCGGCCGAGGAAGCGCCATTCGCCGTCGCGGCGGGCAAAGCGGTCGAGGCTGCGGCTGCCGGTGACGATCTCCTCGGCGCCCTCGTGCGTGCGGTGGTAGTTGAGCTTGTAGACCTCGCCCTCGGCATAGTCGCCGTCCACCGCGAACAGGGCGTTGGCCACGTAGTGGGCCGTCGCCTGCCAGTTCGACAGCGCCGTCTCGACCCAGGCGACGTACTCGTCCGGCGATCCGGTGAACATGTCGCCGTGCTCCTCCAGCGCGTCGTCGTGGTAGAGCGAGCGCAGGAGCGCGAAATCGCGCCGGTCGCAGGCGCGCGAATAGGTGTCGACGAGGCGGCGCAGGCAGTCGCGCGCCGCCAGTTCGCGGGTATCGGGCTCGCGAAAACCCATCAGCCGGCCTGCCCGCGCGGTTCCTTCGGCATGCCGAGGCCGCGTTCGGCGATGATGTTAAGCTGGATCTCGTTGCTGCCGCCGTAGACCGTGTCGGCACGGGTGAAGAAGAACAGCTGGCGCAGCTTCTCGACGCGCGGGTCGTCGCCGGTCGAGACGCCGGCCGCGCCGAGCACGTCCATGCCGAGCCGGCCGAGGTCGCGGTGCCAGTTCGACCAGTGGTACTTGTAGCCGAGCCCTTCCAGCCTGACCTGCGGGTCGTCGCTGTCGGCGAGGATGCGCATGGCCATGTAGCGCATGGCGCGGAGCCCAGCCCAGGCGCGGGCGATGCGCAGGCGGATCGAAGGATCGGACGCCGCGCCGTTCTCCTTGGCCATTCCGACGATCAGCTCGAGCTCGCGGGCAAAGCCCATCTGCTGGCCGAGCGTCGAGATGCCGCGCTCGAAGCCGAGCAGCGCCATGGCCACCGTCCAGCCCTCGCCGGGCGCGCCGACGACGCAGGAGGCCTCGGCGCGGGCGCCGTCGAAGAACACCGAGTTGAACTCGGCGCCGCCGCCGATCTGGCGGATCGGGTGGATTTCGATGCCAGGCTGGCGGAGCGGCATCAGCAGGAAGATCAAGCCCTTCGGCCCGGCCGAACCTTCCTCGCAGCGCGCCAGGACGAAGATCCAGTCCGACAGATGCGCCAGCGACGTCCAGATCTTCTGCCCGCTGACCAGCCAGTCGCCGGTCGCCGGATCGCGGCGGGCGCGAGTTCGGATGTTGCCGAGGTCGGAACCGGCGGACGGCTCGGAATAGCCCTGCGCCCAGAATTCGGTGCCGGCGCGGATGCCGGGCAGGAAGCGCCGCTTCTGCTCTTCGCTGCCGAAGGCGATGAGCGTCGGGCCGACCAGCCCCTCGCCGATATGGCCGAGGCGCCCCGGTCCGCCGGCGCGGGCGTATTCCTCCTGGAAGACGACCTGCTCGGCGACGGAAAGCCCGCGGCCGCCATGCGCTACCGGCCAGCCGGGGCATGTCCAGCCGCCGGCGGCGAGTTCCTGCTCCCATTCCTTGCGCAGTTCGGGGAACGCCTCGCCGTCGCCGGCGTGGCCGCGGTCCCTGAGCATGGCGAAGCGGCCGGCAAGATGCGCCGCCATCCAGGCGGAAACCTCGGCGCGGAAGGCTTCGATGCCGCCGCTCATGCCGCGTCCCCGATGATCGCGGCGGCGACCTTCTCCAGCTTCTGCGCCGCCGTGCCGAACAGGAAGGACGTCGCCTGCGCCCGGCGCAGATAGAGATGCGGATCGTATTCGAAGGTGTTGCCGACGCCGCCGTGCAGCTGGATCGCCTCCTCGGCGGCGCGGAAGGCGACGTCGGCGGCGAGCGCGCCCAGCGCCTCGATCTCCAGCGCCGCGTGCGCCTCGCCGGCGTCGAGCGCGGCGGCGGCGCCGTAAAGCAGCGAGCGGGCTTCGGCGATGGCCACGAGCAGCGCGGCGCAACGATGCTTCACCGCCTGGAACGAGGCGATGGTGCGGCCGAACTGCACGCGCTCGGCGATGTAGGCGAGCGTGACGTCGAGTGCGCCCTGCGCAGCGCCGACCTGCTCGGCGGCGAGGCCGAGGCGGGCCGAGCGCAGTGCCCGCTCCAGCGCCTCGACGGAAAGGCCGGCGGCGAGAAGAACAAAGGACGAGGGCGCCAGCGCATCGAGATCGAGGTCGGCGATCGGCCGGGTGAGGTCGAAACCGGGGGCACGCGGAGCCTCGCCGTCGCGTTCCAGCAGGAAGAGCGCGACCGTCCCGCCGGCGGCCAGCGCCGGGACCAGCACGATCCGCGCGATAGGCAGGTCGGGTACGCCGCGCACCTTGCCGGAAAGCCGCCAGGCATCGCCGTCCTTCACTGCCGCGGCGCATGCCGCGCCGACCGCTGTGGTTGCCGACAGGTCGAGCGCGACCGTCGCCGCCCCGCCGGCGGCGATCCACGCGAGCAGTTCGCCGCGCGCCGGCTCCGCCGCCAGCGCCGCGACGACGGGCGCGGCAAGGCACGCCGTCGACCAGAACGGCACCGGCGCCAGCCGTCGCCCGCATTCCTCGGCAAGCAGGGCGAGTTCCATCGCGCCGAGGCCGAGGCCGCCTGCCGCCTCGTCGATGCCGACCGCACACCAGCCGAGTTCGCCGATCGTCTTCCACAGCCCGGCGTCGAAGCCGCCCGCGTCGACGGCGCGGCGCAACGCGGCGGAATCGCAGCGCTCGGCGAGGACGCGCCTGGCCTCGTCGCGCATGAATATCCGGTCGGGGGAGAGTTCGAGGTTCATCGAGGAGTTCGGGCGGCCCTGTCTTCGGCATAGGCCGACATTCGGCTCCTGTCCAACTAGGGACGCGACGCCGCGCCGGCATCGTCCGAACGTAGGATGCAGCCGGCCCGCCGCCGGGGCGAGTCTCGATTGAAAAGGCCGGAGGGAGAAGCATGGATCGCGACACGGCCGAACGCCTGCGCGTCCTCGAGGCGAAGGTCGGCGAGCTATCGGACCGGCTGGAGATCATGCAGCTGATCGCCGCCTACGGGCCGGCGGTCGATTCCATGGACCGCGACGGCGTCGCCGCACTCTGGACGGCCGACGGCAGCTACGATTTCGGCGGCGCGCCGCTGGCCGGCCGCGACGCGGTCGCGGGCTTGGTCGATCTCGACACGCACAAGGCCTATGTCGCGGCGGGATCGTCGCATGCACTGACGGCGCCGCGGATCACGCTCGACGGCGACCGGGCCGTGGCGGTGAACTGCTCGCAGGTGTTCGTCAGGGACGAGCGAGGCTGGCGCGCCGACCGCACCAGCGCCAACCGCTGGGACCTGATCCGCACCGCCGACGGCTGGCGGGTGGCGCGCCGCGTCAACCGGATGCTCGACGGTACGCAGGCGGCGCGCGACCTCTACCGGCGGCATCGTCCGAACGAAGTAGGCGCGGACGACCACCCGAACGCATAACGCCTTTCGGAGGAGAAGATGGGATTTCTCGACGGCAAGGCGATCGTCATCACCGGAGCGGGCTCGGGGCTCGGCGCCGCCTATGCGCGGCACTGCGCAGCACTCGGCGCGCGGCTGGTGGTGAACGACGTCGACGCCGCGGCGGCCGAGCGCATGGCCGCCGAAATCGCGGCCGCCGGCGGCACGGCGGTCGCCTCGGCCGGCTCGGTCGCCTCGTGGGACTATGCCGGCGAACTCGTCGAGGCCTGCGCAAAGGCCTACGGCCGCATCGACGGGCTGCTCAACAATGCCGGCATCCTGCGCCACGGCCGCATCACCGAGATGACCGAGCGCGACCTGCGCGCCATGATCGAGGTCAATACGATCGGCGCGGCGGCCTGCGCCGCGCACGCCATCCGCCGCATGCTCGAACAGGACGGCCACGGTTCGATCGTCAACGTCGCCTCGGGCTCGCAGGCGGGCGACATCGCGCTCGGCGCCTACGGCGCGTCGAAGGCCGCGGTCGCCTCGCTGACCTTCTCCTGGGCGCTGGAGCTGCGCGACACGAACGTCCGCGTCAACGCGCTGTCGCCGCTCGCCCACACGGCGATGGCGGAGACCAACATGAAGTTCCTCGCCCAGCAGTCGGCGAGCCGCGAGGTGGTCTACACGACGCTGCCCGCCGCCGACGTCAACGCCCCGGCCGCGGCCTTCCTGCTGTCGGACCGCTCGATCGGCATCAACGGCCAGATCGTTCGTATCGCCGGCGAGGAACTGTCCTTCGTCACCCACCCGATGATCGCCGAGCCGGTGCTGAAGGGCCGCTGGGACGACGAGGCCGTGAACGCCGCCTTCCGCGATACGCTCGGCCGAAAGCAGCAGAAGCTGGGGCTTGCCTATGCGCGCGCGATGGTTTCGTGATATCCGGCCGGCCGCGGGGGAGACAACGCGCGCAATGACGGGAGCCGCGCATGGCGATCATTGACAGAGCAGGAGGCGATGCCGTGGCGGCGCGCGGCGCCGACCTGCGCGCCGACGGCGCCGATACCGTGGTATCGCGCAACGCCACCAACCCGCGCAAGGAGCTGGTGCGCGAGCAGCTGATCGACATCGCCGCGAAGATGTTCGACACCAAGGGCTACGCGCAGACCGGCATGGCCGACATCGCCCAGGCGATCGGCCTCGGCCGCTCCGCCGTCTACCACTATTTCCGCAACAAGGAGGAGATCCTCGCCGCACTGGTCGAGGCCGAGGCATTGACGCCGTCGCACCGGCTGCAGGACCTGATCGAAGATCCGACGCTGACGGCGACCGAGCGGCTGAAGCGCGCCGTACTCGACGGCATCGAGCGGCGGCTGACGTCGGGCTCGCGTTTCCTGCTGTTCTCGCGGCTGGAGGCGCAGATCCCAGAGCACATGGGCGAACTCTACAACAGGAGCCGCCGGCAGATCTACGACTTCTACGTCCGCTGCATCGTCGACGGCATCGCCACCGGCGAGTTCCGCGAGGTCGACCCGAAGATCGCCGCCTTCGCGGTGATCGGCGCCGCCAACTGGACGTCGCGCTGGTATTCGCCGCACGGGCCGAAGTCGCCGCGCGAGATCGCCGAGATCATCGCCGACATCGTCATGCAGGGCCTGCGCAAGCCGAAGGCCGCCCAGGCCGACCTCGCCGCCGTCAGGTCGACGATCCAGTCGCTGCGCGCCCAGATCGAGAGCCTCGAGCAGCTGCTGCCCTGAGGCGGGGGAAGCGCAGTGCAGTGACGGCGCCCCCTCCACCATGCTTCGCATGGT
>CAYJMY010000056.1:0-23408 GCA_964371125.1 uncultured Mesorhizobium sp. | reverse complement strand
ATCACGTCCTCGATTTGGCATGTCTGACCGAAGGACGTCGTCGCCGAATGGCGACCCCTCGCTCTTATCCCCGCAACGGCCGTCCGCAACTTTCTTCCCCTGAGCGCTGCGCGCTCATTCCTCGCGAAGCAAGAAAGCCGCTCCCGGCCGCCCTCCACTTTGTTCCGGCCTCTTCGAGGTGCGGGTCGATCGCCCCCGGTCTGTCGACAGCCATCGAGGTCGCGATGGGCGCGACCCGACAAACTCACGGAGACGACAAAATGGCTACCATCGGCACCTTCACCTCCAACGGCAACGGCTTCACCGGCACGATCAAGACCCTCAACCTCAACGTCAAGGCTCGCATCGAGCGGGTCGAGAACCCCTCCGACAAGGGTCCCCAGTTCCGCATCTTCTCGGGAGCGGTCGAGCTCGGGGCGGCCTGGCAGAAGACGGCGCAGTCCAGCGAGCGCGACTACCTCTCGGTGAAGCTGGACGATCCGAGCTTCCCCAACCCGATCTACGCCACCCTGGTCGAGGTCGAAGGGCAAGACGGCCTGCAGCTCATCTGGTCGCGGCCGAGCCGCGACTGACCCACAATGAGGCCCCGCTCACTGCGGGGCCTCATTCGCATCGTGCCGGCCAGCGCCGTCTAAATCGGACGCGGCAGCAAATGGGGGAATCTGTTCCGGATCGGCCCCGATGGCGACCGCGCCGCCGTCATCGCGCTGCACGCGCGCGGGCTCGCCGACCAGCCTGATCTGCTGCGGGCGCTCGGCGAGCTGCGCGGCAAGGACCTGGTGTGCTTGTGCGCACCGTCGCCGTGCCACGGCGATGTTCTGCGCGAGCTTGCGAATCGCGGGTGACCGACGGGCAGGCGTCATCGTCGCGACGACGCCTTTGCCCCCGCACACCGCAGGCGGCAACCACCTATCGAGCGTGGTTGCCGCCTGTCACGAGCCAGCCGGGACCGGGTTTGTCTGCTCAGATCGTCCGAGTGTGCCATGGCGGTCCGAAGCGCTCAAGGACGAGCGGTCCCCCCCAAATGCTGGCGCATTTCGGCTCCCCCGCTCGCCGCCTGCGGCGGTCGCTTCGCGCTCCTTGACCCCTCCGGCCCGCCACGGCCACCGACGTCGTCCTTCACAAACATCAAGGAGATGACCAATGTCGATCGATCAGCACATCGAGGAGCTGCGCGCGGAGCTGCGGAACGCCGTCTACACCGACGAGCGCCGCTGGATCGAGGAGGAACTGGTGATGGCGCTGGCCGAGCGCGAGGCGATCTGGGCCGAGCAGGAAGGCCTCGCCAGCAGCGAGCCGCCCTTCTAGGGCGGCGTCGCGCCTCGGACGCGCTCGGCGGCCTCAGCCGTTGAGCGCGTCCTTCACGGCCTTCGCCGGCGCGAAGGCCAGCTTCTTCGACGCCGCGATCTTGATCGTTCCACCGGTGGCCGGGTTGCGGCCCTCACGCGCCGGCGACGCCTTCACCTTGAATTTCCCAAAGCCGGGGATGTTCGTCTCGGCCCCGCTCGCCGCCGCGGCGGCGATCTCCTTGAACACGCTGTCGACGATGGCCTTGGCCTGCGTCTTGGCCAGGTTCTGTGTTGCGGCGATCTTGTCGGCTATGTCGGACGCGGTCGTCATGTCGGGAGGACTCCTCTCAAGCGGATCAATCCCTTCGCTATGGCAACGAATTCGCTGCGACGGTAGGCACGGCGCGTGCGGGACGGCTGGAATCCACTGGAAAGCGCGGGATTTGGCGCGTTTCGCCGCGTCGAGCCGAGGTCAGGCGAGGGTGCTGTCGCGATATCCCTTGCGGCGCTTGGCGCGTTCGAGGCGGATGGAGGCACTGGCGGCATCGCCGTCGCTGTCGAACGTCTCCATCATCGACTGTCCGTTCGTGCCGATCCGGCCCCAGTTGCGGATGATGGAAGCACCGCCGAACAGGGTCGGCTGGATGGCAAGCGTATAGAAACGCCGCATGTTCCGCGACGGGTCGATGCGGCGAAGATGAACCGGCCCTGGTTCGTCGTGATCCATGGCCGGAGTCTCGCTTGCTGCGGAAGCGTCGTCCAACGACATCGCTGAATCGATCCGGCCCGACCGATTCATGGCGGTGATGGATCGCATCATTGGCGAGGGCATGGTTGGCCTTTCTTCCGGAAGGAAGGTTTGGGCAAGGTCCTTCGGGACACGGCTCTACTCGCGCCCAAGGGCGCTCACCGAACCCGCTGCGCGGTTTCGGCCCATGCGGGTGACGAACCACTCGCAGCGCGTCAGCGTCAGGGTGACACATCTGTCGTCGCGAAGCGGGGAGGGCGCAGGACCGGCTGGCCGCCGGATGCGGACGCGGCCCCTAGTCGGCCGCGAGTTCCCTCGCCCCTTCCCAATCCCATTCTCCTCTGCAGGAAGCAGCCTGCGGTCGTCGGTCACGATGGCAGATCGGGCATCGGCCCGCTTGCGATATCCCACACCCATGGCGGCATGCCGCTTTCGCCGATCAGCTCCTCGAGCGCCGCGCGCCAGGCGGGATCGGCGTCATCGGGAACGAGATACATCGCCGCCGCCTGCCCGCCCTCGCGCGCTAGGATGAGGCTAGCCATCGGCTGGCCGGCCGGCAGGTTGTATCGAAGCGTCTTCACGAAACCCGCACCGCTTCTGGTCAACCTTTCGACCAGCATCGCCTCGTAGCCTGTCTCGACCGGAAGCCAGTTCCCGTTCACCGTCATGAGAGCAATTGCTTCGATCGTCGCGACGCCGGCCGGGCCGACGCCGAACGTGGCGACGGCCACCAGGTGGCATTCCGTATTCGCGTCCCAGAGCGCCAGCTCGTTTACGAAGGTCTTCTTCATGCGGCGCTCCACATCCTCGGCCAGCATGAACGGAAAGCGCGGTACGTGCTTCACCACCAGCCGCGCACCGATGCGCGCCGGCGCGATCTCCTTCACCTCGCCGATCAGGATCGCCAGCGAACGGCGGTTGCCGCTCGACTGGATCGCCCGGCTCAGGACCTCCGCGCGCCGGCGCACGATCGCCTCCTCGCGCTTCGCGTCAAACATCTCTGGAATATAAAGAGAGTGCGCGAGCGGCTTTCCCTTCGCGGTCGACGCGGCCGCGGCGTCGAGAAGGAACTTGCGCAGGACGGCCCAATTGCGGTGTCCCGCCATCGCCGGTCGCCAGCGGTTGAAGCCGGCCCGGTCCCACAGGAAATGCAGCATCGCCTTCAGCGACAACCGCGTGCCCGCGGTTATCGCCTCCCCAGTCTCTCCGCTTTCGCCAGGCGCCGGCGCGGCGCGGCCGGCGAGCTTTGACAGGCTGAAGCCGAGCTTCAGCGCCGTCGTGCCGTCCTCGACATTCTCGACGATCGCGGCACCCTCGACCGACGCGAGTCCGGACAGGCCGGAGGGCGGCTCGTAGGAATCGCAGTCGACGTCATGTCGGGGTCCGGTCTCCGGCATTCGCTTCAGGATATGCCGAACCCCGAAGCGCGCGATGTACATCGGCACGCCTTCGGGGCAGCACAGGCAAAGCGGATGCTCGCGGCGGGCGAAGGCGTCGGCCAGCAGCTCCGCCGCCGGGTCTACGTCGAAGGCGACATCGACGCCGCCAATGCGGATGCGGCGGTTCATCGCGCCGCTCCGACCGCCGCCCGCGCGCCGTCGCACCAGCTGAAATCCGGACCGTTCCAGCGTCGCGCCAGGCCCTCCTCGACAAGCCGCTCGCCGAGCGACTTGCCCGAGCGCGACACGATCCTCAGCTTGCGCCCAAAACGATCTTCGTCGCGCCAGCCGGCGGTCAGTCGGAAGCGGCCCTCGTTGAGCATTTGCAGCAGCCGGTCGCGGGTGATTTCGCCCAACTGCCGCTCTGCCGGGCATTCGGGCTCAGATATTTCCGGCGCGTCGATATCGGCGATGCGGATCTTCTCGCCGCTAAACCAGAAGGTGTCGCCGTCGACGACACAGTTGGCGCGCACCGGGCCAGGGCACAGCGTGAATCCGGCCGAGAGCGTATCGCTGGCGATGATCGGTCGAGGCAAATACAGCGCTTCCTCCGGTGGCCTGTCCGGATGTCCGAGACGCTCCTCGATCATCATCCAACCAATCCCGCCGGTAATCACGCCGATGACGGCCAGGACGGCGCGGAGCAGCGTCATGTCGCTTCATTCCGGTGGAATCTGTTCTCGCCGGCACACGCCCGCATGTCGTCGCGCCGGAACCAGATCGCGCGGCCGCATCGCAGCGGCGCTTTGCCCGCCGTGAACACGATCTGCTCGTCGGCGCGCATGCGCATGATCTCGTGGGGGAGGATCAGCGGCCGTCGCGTCAGCTGCTTCGAGCGCGTGCGCGACGAACCCGACATCTGGCTCGACCGGCTCAACTGATCGACCTCGACCGTGGTGTCGCCGCAGCGCTTCGAGATGTAGTCCGCGGTATCGGGATCGTTTATCGCCGAGAAGCTGATCCACGACACGCTCTCGAACCATTTCGACGAGGCGTCACGGCCGCCATAGGCCTCGCGCATCTGGCCGAGCGACTGGAAGATCAGCGTCAGCGTGATGCCGTATTTGCGCCCGGCGTCGCGTGCGGTTTCGAGGATGCGCAGATAGCCGAGCCGCGCGACCTCATCGAGCAGGAACAGCGTTCGGCCGGCAATGTCGCCGGCTCGGTTGTAGATTGCGTTGAGGAACGATCCGATCACCACACGAGCGAGCCCGGGATGTGCCTCCAGCACCTTCAGGTCGAGCGCGATGAAGATGTCTGTATTGCCGTCCGCCAGATCGTCGGTGGAGAAGGCATTGCCTGACACAAGCGCCGCGTAGTTCGGATAGGAAAGCCAATGGGTCTCCTTCACCGCATTGGCGTAGACGCCGGAAAAGGTCTCCGGCGTCATGTTGACGAAGACCGCGACATTCTCTTTCACGAACTCGGATTCCGACTGCTCGTAGATGCGCGTCAGGCGAGCCCGCAGCTTCGGCTCCGGCTCCGACAGATTGGCGCGCACCTGGCGCAGCGTTTGGTCCTTCAATTCGGTGTGGCCCGACAGGCAGACGTCCGCGATCAGCGCGGTGAGCAGCTGCATGGCCGAGGCGCGGAAGAAGTCGTCGCGGATCGAGGTCTGCCGCGCATTGTCGGTCATCACCCAGGTCGCCACGGCGACAATGTCTTCTTCCTTCGTGCCCCTGAAACGGCCGATCCAGTCCAGCGCGTTGAAGCCAATCGCCGGGTCCGCCGGATCGAGGACGATCACTTTGCGGCCCGCCTTGCGGCGATGCTCGATCACCATCGGCGCGACCTCCGAGGATGGGTCGAGCACGACCAGTCCGCCGCCCCATTTGAGCGCGGTCGGGATCGTCACCGATGTCGTCTTGAAGCCGCCCGACCCGGCAAAGACGATGCCATGCGACGACCCGAAACTCCCGTCGAAGCAGAGCAAGGGAGATCGTCCGCCGGCTCCCCATGTATCGCGATCATCGGCGCGGAACGCGATTGCCGCCACGCTGTCGCGGTCGACCCGGTAGCGCTCGCCGATCACGATTCCTCCTGTGCCGGGAAACATCTTTCCCGCCTCCGGCATCTTCATCCAGTCGGCATCGCCATGCACCGCGCGCTTGCCGCGCATGCGGCGCGGCGCCGGCGTGATGAAGGCGGCGTTGCCGCGCAACCCGACACGCATTGCGAAGATGCCGGCGAGCAGCGCGGCACTCGCTCCCATCAGGGTCGCAGCGTCGGCATAGGCGAACACGGACTGTCCCGCCGGAGTGCGATCGGCGAGGCCGGACAGCCGCGTCATCTCGCGAACGCCGGCGAGCAGGAATGTCACGATGCCGCCGGCGGCAACGCTCCAGCCTGCCGTCTTGATGCTCGCCGCGCCGGCGGCGGCGAAGAGGAAGATCATACCGACCGCCCCGGCCGTCACATAGGGCAGGGCGAGCCCTACGCGCCCGAGCGTCATCCGTGCGTTGTCGCTTTGCCCGAACCCTGCCAGCCACTGCTCGATGCCGCTCATCCCGATCGCTGAGGCGATCATCAGGCCGGCCGGCGCGAGCGCGAGCATGATCCTAGTCGCGGACATTGCTGAGCGCCTCCGCTCCGATCGCGACAAGCCGAGCGTGCTCGCTCTCATCACGCTCCGCCCGTCGCCGCCCGTCGACCAGCAGGCCGAGCAACAGTTCATGTTGCCCGGCCTGCAACCCGGCCCTCAGGACCAGTCCGCCGAGCGCGATCTTCTCGCGCGTGTCCTTCTTCCGGGCCTCCGAAACCGACAACCGGCTCATGCGCTCAGCCCTCGCCAGTTTCGCCCGCAGGCGTGCCAGGTGCGTTCGCCGCGGCGGCCGGTTTCCGCCCGGCCCGGCGCTTGCCAGACCCACCACCGCTCCCTTCGCGAAACCGGCCCTCCAGTTCCTCGAATGCTGCGAGCAGCGCTGTCTCCTCGATCTCGATCTCGCCCAGTCCGGCCCGCAGCGCGATCCGGCCGATGCGCTCGGCCTCGCGCGTCTCGGCCTGCCGGAGCTGCTCCTGCAGCTTCGTAATCTCTTCCCGGATTTTCGAGGATGGTTTCTTCATTTCCGGCCGCGCCTCCGAGCTTCATTGCTTCGTTTGTCAGCGCCCAGAATCCCCGGATTCGCGCGCGCAGCCACTAATAGAAATGCTAGTCGGCGAGACCGATCAGGTTTGAGATCATCCCGGCCGTTCTGAAGGAGCGGTTCAAGGGCGCAGTAATACGTCGCTGTCGCGACGCCCTGCGCCGGCCCGACTGGTGGCCGTGCCTTTCCCGATGAACATGAGGTTCGTTCCTGTTCGGGAGCCGGTTTCACCGTGGCCATCACGCACTTCACGCCCCAGCTCATCGGACGCAGCTCCGGCCGCAGCGCCGTGCTGGCGGCTGCCTACCGCCATTGCGCGAAGATGACGCATGCGAGCGAGGGGCGCACCGTCGACTTCGCCCACAAGGGAAATCGCGGGCCCGAGGTATTACTGCTGCCACCGGACGCGCCGCAATGGGCGCACGCGCTGATCGCCGACCGTTCCGTGGCCGGTGCCGCGGAAGCCTTCTGGAACAGGGTCGAGGCGTTCGAAAAGCGTCAGGACGCGCAATTCGCCAAGGAGTTCATCATTGCGCTGCCGGTAGAGCTCTCGAAGGAACAGAACATCGCGCTGATGCGGCAGTTCGTGCTCGAGCAGGTGCTTTCGCGCGGGCAAGTGGCCGACTGGGTCTATCACGACGAACCTGGCAATCCGCATGTGCATCTGATGACTACGCTGAGGCCGCTCAACGAGAAGGGGTTTGGTTCCAAGAAGATCGCGGTGATGGGCGACGACGGCGAGGTCCTCCGCACCAAGGCGGGCAAGATCCAGTACCGGCTGTGGGCCGGCGAGAAGACGGAGTTCCTCAAACAGCGCAATGGCTGGCTCGATCTCCAGAACCAGCATCTGGCACTTGCAGGTCTGGAGGTCCGCGTCGACGGTCGCTCCTATGCCGAGCGTGGCATCGAACTGGAGCCGACGGCTCATATCGGCGCCGGGGCGAAGGCGATCCAGCGCAAGGCCGAGAGCCAGGGATGGACGCCGTCGCTGGAGCGCATCGAGATCGCCGAGGCGCGGAAGTCGGCCAATGCGGCGCGCATCCTGAAGCGTCCGGAGATCGTGCTCGATCTCCTCACCTCGGAGATGAGCGTCTTCGACGAGCGCGACATCGCCAAGGTGCTGCATCGCTATGTCGACGATGCCGCGACCTTCCAGCATTTGATGGCGCGCATCCTCCAGAGCCCGGAGCTGCTGCGCCTGCAGCGTTCGACCGTCGACTTCGAGACAGGCCGCAAACTTCCCGCCCGTCACACAACGCGGGAGATGATCCGGCTCGAGGCCGAGATGGCCAACCGCGCCATGTGGCTCTCGGCAACGAGCACGCATGGCGTCCGGGAACGGGTGCTGGAGAGCGTCTTCGATCGGCACGAGCGGCTATCCGACGAACAGCGAACGGCGATCGAGCATGTGACGAAGGGAGGCCGGATCGCCGCTGTCGTCGGCCGTGCGGGCGCCGGCAAGACCACCATGATGAAGGCCGCGCGCGAGGCATGGGAGCTGGCGGGCTATCGGGTCGTTGGCGGCACGCTGGCCGGCAAGGCGGCCGAGGGCCTGCAGAAGGAAGCCGGTATCGAAAGCCGCACGCTCGCTGCGTGGGAGCTGCGCTGGAAGGAGGGCAGGGAGGCGCTCACCGACAAGACCGTCATGGTTGTCGACGAGGCTGGCATGGTCGCCTCGAAGCAGATGGCGTACTTTGTCGAAACCGCGGTGCGCATGGGCGCCAAGCTGGTGCTGATCGGCGATCCCGAGCAGCTGCAGCCGATCGAGGCCGGGGCGCCGTTCCGCGCCATCGTCGAGCGCATCGGCTATGCCGAGCTCGAGCGCATCTACCGCCAGCGTGAAGAGTGGATGCGGACGGCTTCGCTCGATCTCGCGCGTGGCCAGGTCGCCAAGGCGATCGCTGCCTACAACGGCGATGGCAGGATCATCGGCGAGAAATTGAAGCCGCAGGCTATCACCAGCCTGATCGCCGCCTGGGACCACGAATACGATCCAGCAAAGTCGACGCTGATCCTGGCGCATCTTCGCCGCGATGTCCGCGAGCTCAATCGTCTTGCCCGCGAGAAGATGGTCGAGCGTGGCGTCGTTGGTGAGGGTCACGCCTTCCGGACCGAGGACGGCATGCGCACGTTCGATGCGGGCGACCAAATCGTCTTCCTGAAGAACGACAGCGCACTCGGCGTGAAGAACGGCATGATTGCGCGCGTCGTCGAAGCGGCTCCCGGCCGCATCGTCACAGAGCTCGGAGAGGGCGACGATCGACGCCATGTCACGGTCGAGCAGCGACTCTATCGCAACGTCGATCATGGTTACGCGACGACAATCCACAAATCGCAGGGCGCCACCGTCGACCGGGTCAAAGTGCTGGCTTCGCTCTCGCTGGATCGCCACCTGACCTATGTGGCGATGACCCGTCACCGCGAGGACGTGGCGCTCTATTACGGCACGCGCTCCTTCGCCAAGGCGGGCGGTCTCGAGCACATCCTGTCGCGGAAGCGGGCGAAGGAAACCACGCTCGACTACGAGCGCGGCACGCTCTACCGGCAGGCGCTGCGCTTTGCCGAGAACCGCGGGCTGCATATCGTCCAGGTGGCTCGCACGCTGTTGCGCGACCGGCTCGACTGGACGCTACGCCAGGCGGAGCGCCTCGCCGACGCTGCACAGCGGCTGCGGGGCGCTGGCGCCCGTCTCGGTCTTCACGACACCAGACAATCCAGGGTCATCAAGGAGGCCCCAACTCTCCGGAAGGAAAGCCCGATGGTCACCGGCATCAAGCAGTTCGCCAAATCCCTACCCGATGTTGTCGAGGAAAAGCTTCATGCCGACCCAGTCGTGAAGAAGCAGTGGGAAGAGGTCTCTACGCGGTTCCGCTATGTGTTCGCGGATCCGGAGGCGGCCTTCCGCGCGATGAATTTCGACGCGGTGCTGGCCGATCGCGAAGCCGCGAACAAGGCGCTGGACAAGCTGGTCGGCGAACCGGCGTCGATCGGCCCGCTGAAAGGCAGCACTGGGCTTCTTGCCGGCAGGGTGGAGCGTGAAGCGCGGCGTGTCGCAGACGTCAATGTCCCGGCGCTGAAGCGTGACATCGAGCGGTATCTGCAACTTCGCCAATCGGCGGAGCAGAAGATCGAGGCCGACGAAAACGCACTGCGCCATCGCGTCGCTATCGACATCCCGGCGCTCTCCTCCGACGCCTATCGGGTTTTGGAACGCGTGCGCGACGCGATCGACCGCAACGACCTGCCGGCGGCGCTCGGATATTCCGTCAGCAACCGCGAGATCAAGGCTGAGATCGACGGCTTCAACAGGGCAGTAGCGGAGCGCTTTGGTGAGCGCACGCTGCTGGTGAACGATGCGCGCAGCCCCGCCGGAAAGCTGTTCGACAAGGCGGCGGAGGGCATGCCGGCGGCGGAAAAACAGAAGCTCGCCGAGGCCTGGCCGGTGATGCGCGCCGCCCAGCAGCTCGCCGCCCATGAGCGCACCACAGAAGCTCTGAAGCAATCCGAGAACCTGCGTCTGTCGCAGCGTCAAAGTTCGGTCCTGAAACAATGAGCCGCCGGCCGGTAATGGTGTATGCGGGCAGCGCGATTGCAGCCATTGTCGCCGTCGCTGTCGCGGGATGGATCGGCGGCTACCGCATCAATTTCACGCCGAGCTATCCGCTCGGCCTGTGGCGTATCGAGGCGCTGGAGCGGACCGTTTCCGTCGGCGATCTCGTTTTCATCTGCCCGCCACTCACTCCGGCGTTCATGACAGCGTTCGAGCGCGGCTACGTCCGCCGCGGGCTCTGCCCGGGTCGGTTCAGCCCGCTCATAAAAACGGTAGTGGCGACGGAAGGACAATCGGTCGACATAGACGACCATGTTTCCGTCGACGGCAGGCTACTGGCCAAATCCGAGGTTCGTCGCAGCGATGCCGAGGGCAGGGCGCTCACAGCCTGGCGTGGTGGAGCTGTTCCGCCCGGCTATCTCTACCTCCACTCCGATTTCGCGGGGTCCTATGACTCGAGATATTTCGGGCCGATTCCGGCAGGAGGCCTCCTCGGCCTTGCCGTTCCTGTTCTCACGGTCGATCCCTGATTGGCTTCATTCTGCAGCGCTGATCGCCTTGGCAATCGTCACCGGTGTCGTCGGCTGGAGCGGCCATGTTCTTGCCCTTCCCGTCGCGTTTGTATTCCCGGCGCTATGGGCCTTCTCGCGCTCACGTCTGGTCGCGGCGGCCGTGTCGGCGGGATATTTTCTGGCGGCATCGCGCGGACTGCCGCAGGGCGTTGCGAACTTCTATGCTTCCGACCTCTGGCCCGGTCTGCTGTTGTGGTTCGCCGCGTCGCTTTTCTTCGTCGTGGTGCATGCGGCACTGTGGACGAAGCGACCGGGAAAGGGGCGGGCGGCGCACTATCTGGCGGCGGCGGTGCTGATGGCTGTGCCGCCTTTCGGGATCGTCGGCTGGGCGCATCCGGTCACCGCGGCCGGCGTGGTTTTTCAGGGATGGGGATGGTGGGGTCTGGCGGCGGCCGCCGCCGGCCTCCTCGCCATGACGACGAAATGGTGGCCGGCTGCTTCGACTACCTTGGCAGGTGTTTGGCTCTGGTCCGCCGCAACGTGGACGACGCCATCTCTACCGGAGGGATGGATAGGCGTCGACCTCGAGCTGGGGCAAAGCCTCGGCCGTGATGTCGATCTCGACCGTCACCGTGACCTGATCGCCACGGTGAAACGGGTGGCCGTCGAGGGTGCTCAAATCGTCGTTCTTCCCGAGAGCACTTTGGGCTTCTGGACACCGACTGTCGAGCGGCTCTGGGGTGGTGCGTTGGAAGACGCAACCATCACTGTCATCGCCGGCGCCGCCATTGTCGAACCAGACGGCTACGACAATGCCATGATCGCGATCTCTGCGGCGGAGGCTCGTGTTCTCTATCGCGAGCGCATGCCGGTCCCGGTCTCGATGTGGCAGCCCTGGCGCGCCTGGTTCGGAAAGATCGGTGGTGCTCGCGCGCATATCTTTGCCAATCCGGCAGTCGATCTCGGCGGCGAACGGATCGCGCCGCTGATCTACTACGAGCAGCTGATCGTCTGGCCGGTCCTGCAGTCCGCCGCGCATTCGCCGACGATCTTCGTCGCCACCGGCAACGGCTGGTGGACCGCTGGCACCTCCATCGTCGGCATTCAGAAAGCCAACGCCGAGGCTTGGGCGCGGCTGTTCGGGCTGCCTCTCGTGACCGCCTTCAACACCTGACCAAGGACGCCGGCATGGTCGATGCAGCCCTCATCCATCAATGCGCGGATGCGACCCTGAAGCCGGCGATCGTCGAGCGCTTCATCGCGGAGGCTGGCTCCACCGATCCCCTCGCGGTCACTGTCAAATCGGGTGACCGGGTCGTCCTTGTGCCGAAGCCGACCACGCCGGATGAAGCCGTGGGGCTGATGCGCGAGTACGTCGGCAAGGCCGTGGTCCGTGTCGGGATCACCCAATACCCGGCCGGTCTCGGGATGTCCGATGTTTCTGAGCTCGACCCGGACCTGGTCGACGCCTGCGAGAACATCCGCATGGGCACGAGACTGTTCGGCAAGGTCTACCGCATCGTCACGAAATGGTATGGCAATGCCGTCGACGAGGCGTTCGATGATGCGGTCTACGCCTGGCGGACGGGATACTTCGAGGGAAAGCCGGTTTTCTCGGAGCCCGATCCCGGCAGCGTTGAAGTCGCCACACCGACGCCAGCTCCTTCCGGGTCAACGGAGGAAGGTCGGTCTGATGCTCCCGCGTCCGCTGCGGCGAGAGACCCAGCGCTCGACGGGAACCCGAACAGCGCCGGGATCAGGATCGACCTTTCCGGGGTCGGCGGCAGCGCTTTGAGACCCATTTCGCCGCTGGCCGCCGATCAACGGTCGGTCTACGGCTTTCGGCAATGAAGGTCTGCGAATCCCCTCAGGCGACTGCTTCACCGCGTTGTGGACCTGCGCCGCGTGGCACCCCTCTTGGCTCGGCGCGGGCGTCTGGCACAGCTATTCTCCTTTCGCTGGAAACCTCTACCGTCATTCTCTATAAGACTCGGTAAGGCGGTACGCGCTGCCCTGGGGCGTAGAATCCCCTGATGAACGGTTGGTGCCGACCGCAATGGCACCTTGTCTCCTGACCTTGCGGCCGGGGGCCTGCGATGTATGTCCAGGCGCCTCGGTGCTAAAGGTCGTAGGGCCGTTTCATCACGGATTCTAACCCCCGGCTTGGGGTCATGGGATACTGTCGGCGGGGGCGTACCGCGGACGCTTTTCACAGATGAGTGTTATGGGCGATTCAAGATTTGGTGACGTACGCTCGGGAAAGAAGCATGTCCTGCGACCCGTCGTCGGGCTGACGGAGAGACTTCCGGCAAAAGATCTCGAGAGAATCACGATCGATGCAATGAGGTTGCACCGTCGCCTCCGCGATCGAGCAGAAGCTCTTTACACAGAGTCCGATTCCGGATTGCTCGCCGCAAGCCTGGTCGAAACAGTTGGGCAGGCGCGGCTCGACTATGTTCAGGCGATGATCGAAATGCACGCGCAGCAGGTTGTTCTTTCGACGCTACTTGACGTGCTTGGCTATGTTCCGAAAGCACCCGAAGACTGAGGCCACCTTTGCATCAGATCAGCTTGAGCTTGGTGGCAAGGGCGGTCGCCTGCGCAAGACTACTAGCATCCAGCGCTCTTCGGGCGTTGTTCAGGTGGAAGTTCACGGTGGCATACGACAGGTTCTCGATGTTGGCGATGTCTCTCATGGTCTTGCCCTCGGCCGACCAGGCCAGACAGAGTGCCTGCTTTGCAGTCAATTCGATCGTCGTGCTCGCAGTCGGCTGGCCGTCATGAAGTTTGAACTTTGCGTGTAGAAACGCGACGGCTGTGACAGCGGCGACGTGGTCGATGTCGCGCTCCAGGGATAGCGACGTTTTTCCCGACGCAAGCGTCAGCATTGACATGTGGCCGAATGCTGTCCTCACCGGAATGGAGATGCCGGACCTGATTCCGAAGTCGCCCGCCTCGTCATAGAACCGGCGTACGTCCTTCGAACCAGCTTGCCTCGGGTTACGAGTTGACCAGACGAACCCCTGCATCCTGGCCCGCGCCTGAGATACGACGGGATCGATCCTCGTGTAGTCCCTTGCAAGATATCGCGTCTGCCACTCCAGTGGATAGTTCGAAACCGCGAAAGTTCTCTTCGGCTGAACGTTCAGATATGCATAGCAGTCGAATCCGAGCTCCTCGGCGAGGTCGCTGAGGGCCAGCTTCAATGTTGCATCAGACTTGGCTGCGGATGAAATGTCAGTAAGCTTCTGGAACCATGCTCGCACTTCTCGTACCTCTGGCTTGACATGTCCCCGCCTGGACAATGTCCTGCCCCACCCTATTCAAAATCGACCCCGCTCAAGACGACCATACTAACCAGCATGAGACTATCGCGTCGGCCGCGATGGCGCTGCGCGCACCGTTTAGTTGGAGGTGCAGCCAATGCCGGCGCGCTCGCATCCTAGACCCGCACGCCCATATCGATGAAGTTAAAAGCCTGATGAGCGGGCTGCCCACTTTTGTCGCCGTAAGTAGCGCTGCATTCTGGGGATCGTCGTTCGGGCCGACCTCTGCGATACACACCGGATCCGTCATATGGCCTTTCCGTCAATCACACCTTGGGCGATATCCATGCCATCCTGCAGAAGTTCCAGACAAGGAAGCCGGACACGACTGGCGTCGCGCCGGCAGGGGGAGGAAAACGTCCGCTCCGTCTTCATTGCGTCGCCGATGACGACCGGTGCTTTCGGTGTTGGATCAACAAGTGAGGACCACCTTCTGTGTTTGTTCACCGAGTCCGGTGATCCCAAGTCTCACGTTTTGTCCCGCTTTGAGGTAGATCGGAACCGGCTTTTGGCCCATGCCCACGCCGGGTGGGGTGCCGGTGGTGATGAGGTCGCCGGGCTCAAGGGTGAAAAAGGTCGATAGATAACTCACGAGATATGGCACCCGGTACACCATGGTCCGGGTTGAGCCATCTTGATATCGCTTGCCGTCCACCTCCAGCCAAATCGCAAGGTCCTGAGGATCCCCGATTTCGTCCTTGGTGACCATCCAGGGACCAATCGGGCCGAAATTGTCGCAGCCCTTGCCTTTGTCCCAGGTACCATGACGTTCGTTCTGATAGCTGCGCTCTGACACGTCATTGACGAGGCAGTAACCAGCCACATACTCAAGCGCCTCGGCTTCGGTAACATGTTTTGCGGGTTCGCCGATAACTACGCCCAGTTCCACTTCCCAATCGGTCTTCTCAGAGGCCCGAGGCAGCAAAATGTCGTCGTTGGGGCCGCAGATACAACTTGTGGCCTTGAGAAACATCATCGGTTCGGGTGGTACTTTCATGCCAGATTCCTGAGCATGGTCGGCGTAATTCAGGCCGATGCCAATGAACTTGCCTACATTGCCTACGCAGGCGCCGAGGCGCGGATTTCCTGCCACGGCCGGAAGCTGCGAAAGGTCCAGCGCCTTAAGTCTGTTGACGCTCGTTTCGCGCAAGGTATCTCCGGCTATGTCGGCAATGACCCCAGACAGGTCGCGGATCACGCCGTCGGTGTCCAACGCCCCGGGCTTCTCATCACCGCGATCTCCATAGCGCAAGAGTCTCATTGTCTGATTCCGCCTAGCTCGTGATTTGCGTGGAGGATCGAGCCGCCGACGTGCGGTCGATTTTGCCCCACGGGGCGTCTCTAGGTGGCGGGAGGACATTCTATGCAAACCAGGTTCTTGGGCGAAGGTCGTCTTGAGGTGTCTGCGCTTGGGCTCGGTGCTATGGCACTTTCCGGCGTGTATGAAACCGCGGACGAAAACGAAGCCATCAAGACAGTCCACCGCGCGATCGACGTCGGTATCCGCCTGATTGACACTGCGGACTTCTACGGAAAGGGCGAGCGCACCGCCGATTCGGAGTGGGGTCATAACGAAAAGCTGGTCGGCCGAGCCATCAAAGGGAAGCGGGACAAGGTGGTGATCTCGACCAAGGTCGGCGCCTGCTTCAAGGAAGACGGCTCGATAGGCCAGAACGGCACGCCCGAATACATCAGAAAGTCGGTTGACGGCAGCCTGCAGCGACTCGGTCTCGACGTGATCGACCTCTACTATCTGCACAGAATCGACCCCAGCGTCCCCATCGAAGAAACCATGGGCGGGTTCAAGGATGTGGTGCAGGCCGGCAAGGTGCGGTTTGTCGGGCTCTCTGAGGCTTCACCACAGAATATCCGCCGAGCCCACGCTGTGCACCCTATTACAGCTCTGCAGAGCGAGTACTCACTGGCGACCAGGGATCCCGAAGTGTCTGTCCTGCCGACGTGCCGCGAGCTCGGCATCGGATTTGTGGCGTTTGCTTCCCTCGGGCGTGGATTGTTGACCGGCGCCTTGCGGCGGCCGGAGGACATGGGCGACGCCGATTGGCGGCGGGCAGCTGCGCCGAGGTTTCAGAAGGGCAACTTCGAGCACAACATCGTGCTCGTCGACAAACTCGAAAAGGAAGCGAAAGCCTATGGTGCGACAGTGCCACAGATGGCGCTTGCCTGGCTTCTGCACCAGGGTGAGGACATCGAGCCGCTTTTCGGCGCTGTGACCCCCAGGGTGGCAGAAAGCAATGCCAAGGGCGCCGACCTCAATCTGTCGGCGGAAACCCTCGCTAGGCTTTCCGACATCTTTGCTCCGGGATCCGTGAGGGGCGACCGCTACCCGGCAGCATTCATGAAAGACATCGACAAGTAGCCATTGTTGGCGGGCTTGTAAGAGGCATCTTTGCGTCAAAGTTATTTGACAGACGTACGTACCAACTTTATGAATTTGCGCAGCCGGAGAAGTACGTTTGCGGGAGGCGTGTGGGTGGAGTGGATCGCTGCAGTCGCTGAGCACCCTTGCGGATCAAGCGTACTCCCGTCCGCCGATGCGCTAATGGACAAAGAGAAAGCGAAGTAGAGCAATGACCAATCTCAGCGGCAGTTTTTCTGTAAGGGATAAAGTGAAGGAGGTCGGCGCTGGCGTCGACCGCTTCTTTATCAACAATGAGTTTGTGGAACCGGATAGTGACTCTGTATATCAGCACGTTCATCCGGCCACCGGTGAGGAAGACTACACTCTTGCCGCAGGGCAGGCTTCAGACGTCGATAAGGCGGTGCGAGCGGCGCGCGCCGCGTTCGATGACGGCCCGTGGGGCAAGATGCACGCCCGCGAACGAATTCTGAAACTTCGCCCTCTCAGCGACATGATCCGCAAGGAGGCGGAGCGCTTCGCGATTCTGCAATCGCTGGACAATGTTCTGCCGATCGGAGTCGGGAGCTCATTCCGTTTTTCATCGACGTTCTCAGGAGACCTGTTCGACTATTTCCTTGGCTGGGCTGACAAGATCTCGGGCGAGGCGCCCCCTGTCTATTCCGAGCACGCAAATTCCCAGTTGTTTTCCATCAAGGAACCAGTGGGCGTCGTTGGTGCAATCACCCCCTTCAACGGGCCGGTCATGCAGTTCGCGCAAAAGCTGGCGCCGGCTCTAGCAGCCGGCTGTACAGTGGTGCTCAAGCCATCCGAATACGCCTCGAACGTCACCATGCACTACGCAAGGATTTTCCAGGAACTCGACCTGCCTCCTGGCGTGTTCAACGTGGTCACCGGCTCAGGCACGACCGCTGCGGAGATGGTGAAGCACCCGATGGTTGACAAAATCGCGTTCACAGGCCGCGGCGCGGTCGGTCGCGACATCCTGATCAACGCCGCGGCGACCATGAAGAGGGTCCAACTCGAGCTCGGCGGAAAAAGCCCGTCTATCGTCTTCGACGATGTGGAGGACATCGAGGCAGTCGGTCGTTACTGCATGGGTGCGGTGTCGATGGGATTGTCCGGTCAGGTCTGCTCAACCCAAACGCGTGCCATCGTCCATCGCAAGGTTTACGACAGGTTTGTCGCGGCAGCGCAAAGCCAGATCGCCGATGTCAAGTACGGCGATCCCTTCGATCCGACTGTGACTTCATCTCCGTTGGTCACGCGTTCGTCAGTGACCCGTGTGACCGAACTGATCGCCCGCGCGATTGAGGATGGTGCCGAGCTGGTCGCCGGAGGAAAGGCGGTTGAGGGATTGGGCAACGGAAACTGGGTTCAACCCACCCTGCTTGCCAAGGTCGACAACGAGTCGGAGATCGCCCAAGAAGAGATCTTCGGTCCTGCGCTTGGTGTCATTCCCTTCGATACCGAAGAGGAAGCGATCCGACTGGCCAATCGGTCGAACTTCGGTCTTTCGGCTGGCGTCTACACCCGCGACCCGTCGCGCGCGATCCGCGTCGCCCGCGCATTGCGCACCGGAACTATTGCCATCAACAGCCTGTTTGTAAGCCCGCCGACTGTACCATTTGGTGGCTACAAACTGTCAGGTTTGGGCAAGGAAGGCGGCCGGATGGGATTCGACGGCTACCTCGAAACAAAGACCATCGGCATTCCGCTCTAGGTCTCTTTGTCAGTGTGACTTCATTGGGAGGAAAGTAACATGATCAAAGCACTATCTAAACTGTCCGTCGGCGTGGCGCTGCTGTGTGCAGCCGCACTGCCAATGAATGCCAATGCAGACAATCTCCTCGCCCGCGCGGTGTCCGGGCACACGGACAACTGGGGGCATGTCATGCTGGTCAAGGAGAAGTTTCTCCCTGTGATCAAGCAACGCATTGCCGATGAGACCGACCACACCATCAACATCGTTGAAGGGTGGGGTGGCACCATCGCCAAGGCAGCAGAGGTACTCGAGGCCGTCGAAACCGGTGTGGCGACCTTCGGCGTCTATTGTGTTTGCCACGACGCGGACAAGCTCGCACTGCACAATTTCATGTACTACATGCCCTTTGGGCCAACCTCGACCGGGATGTCGGTAGCCGCCACCCGGAAGGTCTACGACGAATACCCGGAACTCAAGGATGCCTTCGAGCGCTACAACCAGAAGCTCCTCGCGCTTATCCCTCTCGACGGATATGACCTGGTGACCAAGTTCGAGGTGAAGTCTCGGAACGACGTTGCCGGCAAGATGTTCGGCGGGGCAGGCCCCAACCTCTCCTGGATCTCTGGTATGGGACGCGGCATCTCTCAGGCTGGCGCCGAGGGCTATAGCAATCTTGAGACCGGGCTGACCGACGGCACGATCTCGTCACAGACCATCAATCGCGCAATCAAGCTCTATGAGGTTGCTCCCTACTACACCACGGTCGGCTTCGGCGCATTCACTATTGTCGTTCTGACGGTGAACAAGGACTGGTTTGATCGTCTGCCGCCGGGCGTGCAAAACATTGTTTCTGAAGCCGCCGCCCAAATGGAGAAAGAAGCGGGGCCATTCTGGGATGCGATCGAGAGCGAGGCAAAACTACACAACCAGGCCAACGGGCAGATCAACTCGAACGTTCCAGCTGACGTACGCCAGGCTTGGGCTGAGAGTCTTGTGAACCTCCCGAGGGAGAAGGCTCAGGAGATCGGGAAGGACCAGATTGATCTCTGGAAGCGCGTCATGCAGTCGTACTATGATGCGGCAGTTGGCGTCGGCTACACTTGGCCGGTCACCTTCAACATCCAGTAAATCGCGAGGCGTTGCCGTTGCACGTGGGCAATCCGCTGCCCACGCGCATCTGATGGAGGAATCAATGGTTCGATGGCTCGATAGTCGCCTGGATTTTGTAGCTCGTGCTCTGCTGATTACTTCGGCACTGTGTATGTTTGCCCTTGCGTTGGCAATCGTTTCCGACGTGCTGATCAGGTTGGTGAATATTCCTTTTTACGGGGTGACGGAATACATACAAAATACCCTGGTCGTCATAGTGTTTCTGCAGTTGCCGTATGCCGTTCGAACAAGAAGTATGATCTCGGTGGACTTTCTGGTTCGGGCTACGCCACCTTCGGTGCAGGCAATCACGGCTCGTGTTTCTAACGTTTTCGGCTTTGTATTCTTCTCAATTGTGACCTGGGCGGCTTGGTCGCCGGCCGTCAGGTCCTGGATCGAGAATGAGGTTGAAGGACAGCTCATCGTCTCCGTCGCTGCGTGGCCGGCGCGCTTCTCGGTCGTTGTCGGTTGCGGCCTTGCCGCGCTCTTCTACCTCATCGCGGCTTTCCGGCGTGACGCCGCGCGGGAGCAACACAATGAAACCGCTGTGAGCGGTGTGGCAGCGGGTGCTTAGATGGACACCACCTTGATTCTCCTGACCTTCGGCGGGTTGCTCGTTCTTGTCTTTGCCGGGATAAATGTCGCTGTCGCCCTCGGCCTTGCCGGTGTCGCTGCAATCTACTTTTCGACCTCAAGCATCGGAGTTACAGCAGGCTTCATTGGCAATACTGCCTATGAGGCCCTGCGAGAATACGTATTCGCAGTCATACCGGCCTTCCTTCTGATGGGCGAGTTCATCGCTCGCTCGGGTATCGCGCGAGATATGTTCACGATTGTAGACCGAGGTCTGCGACGGCTGCCAGGTCGCCTCGCTTATGCGACAGTTGCTGGCAATGTTATCTTCGCCTTCCTGACGGGGACCAGCGCTGCGTCAGCAACCGCTTTTACTCGTATCGCCTATCCGCAGATGAAGCGGTTTGGCTACAGCGATACATTCTCGTTGGGTCTGATTTCTGGCAGCGCCTGCATCGGAATGCTTATCCCACCCAGCATTCTCATCATCCTATGGGGAATTCTTACCGAACAGTCCATTGGCAAGCTCTTCATGGCTGGGATCGGTCCGGGCGTTCTGCTTGCTGCTTTGATTGCCGTCTACATCTTTCTGGTTTCAATCTTCTTCAGATCGTCACTTGGGCAGGATCGGGCGGGAGTAACCAGCGGTAGTGCGGACGGTGACGAATTGACATTCTCAAATGCCGTCCTCAGCTTCGTCGGCTTCTTCACGATCGTCGGAGTAACGCTGGGCGGTATTTGGTTAGGGTGGTTCACGCCTACCGAGGGTGCCGGCGTGGGCGTGGTCCTGTCAGTCGTCTTTGCGCTGATCAAGGGCATGCGCCTTAAGGAGTTCTATGAGACGGTCATCAACGTCGGGCGATATACCGCGCCTCTTATGATTTTGATATTCGCCGCTCAGATATACTCCCGAAGCCTGTCGTTTAGCGGCTTGGGGAATATGATCGAGAATATCATGCTTGGAACCAATATGCCCGGCTGGGCGGTGATGCTGCTCATAATCGGAATATGGCTTGTTCTCGGGATGATAATGGATTCCATTTCGATCATGCTTTTGACCGTGCCAATCTTTTTCCCCGTGGCTATGGCGCTTGGATATGATCCTATCGTCTTTGCGATGGTGGGAGTTCTGGTGATCGAGGCCGGATTGCTAACACCTCCGTTTGGGATCATTCCGTTTACAGTTAAAGCGGCTGTGAATGATAACAATGTGAGTCTTGGGCAGATCTTCCTCGGGAGCTTGCCCTTCTGCACATTGCTTCTGATCATGGTAGGGATGTTGTTCCTTTTTCCCCCGATCGTGACCTATTTGCCGACGTTGCGGTAGCGCCACGATAATACCACGCGGGCGCAGCGTTGCGCCCCGCGGCACGGGAGTTTGAAGCGGCTATACGGGGGGCATTTCTGTTGAATCGACTCGCCGCGCTAAGCGGCGCGGCGATCTCGTCAAGCACGGCCGGGTCGTCGATCGTGGCGGGGGGGCGTCAATGCCTCGTGATCGACGATCTTCTGCATGGTGCCGCGCAGGCTCTTGCTGGAGCGGGTCTTGGGTAGGCACTTGACCGTCACCGCCGTCTTGAAGGCGGCGACGGGGCCGATCCGGTCGCGGACCAGCCCCACAACCTCCCTCTCGATCTCGGCGGGGTTACGATTGACGCAGGCGTTGAGCCGAAGGAAGCCGAGCGGAAGCTGGCCCTTCATCTCGTTGATGACGCCGGTGAATGATCGAGATGGCAATTTTGATTCTGAAGCCAATGGACCTCGCGTCGTGCACATGTTAGACGTACGTACGCACAAACTCTAGGAGGAACGATGAACCCTATTGACGGCTTTTCTGTCTCCACAGCCGATGTTGGCTTCGTCGGGAGAGATCTCCAGCGACCTGAGTGTATCCTGGCGGAACCTGACGGTTCGGTGTGGGTCGCCGACGCGCGGGGAGGGGTAGTCCACATAAGTCCGGATGGATCGCAGCGTCTAATCGCTCAGCAGGTCGCAGATGGGTTCGGCTCTGACCAATCGGAGGCCGAGAAGCTAACGACTGGCACCCTCCCCAACGGCTTGGCGTTCGCGAAGAACGGCGACATTTACATCTCGAATTTTGGAACTGACTGCCTCGAGCTGATGGACCGCGACGGCCGGTCGCGTGTCATCGCCGACAGTATCGAGGGCGCAGAGATCGGGAAGGTCAATTTCGTCCTGCGCGACACCAAGAACCGACTTTGGCTCACCATTTCCACTCGGCGCAAGAACTGGATGACTGCTATGCGGCCAGACATCGCTGATGGCTTCGTCGCCCTCTACGACCAGGACCAATTGCGCATCGTTGCCGATGGTTTCTCCTTCACCAACGAACTGCGCCTCGATGCGAACGAGGAATGGCTATATGTCGCCGAAACTTGCGGCGCCAAGATCACGCGCCTGCGCGTCGCCGAAGATGGAAGCCTCTCACAACGCGAGACATTCGGGCCGGAAAACCACGGCGCACTCATTGATGGCATCGCATTCGATGGATACGGCAATTTGTGGGGCACCCATATCTTTGCAGACCGCGTGTTCGTTCTCACACCGGATGGCGATATGCGCATCATCCTGGATGACGGCGACAAACGGCAGTCTGATGCCCTGATGGGGTCATTCTGGAAGGGCGAATTGACGCCTGAACAGATGCTCGCTGCTGGCGGCAAGCTGGCGCCCTGGATAGCCAGTGTGACGTTCGGCGGGCCAGACCTGCGTACAGTCTTTGTCGGCAGCCTGAAGGGAAAGCGCATCCCCTATTTCCGTTCCCCGGTCGCTGGATTGCCGCCGGTGCATTGGGAAGAGGCCAAGGCGCGGCTTGGTTTGTAGGGTAGCGAGGCAACGCAATGGTGGACGTCGACAATCTGCGTTTCAACCCGTCGGACAGCGGTGCCTCGGGCTCGGAAGCACACGGAAGCGCGATCGTGGAGCTTCGGCGGGCGGCGGATCTTGTGCAACTCTTGCTGTTTGTAACCGAGTATGTTTGCGGAGCTCGTCTGCGCAAGCAGGTCAGCGTCGCTCCGCTGGTGTTTTTTTTGGGCCGCAGCGGTGGTGTGCGTTTGCTCACGCATTTGCTCAACGCGGCCTATAATAAGCCGATTGTGGGCCGCCCTGGCGGATGGCCGTTCAATGTGTTGCTCAATCAAGTGGGCATTTCAGAACGTGCTTTACGAATGCTCTTGCGCGATGCCTGCGCCGAAGGCCTTGTCGAGAAGTCCGAGTTCGAGCTCGACAAACGCTACGCGGTCTATTGTGTGACCGAAGTGACGGTCTGTGCTTGGGAAAAGATGTACTCCGATCTGCAAGGCAGCGTGGTCGACGTACTCGACCATCTGGCACCAGGCGACCTCGCTAACATCGACTACAAGTCCTGGGACCCCACGCATTGCGCCTCAGAGCAGGTGCAAGCGTCTCCGGTCGCGAGGCATCTCAAGTCAGCCGCCAACAGACTGGCACTTCAGCAGCGACTCCCAGGTCCGAAGACGCTTGGCGGGCGTGAGCCTCGCCACGGGGCATCTAGGGAAGTTGTCCAACTCCCCGCGTAGGCGGGTTCACAGGCCTATCGTTCGATATCAGGAGAGCATCATGAGCATGGCAGCACGCAAGGTCATCATCAGTTGTGCGATCACCGGAGGCGTGCAC
>CAYJMY010000055.1:0-23592 GCA_964371125.1 uncultured Mesorhizobium sp. | reverse complement strand
CGCGGCCGCACCGACGTGCCGAAGATCGTCGACTGGTACATGGAGGGCAAGATCCAGATCGACCCGATGATCACCCACACCATGCCGCTCGGCGACATCAACACCGCGTTCGACCTGATGCATGCCGGCGAGAGCATCCGAAGCGTCGTCATCTACTGATCTGAGCGACGATCCCGGAGGCGCCAGACTGCTCCCACGGTTCGCTGTCGCACTTGCCGGCCGGGAGCCGCCGCGGCTCGGTCGCCTCAGGCCGGCGACTTGTCGATGTCGCGCTCCTCGTACCAGTCCCAGAGCCTGAGGCCCGAGCGGATCGCGCCGAAAGCAAATGTACCAAGCGGCTCGGGCGGCCATGGAATGGCCTTGCGGTTGATGATCCAGAAGTCGGTCAGATCCGTCCGCTTGCCGAGGACGAGGTCGGCGATGGTGCGGCCGTTCAATTGCGACAGCGAAACGCCGTGGCCGATGCATCCATTGGCGTAAATGATGCGCTCGTCGCCGATGAAGCCGATCTCCGGCGTCATGTCGAGATTGGCCGATACCGGCCCGCCCCAGCGGTAGTCGATGGGCACGTCTTTCAGTACCGGGAAGAGCCACTTCAAGTGCCGCTCGAGATTGTCCCAGGTCGCCGCGGCGTCCAGGCGGCCCATGGGCTCGCCCCTGACGCGGAACGCGTCGCCGCCACCCATCGTGATGCGGCCGCAAACGGTCCGGCGGAAGTAGTGGATGAGCTGCCGATTGTCCTCGATCGAGGCGCGGGCGCGCCAGTCGATCTCCTCCCACTGCCGTTCGCTCAGCGGCGCCGTCACCACCTGGCAGGTCCACTCCGGGGTCTGCCGCGAGCGGATCCTGGGCAGGCCGCGGATGAAGCCCGACCAGGCATTCGCCGCGATCACCAGCTTGCGGCAGGTGACGGTGCCGTTCGGCGTCGCCAGGCGGATGCCCTTGGCGTCGCGGACGATGTTGGCGACCGGCGTGCCTTCGTATACCGCCGCGCCCGCCGCCTCGGCGAGGCGCTTCAACTCCCTGACGTGCCGATACGGGTTGAGGATGCCGCTTTCGGCCTCGAAAACGCCGCCCTGGAACTTCGCGGACCGAACCATCGCCTGGACCTCCGCCTTCGGCAGGAAGGCGTAGCGGTCGCCGACGCCCAATCGTCGGTTGATCTCCATGCCCTTCTCCAGACGCTTCAGCTGGGCGCCGTTGTAGGCGACGCGGAGCATGCCGGGGTGCTGGTAGTCAGACTTCAGGCCGTGCTTTTCGACGAGGTCTTTCACGTAAGCGACGGCGCGATTCATGTAGTGCTGTGCCTGCGCGGCGCGTTCGACGCCCCAGCGCAGGATCGTCACCTCCGGTTCCAGGCCGAACAGCGACATGTTGAAGCCGCCGTTGCGGCCCGACGCGCCGTAGCCGACGAAACGGCTCTCGACCACGGCCACGCGCGCCGATGGATCGTCCAACCTGATCTCGCGCGCTACCGACAGGCCGGTGAACCCGCCGCCGATGATCGCGACGTCGACGTCGATGTCACCGCGCAACGGCTCTCCGGGCGACGGCGGGGCGTCATTGGCCTGCCAGAACGACACGGATTTCGGATCGGTCCGCGGGGGTAGCTGCATGGAGAGCCTCTTAATTAAATATACGCGTATATTAAATTCTTCCGTGTAGCGTCTGTCAATTGACATCCCGCCCGGCGAACACCCATCAGGGTCCGTCGGCTTCAGGACGATGTCGCCAAGGGTGTTTCACCATGACCGATGATCGAGCCGCGGGCTCCGGTGTTCCGTTCGCAAAGGCCCGGAACAAGGGGCGAAAGGCGCTTTCGGAGGGCGAAATCGCAGCGGGCCGGGCAAAGATCCTCGAAGCGGCGAAGACGCTGTTCGCGCGCAAAGGCTACGACGCGGTTTCGATCCGTGCCGTGGCGGCCACGGCAGGCATGTCGGCGATGTCGTTCTATCGCTACTACCCCAACAAGCGCGGCATTCTGGTGCATGTCTGGGCGGAGATCTTCTCCGACATCTTCGCCGCCGGCCGCGCCGCCGCGCGGGATGCCGGCGACCCCCTCGCGGCGCTGCAGGCCTATGCGGTAACGTACGTCCGCTACTGGCTCGAGCATCCGGACAACTACGTGATGGTCTATGGCGAGAGGGACGCCCCCGTCGGCGGGGAGACCTTCTTTGCCGACAGCGACATCGTCGCCAATGAGCTAGCTTTCTTCCGCGAACTCATCGAACGGACCGGACAGCCTGCGGAAGCCGTCGAACTGCGACTGCAGCAGTTCATCTGCGCCATGCACGGCGTCTGCAACTCGCTGATCATGATCCCCGAAATGCGCTGGGAACCGGCCGAAATCCTGGTCCGCGGCATGGTCGCCGCGCTGCTACGCCAATAGTCCCTGCGCGGCGCTGCCGCAGCACTGACACGGCCCGCCCCACCTGCTAGTTCTGTATTCTCAGTCCGCCATCCGGAGTCAAACCGATGCTCTTTCCTCCGACGATCGCCGGAAGCCTGCCCAAGCCGGGCTGGCTCGCTGAAACTGAAAAACTCTGGCCGAAATGGCGGCTCGAAGGCGAAGCGCTCGCCGAGGCGAAGCGCGATGCCGCGCTCCTGTGGATCAAGGAGCAGGAAGACGCCGGCATCGAAACCGTGACCGACGGCGAGCAGTTCCGCATCCATTTCGTCCACGGCTTCCTCGAAACAGTCGAGGGGATCGACTGGAACCTGAAGACGAAGATGGGTATCCGCAACAATCGCTATGTCGTCGACGTGCCGACGGTGACAGGCAAGCCCCGGCGCAGCCGCCCGGTTCACCGCGACGAGGCCGCCTTCTGCCGAGGCCACACGAAGAAGGGCCTTAAATTCACGCTCCCCGGCCCGATGACCATCTGCGACACGCTGGCCGACGGCCATTTCGGCCGGCGCGCCGACATGGCGATGGCATTTGCCGAGATCCTCAACGAGGAGGCGCTCGAACTGGAGGCGGCCGGGGTCGACGTCGTCCAGTTCGACGAGCCGGCCTTCAACGTCTTCATGGACGACGTCAACGAATGGGGCATCGCCGCGCTCGAACGCGCCGCGCGCGGGCTGAAGTGCCGCACCGCGGTGCACATCTGCTACGGCTATGGCATCGAAGCGAACATTCGCTGGAAGGAGACGCTTGGCGGCGAGTGGCGCCAGTACGAACAGATCTTCCCGGCCATCAACGCCTCGGCGATCGGGGAGGTCTCGCTCGAATGCGCCAACTCCCGCGTTCCGATCTCGCTGATCCGCCTGCTGCCGGACAAGGGCCTGCTGATCGGAGCGATCGATGTCGCCTCGAGCGAGGTCGAGACGGCTGAGCAGGTCGCGGCGACCATCGCGGAAGCCATGCGCCATGCCGACGCCGAACGCATCCAGCCGTGCACGAACTGCGGCATGGCGCCCCTGTCGCGGACCGTCGCCGTCGGCAAGCTGCGCGCGCTCGGCGCGGGCGCGGACCTTGCGCGACGCTCGCTTTGACCTCTCGGGGCGATGACGCGATGGCCGGCGAAACGGTCGACAGGCTAGCGATCTTCGTCGACGCCGACGCCTGTCCGGTGAAGGAGGAGGTCGTCCGGGTCGCGGAACGCCACGGGCTCGTCGTCACCTTCGTCTCGAATGGCGGACTCAGGCCGTCGCGCGATCCGATGATCCGCAACGTCGTCGTGTCGAAGGGTGCGGACGCCGCCGACGACTGGATCGTCGAAACCGCCCGCCCGGGCGACATCACGGTCACGGCCGACATTCCGCTGGCGGCGCGGCTCGTCGCGAAAGGCGTCCATGCCCTCGGTCCGACCGGTCGGCCTTTCACGCCGGAGACGATCGGCATGGCCGTGGCGATGCGCGACCTGAAGCAGCATCTGCGCGAAACCGGCGAAAGCAAGGGCTACAACGCCTCCTTCGCGCCGCGCGACCGCTCGGCGTTCCTGTCGGCGCTCGACCAGGCGGTCAGGCGCGCGCTGAGGCCGGCGGCGGGCTGACCGTGTTGGACCATCCGGCGTTCGATGATATCATTGCCGATATCGAAGGAGACCGTCCATGGCCAGCATGGTGATCCGCAACATCCCCGACGACGTTCTCGAGCGCTTCCGGCAGCGCGCCAAATCGGTCGGCAAGTCGGCTGAGCAGCTGGCGCGCGAGGCCATCGCCGAAAAGGCGGCCCCCGACCGGGCCGAAATCATCCGCCGCATCGACGAGATCCGGGCGAGCACGAAGCCGATCGACATGGAGACGGCACGCCGTCTCTGGGCGGAGCACATCGCCGAGCGCGACGCGCGACCCTTCGACCCGACGCTCGATGACGATCGTTGACGCCAGCGTCGCAACGGCCTGGTTCGTCGAGATCGGCACGAGCCGGTCGGCCCGGCCGCTTCTCTCGCGCGACCCCTTGCTCGCCCCGGCGTTCTTGCGCGTCGAAGTAGCGAACGCGCTGCTCAAATACGTGCGGGCGGAGCTGCTGCCTGCGGCCATCCCCCTGGAGGCGGTTCGAAGCCTCGACAACATCGTTCACGAGTGGGTCGAGGACGCCGCGCTGCTGCCCGCAGCGATATCGCTGGCGGTGGAGAACCGCCACAAGGTCTACGACTGCCTCTACCTCGCCCTCGCACTGGAGCGCCGCGAGCCTCTCGCCACCGCCGACCGCCGCCTCGCCGCGATGGCGCGGGATCTTTCCATCAACGTCGAACTGATCGAGCCAACCTTTTGAAAAAGCTGTCTGCGTCCAAATCCCATGGCGGCGTCCAGGGCGTCTACGCGCACGCCTCCGAAGCCTGTTCCTGCGACATGACCTTCGCCGTCTTCGTGCCGCCGCAGGCCGCCGACGCTCCCCGTCCCGTGCTCTGGTATCTGTCCGGCCTGACCTGCACGCATCAGAACGTGATGGACAAGGGCGAGTACCGGCGCCTCGCCGCCGAGCTCGGCCTGATCGTGGTCTGTCCCGACACCAGCCCGCGCGGCCCGGACGTCCCCGACGAGAAGGACAACTGGCAGTTCGGCTGCGGCGCCGGCTTTTATCTCGACGCCACGCAGGCGCCCTACGCCGCGAACTACCGCATGTATTCGTACGTCACCGGGGAGCTGCCGGCGCTGATCGATCGCGCGTTTCCCGCCGACATGTCGCGCCAGGGCGTCTTCGGCCATTCGATGGGCGGCCACGGCGCCCTCACGATCGCGCTGAAGAACCCCGGCCGCTATCGCAGCTGCTCGGCCTTCGCGCCGATCGTGCAGCCGTCGACGGCCGGCTGGTCGCGGCCCGCCTTCGAGAAGTATCTCGGAGCCGATGAAGCGGCATGGCGCGCCTGCGACGCCTGCGCCCTCGTCGAGGACGGGCGTCGTTTCCCGGAGTTCCTGGTCGACCAGGGCTCCGCCGACGGCTTCCTCGCCGACGGTTTGCGCCCTTGGCTGTTCGCCGACGCCTGCCAAGAGGCCGGCATACCGCTGACCTTGCGCATGCAGGAGGGCTACGACCACTCCTACTTCTTCATCTCGACCTTCATGGACGACCATCTGCGCTGGCACGCCGAAAGGCTAGCCGGCTGAACCGCGCGGACCGGTCGACGAGGGCTGGTAGCGTCGGCCGCGAGGGAGTTCAGGCGATCCTTTCCATCAGCGACGCGATTTCGGGATGGTTCGACGGAGCCGTATCCTTGAGGAAGGCGAGCAGCGCACGCTCGTTGTCGCGCAGTCTGCCGCCGCCGATGCGATCCGCCAGCCAGCGGGCCTCTTGCGCCGAGACGCGCTCGGCGCGGCGGGCCGCTGCCTCGGCCCTCTTGTTGCGCTCCTCCCAGTCCTGCTCGAGATCCGTTTCGAGTTCATAGGCGTCCATGATCGCCCGCACGCCGCCGGATACCATGCGCGAGAAGAACCCGCCGATGTCCACCGAAGCGTTTTCGAAGAACGCGTCGCGACGCAATGCCTCCTCGCGCGGCGGCGGCGCGTAGCCCGACGCGCACAGAACGAAGTTGGCGATCGCCTTGACGAAGAGGTCGTTCCACGCCGGATGGTTGAGGCGCTCGTCGGTCGTGTCGTTGATTTCGACCAGCGCTTCGGCTTCGGCGCGCGTGACGGCGGCATTGCCGTCGCCGCCGAAGGCGTAAAGGATGCGCCGGACGAACTCGACCTCGGCTTCGTCAATGGCTGCCGGCTGGTCGGCGTCGCCGGCGACGGCCAGCGCCACCTGCTTGATGGCGAAGGCGACCAGGTATTCCGGAGATCTCGCCGCGCGCTCGAGGACACGCATCAGCAGTTCGAGTTCCATGTCGCCGCGGACTAGGCCGTCGCGGGCGATGTGCTCGACGAGCCAGCGCGCATTGTCGTCCGAGACGTAGCCGGCCGGTTTCTCCTGATGGACGATATAGTCGACCATCGCCTCCAGGAAGAACGCGGTCCATTCGGCGCACTTGTCGGTCGTCGAGCCGTCGAGGTGAAACAGCGCGTCCGCCTCGCGGCGCGACACCAGGCCGTCGCCGAAGGTGCAGCGCCTGAGCGCCAGCACGTCGTCCGCGTCGATCCGCTTGCGCCGCGCGATCGCCGCTGCGGTGGCCTCCAGATTCGCCGTTTCCATCGCAGGTCTCCCGTCCCGCCGTCGCTCTCCCCGGGAGCGAACCATCCCCGATCATGGCAGAACCGCCTTGAAAAAGCGGAAAAGGGCGTGGTTATCGAAGGATTTCGGATTTTCGGCCGGGGAGGGTGACAAAGCCTTCGTCATCGTCTAGCGTCCGCCCCGTCCGGAGCTTCGGCTCCACCTGTTTGCGGGAGAGAGCAGCGCTGCTGCCGCCGAAGGGGAAATCGCCCGAAATCTCTCAGGCAAAAGAACCGTTGACGGGAAAGACAACTCTGGAAAGTCGGGGCAGAAAAAACCCCGCGCCGAAGGTGTAAGCGTCGCCGACAGGGTTCCGGCTGCGCGAGTCTCTCAGGCTTCAGACAGAGGGGCACGGAGTGGCCGCATCCCGCGGCCCGCGCTGTGCTGTTCTGGAGAAGTCATGACGGGCGACCTGAAACACCTCCCCCTCGAAGACCTGCATGTCGCCGCCAATGCGCGTTTCGGCGCCTTCGCCGGCTGGCACATGCCGATCACCTATCCGGCCGGCGTCATGAAGGAGCACCTTCACGCCCGCGAGCACGCCGGCCTGTTCGACATCTCGCACATGAAGTTGATCGAGGTCGCCGGCGCACAGGCCGTAGCCTTCCTCGATCGCGCCTGCCCGCTCGACGCCGCCGCCATTTCGATCGGCCAGTCGAAATACACCTTCCTGCTCGGCGAGGACGCCGGCATCCTCGACGATTTGATCGTCACCAGGCTCGACGAGTCGCGCTTCATGGTCGTCGCCAATGCCGGCAACGCGGCCGCCGACATCGCCCATCTTGTCGCGCTCGCCGCGGATTTCGACGTCGCCGTTGAACCGCTCGACCGCGTCTTCCTTGCGCTTCAGGGCCCCGAGGCCTGGGCAGCGCTGTCGCGGGCGGGGATCGAGACGGGCGCCCTCACCTTCATGACCGGCATGGAGCCGAAGCCCGGCTGGTTCATGACCCGCTCGGGCTACACCGGTGAGGACGGGTTCGAGTTCGGCCTTCCGGTGGCCGAAGCGCGCGCCCTTGTCGCGCATCTGCTCGAAGACGACCGCGTCATGTGGATCGGGCTCGCGGCCCGCGACAGCCTGCGCCTCGAAGCCGGCCTCTGCCTGCATGGCCAGGATATCACGCCCGAGATTGATCCTGCGAGCGCCGGACTGATGTGGGCGATCCCGAAGGCGGTCCGCACCACCGGCGGCTTCGTCGGCGCAGAGGCGCTGCGCGGCATCGTCGCTCGTGGGCCTTCGGAGAAGCGCGTCGGGCTGAAGGCCGACGGCCGGCTGCCCGTCCGCGGCGGAACGGCGCTCACCGACGAGGCCGGCAAGCCCGCAGGGCGCATCACCTCCGGCGGCTTCGGCCCCTCGGCCGGGCACCCCGTCGCCATGGGCTACGTGCCCGCCGCGATCGCCGCCGCCGGCACCCGCCTCTACGCCGACGTGCGCGGTACGCGCGTCGCGATAGACGTCCATGCCCTTCCCTTCACGCCGCATCGCTACCGCAAAGGATGACCCCGATGGCCACGACCTATTTCACCGAAGACCACGAATGGATCCGCGTCGACGGCGGTGTCGCCACGGTCGGCATCACCGACTACGCCCAGGAGCAGCTCGGCGACCTCGTCTTCGTCGAACTGCCGGAGATCGGCCGCAAGGTGGCCAAGGGCGACACCGCAGTAGTCGTCGAATCGGTCAAGGCCGCGTCCGACGTCTATGCGCCCGTCGACGGCGAGATCGTCGAGGTCAATTCGGCGCTCTCCTCCAACCCGGCCCTGGTCAATTCGGCCGCCACCGGCGACGGCTGGCTGTGGAAGATGAAGCTCGCCGACGAAGGCCAGCTCGCCGGCCTGCTCGACGAAGCTGGTTACAAGGCCCTTGTGGGCTGATCCCCCGTTGCGGAGCACATCATGACACATCAGGCCTTCGTCTCCCGCCATCTCGGCCCCCGCGTCAGCGACCAGCGGGCGATGCTCGCAGCGCTCGGCGTGCCCTCCCTCGAGACGTTGATCTCGCAGGCGGTGCCGAAATCGATCCGCATCGAGCGGCCGCTCGACCTGCCGGCGCCGGCGTCCGAGGCCGAGGCGCTCGCGGAACTGTCGACGACGATGGCGAAAAATACGGTCATGAAGAGCTTCATCGGCGCAGGCTACCATGGCGTCCACGTGCCGCCGGTCATCCAGCGCAACCTCTTCGAGAACCCCGCTTGGTACACGGCCTACACGCCCTACCAGGCCGAGATCAGCCAGGGCCGGCTGGAACTGCTGTTCCACTTCCAGACGCTGGTGACCGAACTGACCGGGCTGCCGGTGGCGTCGGCCTCGCTGCTCGACGAGGCGACTGCGGTCGCCGAGGCGGTCGGTATCGCGGTCCGCCACCACCGCGACAAGCGCCACGAGGTGACGGTCGCCGGCCTGCTCCACCCGCACGTGCTCGACGTGGCGATGACGCGCGCCGGGCCGCTCGGCATCGCCATCGGCTGCGAGCCGATCGGCGAGAAGACCGCGGCGGTGATCATCCCCTGGCCCGACACCGAGGGCGTCTATCGCGACCACGGGGCGGACATCGCCGCGGCGAAGGCGGCCGGCGCGATCGTCATCTTCGTCGCCGACCCGCTGGCGCTGACGCTGAGCGACAGCCCCGCCAGCCTCGGCGCCGACATCGCCGTAGGCTCCATGCAGCGCTACGGCGTGCCGATGGGCTTCGGCGGGCCGCACGCCGCCTACTGCGCGGTCAGCGAGACGCTGACCCGGCTGATGCCCGGCCGCCTCGTCGGGCAGTCGGTCGACGCGCACGGCCGCCCCGGCTACCGCCTGGCGCTGCAGACGCGCGAGCAGCACATCCGCCGCGACAAGGCGACATCGAACATCTGCACCGCGCAGGCGCTCCTCGCCAACATGGCCGCCTCCTACGCCATCTGGCACGGGCCAGACGGCCTGCAGGCGATCGCGGCCCGCGTGCACGGGCATGCGACGCGTTTCGCCGCCGGTCTGGCCGGCGCCGGGATCGCGACGTCCGGGAACCGCTTCTTCGACACGGTGACGGCGAGCGTACCGGGCCGGGCGAAAGCGATCGCGGCCGCGGCGGAAGCCGGCGGGCGGTTGCTGCGCGTCCTCGACGAAAACCGCGTCTCGATCGCCTTCGACGAGGCCTCGACCGACGACGACCTCGCCGCGCTCGCCGCCCTGTTTGGCGCGACCGCGCCGGCTTCGGCCGCCACCGCGATGCCGGGCGCACCGCGCGGAAAAGGCTTCCTCACCCAACCGGTCTTCCACGAGAACCGCTCCGAGACGGCGATGATGCGTTTCCTGCGCCGGCTCGCCGACAAGGATCTGGCGCTTGACCGCGCCATGATCCCGCTCGGCTCGTGCACGATGAAGCTCAATGCCGCCGCCGAGATGATGCCGGTGTCCTGGCCATCGGTCGCCGGACTGCATCCCTTCGCGCCGGCCGGACACACCGCCGGCTACCGTTCCATGACCGGCGACCTCGAGCGCTGGCTTTCCGAGATCACCGGCTTCGACGCGGTCTCGCTGCAGCCCAATGCCGGCAGCCAGGGCGAATATGCCGGCCTGCTCGCCATCCGCCGCTACCACCTGTCGCGCGGCGACGCCCATCGCGACATCTGCCTGATCCCGTCTTCCGCGCACGGCACCAATCCGGCCTCGGCCGCCATGGCCGGCATGTCCGTCGTCGTGGTGAAGTGCACGGAGGCCGGCGACGTCGACCTCGACGACCTCAAGGCGAAGGCGGAGCAGTTCTCCTCGCGCATCGCCGCGCTGATGATTACCTACCCGTCGACGCACGGCGTCTTCGAGGAGGGCATCCGCGATCTCTGCCGCATCGTCCACGACCATGGCGGCCAGGTCTATCTCGACGGCGCCAACCTCAACGCGCTGGTCGGCCTGGCGCGGCCGGGCGACATCGGCGCCGACGTCTGCCACATGAACCTGCACAAGACCTTCTGCATTCCGCATGGCGGCGGCGGTCCGGGCGTCGGCCCGATCGGCGTCAAGTCGCATCTCGCGCCGTTCCTGCCCGGCCACGTGGCGGCGGGCAGCGCACACGCGGTGGCAGCGGCGCCGTTCGGCTCGGCTTCGATCCTGCCGATCACCTGGATGTATATCCGCATGATGGGTGCGGCCGGGCTGAAGCAGGCGACGGAAGTGGCGATCCTCAACGCCAACTACATCGCCGCCCGGCTCGCCGAGCACTATCCGGTGCTCTACAAGGGCGGCAGCGGCCGCGTCGCGCATGAGTGCATCCTCGACACGCGCGTTTTGAAAGCCTCGGCCGGCATCGGCGTCGAGGACATCGCCAAGCGGCTGATGGATTACGGCTTCCATGCGCCGACCATGTCGTGGCCGGTCGCCGGCACGCTGATGGTCGAGCCCACCGAATCCGAGCCCAAGGCCGAGCTCGACCGCTTCTGCGAGGCGATGATCGCGATCGCCGGCGAGGCGGCGAAGGTCGCGTCCGGCGAATGGCCGGCGCATGACAATCCGCTGGCCAACGCCCCGCACACGGCCGCCGAAGTGCTCGCGGAAGCGTGGACGCATCCCTATTCGCGTCTGACCGCGGCCTATCCGGCCGGCGGCGCCGACAGCGGCACGAAATACTGGCCGCCGGTGTCGCGCATCGACAATGTCTCCGGCGACCGCAACTTGGTCTGCGCCTGCCCGCCGGTCGAGGCGCTAGCGAGCTGAGCGGGCGGCGGAGCGGCCGACGACACCGCGCGGTGCGCGTCGGCCTGGAGCACGTCCTGCAAACCCTGGATCACTCTGCCGACGACAATCCGGAGCAGGGTCGAAGTGACATGGCGTTCGGGGCCATAGCGGAAGCCTGCCCGGAAGAATGGTCGGCGGGGATTCAGATCCGCTCGGCGAAACGCCGCTACATCTTGCTCACGATGTCGATGCAGTTCTTGAGATTGCGCTCGAGCGATCTGAGGGTCTCGAGCAGTTCGCCCTTGAGCGGAAACGGCGCGTGGTACGCCGCCCGCTCCTCCGCCAGGCCGGGCTGGTCGGCGCCTGCGGAACCGCGGAGGATCTTCAGCGCCTGCTCGTGGCGGCTCGTCGAGATGCGGTTCTCGCCGCGCTCGTATTTGCCGACCTGCTGGGTGAAGATACCCAGTGCGGCGGCGAGATTCGCCTGCGAAATGCCCGCCGCCTTGCGATTGCGCGCCAGGTCCCGGCCAATCTCGATATCGCGGCTGTTCGGCTGGCGGCTGGCGCCCATCATTGCCTATCCATGGTTGCGCGCACAGTGCATCACAGCCATGAATTGTGGACAATAAATCGCCGATTGCCATTTCATCGCAGCCGGCAACCTTGGGTTTAGTGCGGACGCTGTCGCGTGCGGCGGCGCGGCCCATCGCGGCGGAGGGCTGTCGACATGGCGTCGTCGACCCCACCCGCGCCTTCGGCGCCACCTCCACTCACAGGGGAATGGCGGCGTTGGACCGTCAGCCCGTCTTTTCCACCTTGTCCTGGGTCTTCGTCTCGAAGTCGCTGGCGTCGTGGCGTTCGTGGAGCTGGCCGGCCGGGTCGCCCGACAGGCGGTTGACCATGCGCCCGCGCCTGACCGCCGGTCGGGCGTGGATCTGGTCGGCCCAGCGGATGACGTTCCTGTATTCGTGGACGGAGAGGAACTCGCCGGCGTTGTAGTTCCAGCCCTTCGCCAGCCCGCCATACCAGGGCCACACCGCCATGTCGGCGATCGTGTAGCGGTCGCCGGCAAGGTACTCGACCTCGGCCAGCCGGCGGTCGAGTACATCGAGCTGGCGTTTTACCTCCATGGCGTAGCGGTTGATCGGGTACTCCCACTTCTTCGGCGCGTAGGCGTAGAAATGGCCGAAACCGCCGCCGAGATATGGTGACGCTCCCATTTGCCAGAACAGCCAGGACATGGTCTCGGCACGCGCCGGCTGGTCGACCGGCAGGAAAGCGCCGAACTTTTCGGCGAGATAGAAAAGGATGGAGCCGGACTCGAAGACGCGTACGGGCTTTTCGCCGCCGCGGTCCATGAGTGCCGGGATCTTCGAGTTGGGATTGACCTCGACGAAGCCGGAGCCGAATTGGTCGCCGTTACCGATCCTGATCAGCCAGGCGTCGTACTCGGCGCCCTTATAGCCGGCCGCGAGCAGTTCCTCCAGCATGATCGTCACCTTGACGCCGTTCGGCGTCGCCAGCGAATAGAGCTGGAGCGGATGTTTGCCGACGGGAAGCACCTTTTCGTGGGTCGGCCCGGCGATGGGACGGTTGATCGAGGCGAACTGGCCGCCATTCTCCTTGTCCCAGACCCAGACCTTCGGCGGCACGTATTCATCGGCATCGGACATCGTTATCGGTCTCCCCGTTTGCGATCGGACCGGCGGGGCGGCCGGCCTCTCCAAGACCAGATAATCCGCCGGGACGGCGAGCGCCAGAAGCGAGGCATGGTCCAGGCGCCGCGATTGCGCGATCGTGATCGCGGGGCGGCGCCGGACGGAACTGTGGCGCCGGAGCACCGTTAGCCTGCCATCGTGCGCCGCAAGCGTCGGTTGCCACGTGACGCCATGCTTTGGCCGTCCTTCCGCCGCGATGGCCGTCCAAGCCTCGCAGCCATTCAAGTCCAGCAGGAGTTCGTTCCATGACCAGAAACACCTTTCGTTCCGGCCTCGCCGCCGCGCTGACGCTGGCGACCGCGCTCCCCGCTCTCGCGGCCGACCTGCGCGGCCCCGTCGAAGCGGTTGTTCCGGTGGGCGAACGCGGCGGCGTGCGCATCGGCACGCTCGACTGCACGGTCGGCGGCGGCATCGGCTACGTGCTCGGCTCAGCCAAGGAGATCGACTGCACGTTCCGCTCGGCGGTCGGCGCGCGGGAGGCCGAGAGCTACACCGGCGCCATCCGCAAGATGGGCGTCGACGTCGGCTTCACCACCGGCGGCCGCATGATCTGGGCGGTGTTCGCGCCGACCGCCGGCTACCATGCCGGCTCGCTCGCCGGCGTCTACGAGGGAGCCACGGTCGAGGCGACGGTCGGCGCCGGGCTCGGCGCCAACGCGCTGGTCGGCGGGACGTCCGGCTCGATCAATCTGCAGGTGCTGTCGGTCTCCGGCCAGATCGGCCTCAACCTCGCGGCGACCGGCACCTCGATGACGCTGAACCCGGCGAACTGAGGGTTCTCAGGAAAACCCGCGCCCGATATGGGCGCGGGCCGGCCGGAGCACGGCCCACCTGCGCCGGCTGCCGCCGTCATGCCCCGAGCGCGGCAAGCCGAGGGTATTTCCTAAGCGGGCGTTAACGCCCCGGCCGCCATGATCCGCGCTTTCGGCGGAGGCGCGCGATGGCGAATTCGGGGGCATCTTTCCGGCGATGGCCGCGGCAGGGTCCGGGGCGGCAATGGCAGGCAGCGCGATCCGCAGGATCGCCGCCATGGACGGCGTCGGCGCGGCGGAAAACGCGTCCGCTGCGCCTGCTCGCCAACAATATCGGTTTCATCGCGCTCGGCCTGCTCGCTGCGGTGGGCGGGCTGAGCCTGTCGCCGACGACGAGCGCGCTGCTGCCCGCGGCGATCGCGGATATCCGCACCGCGGCGGTGACGCAGGTGGCCGTCTCGCAGCATTTTTCCCTGTGCGGCGCGGGCAGCCGGGTCAACTGCGTGGTCGACGGCGACACGTTCTACTTCCGAGGCGAGAAGATCCGCGTCGCCGACATCAACACGCCGGAGGTCTCGGAGCCAAAATGCGCCGTCGAGGCGCGACTCGGCGCGGCGGCGACGCGGCGCTTCCAGTCGCTGCTCAACGCCGGGCCGATCGAACTGCGCCGCGGCGCCCGCGACGAGGACCGCTACGGGCGGAAACTGCGCACCGTGCACCGCGACGGCCGCTCGCTCGGCGACGCGCTGGTCGCCGAAGGCCTGGCGCATCCGTGGCGCGGCCGCAAGGAGGACTGGTGCGCCTGAGCGGAATGCGGAGGTAACGCGGCGCCGGAACGTGCCGAATCCTATTTCGCCGCGACCATCTCGGACCGCGTGGCGCCACCCAGCCAGCGGCGCCAGGCGGCCTCGTCGCCGTTGAAGACGTTGAGGTCGATCCTGCCCTTGACGCCATGCGACAGGCCGGAGCCGGAATACTGCCAGAACACCCATTTGCGCCCCGGATAGACCTTCGACGGGTGCGCGGCGACCGAGCGTAGCCAGAACGGATGGTCGGGGAAGGCGTTGCGCAGATTGTCGCGGTAGAAGTCGGGCGCCGTGTAGATGACCGGGCGCTGACCGTAGTGGCTTTCGAGCCGGTCCATGAAGACGCGCATCTTCTCCAGCACCACCTCGCGCGACGGCCGCTTCTTGCAGTTGGACAGATGGTTCCACTCGACGTCGATGACCGGCGGCAGCGCGCCCTCGACCCTGGGCACGTTGCGGATGAACCACTCGGCCTGGTCGGCGGCGGACCTGCACCAGTAGAAGAAGTGATAGGCGCCGCGCTTCAGCCCGGCCGCGTGGGCGCCGCGCCAGTTCTCCTTGAACATCGGGTCGAGATGATCGCCGCCGTCGGTCGCCTTGATGTAGGCGAAGTTGGCGCCCTGCGTGCGCAGCTTCGCCCAGTCGATGTCGCCCTGCCAGCGCGAGACGTCGACGCCGTGGACGGCGAATTGGCGCGGCGAGGCCTTGCCGAAGTTGATCGGCTTGGCGTCGCGGAAGCTGGCACCGTAGACGGTGTGCCTGACCGCCGTCGTGGTAAGCCGGCGCTGCTTCGGCGCCATCGCCTGCTCGATCGCCGCCAGCGATGCCTTGTCGGCGTTCGGATCGGCGAGTGCATTGGCGAGGCCCTGGTCGTCGGCCTCGGAGACCGCCGCGGCGGCGGCGGCGACCGCCTCGGTCGGCCGTTTCACGGACGAAGTCGTCTCGCTCGACGTGCCGGGTATCTGCAGGACGTCGGTGCCCGACGTCGAGGAACAGGCGGCGACGGCAAGCGACGACAGGAGGAGGACGGCGAATCGCGAAAGACGCATGGCACCCGTACGCAGAACTGGACAGACCGGGGACGACAGGCCGCCCCCGTGCGGGAGCGGTCGCCATTTATGAACGGGAAATTACCAACAAAGCTTGAATGCCACCGTTTACCATGATGGGGGGCGGCGCGGGCGCGCCAAAGAAAAAGGCCGCCGGGTGATCGCGGCGGCCTTTCGGGAAGAAACGGAGGAAACGGCCTATTCGGCGTCGTCCTTGGCGGCGGCCTTCTTCTTCGGCGCTGCCTTTTTCTTCGGCTCGCCTGCCTCTTCGGCCTTGTCGGCGTCGGCCTTGGCGGCCTTCTTGGCTGGCTTCTTCGCCGGCTTTTCCTCGGCCGTCGGCTCGTCGTCGGCGAGCAACTCGTCCCTGGTGACCTTCTGGTCGGTCACCGAGATCAGCGTGAGCAGGTGATCGACCACCTTCTCCTCGAACAGCGGCGCGCGCAAATTGGTCAGCGCACCCTGGTTGTTGCGGTAGAAGTCGTAGACCTCCTGCTGCTGGTTCGCCGGATAGCGGCGCACCATCTCGAAGAGCGCGCGCTGCAACTCATCGTCGGTCACCTGGACGCCGGCCTTCTCGCCGATCTCGGCGAGCACGAGGCCGAGGCGGACGCGGCGCTCGGCGAGGCGCTGGTACTCGGCGCGCGCCTCATCCTCGGTCGTCTCCTCGTCGGCGAAGGTGCGGCCGGCCTGTTGCAGGTCGTTGGTGACCTGCGTCCAGATGTTATTGAACTCGGCGTCGATGAGCCTGGAGGGAGCCTCGAAGCTGTAGCTGGCGTCAAGCGCGTCGAGCAGCTGGCGCTTGACCTTCTGCCGGGTCAGCGTGCCGAACTGGCTCTCGAGCTGGCCCTTGACGATCTCGCGCAGGCGCTCGATCGATTCAAGGCCGAGGCTCTTGGCGACGTCGTCGGTGAGCTCGAGTTCGCCGGGCTTCGCCACTTCCTTGACGGTGACGTCGAAGGTGGCTTCCTTGCCGGCGAGGTGGGCGGCGTTGTAGTCGGCCGGGAAGGTGACGGTGATGGTACGCTCGTCGCCCGCCTTGGCACCGACGAGCTGCTCCTCGAAGCCGGGGATGAACTGACTGGAGCCGAGCACGAGTTGCTGGTCGCTGCCGGTGCCGCCGTCGAAGGCGACGCCGTCGAGCTTGCCGACGAAGTCGATGGTGAGGCGGTCGCCCTCCTCGGCCTTGCCCTTCTTCGGCTCGTAGGAACGGGAGGATTCGGCGATACGCCTGACCTGCTCCTCGATCTCCTCGGCCGGGACGTCATAGACCTGGCGGGTCACGGCGATGCCGGAGACGTCCTTGACCTCGATCGACGGGATCACCTCGTAGGCGAGCTGGAACTCGAAGTCGGCGCCGCCCGCCAGGATCTTCTCGGCTTCCTTCTCGTCCTCGGTCATGATGACCTCGGGCTGCATGGCCGCCTTCTCGCCGCGCTCGGCGAGGATGTCGCGCGTGGTGCTGTTGAGGATCTCGTTGACGACTTCCGCCATGAACGACTTGCCGTACATCTTGCGCAGATGCTGAACGGGGACCTTGCCGGGGCGGAAGCCGTTGATGCGGACCTTGTTGCGTGCGTCGGACAGCCGCGCCGCCAGACGAGCCTCCATGTCGCTCGCCGGGACGGTCACCTTGATCTCGCGCTTCAGACCGGAATTAAGCGTTTCGGTTACGTGCATCGTTCAACCTTTTGCGTTCACGAACACCCTGCAAGGGGCCTCGCCTCTGAGCCTGCCGGAGTTTCGTGCCGGGAGTGCCATCGTGTGCGGTTTCGAAGTCGGTGGCAGAACCCTGCCCCCGCATTCTCAGGAAGTACGTTGCCGGATTGAAACAAGTGCCTGATCATGCGGGCACTTCCGTCGTCCAGACGCAACGGATCGTCGGTCCCGTCACATTTGCCACGCCTTTTGTCACACACAGGGCCGATTTTCAACTATCTTCGCGTTGTCGCGACGGACGGTTTTCCGGCCCGAGATTGACAGAATGATGGCCGCGTGGGATTTGCGGGCCGTCGCGGATGTGGCGGAACTGGTAGACGCCCCGGATTTAGGTTCCGGTGCCGCAAGGCGTGGGGGTTCGAGTCCCTTCATCCGCACCAGATCCTAATTGGCACGTGCTCGCTTTGCCCGCCGCTCCGATGGGATGTCCTCCGGCGCGTCGCTGCCTTCGCTCCGCCACTCAGCCGAAATCGCCCGACTTCAGCCAGCCGAACGTGTCGCGGAGCGTTTCGGCGACCGGCCGCGCCGAGAAACACAGCTCGTCGGTTGCCTTGCGCGACGATAGGTTGCGGGTGTTGGAGGCGACCGCGGCAAGCGACTCGCGCGTGAAGAGCGGCTCGCCGCTTCGCATGTCCGCCAGCGCTTCGACGAACGGCAGGGCCGCCATCGCTGTCCAGCGCGGCAGGACGGGCCGTTTTTTGCGGACGCCGCTGACCTGGCCGCAGAGACGCGCAAGTTCCTCGATCGACACCCAATGGCCCGAAAGCAGGTAGGACTGGCCAGCCCTTCCCCGCGTCACGGCGCTGACGATCGCGGCCGCGACATCCCGCGCATCGACCCAGTCATACCCTCCGGGGATCAGGAACGGCCGCAGGCCGCGAAAGAACTCGCGCAGCATCGTCCCGGCGCGCGATCGCATGTAGTCGTGCGGACCGAGAATGCCGGTCGGTCGGAGGACAATCGCGTCAAGCCCGCCCGATGCCTCGCCAAGCACGAAGCGCTCGCCGTCGGCCTTCGACCGGTCGTAGGCGAAGGCGCCCTCGCCCACCAGCGGCAAGCTTTCGTCGGCGATGCCTTTCGCGTCCTCCAGCTTCATCGCGTGAACCGAACTCACATGCACGAACCTGCCGGCGCCGGCGCTGCGCGCGGCGGCCACCGCGTTGCGCGTGCCCTCGACATTGGTCCGCCTGACGGCGCCGTCACGGTCGCCGCGTATGGAGATCTTCGCAGCCATGTGGACCACCACGTCGCAGCCGGCGAACGCGGCGGTAAGCGCCGGCGGGTCGAGGACATCGGCGGCGACGGGTTCGAGCGCCAGCCCGTGAAGCGCGGCGCTGTCCACGTGGCGCGCGATCGCGCGCACGGCGTAACCCTCGCCGAGCAACGCGCGCACCACGTTGGCGCCAAGGTGGCCCGTTGCACCGGTCACAGCGACGAGCATTTCGCCTCCATACTCAGAGAACGAATGGGATCAATCCTTTGCGGCTGGGCGGATAGTCGGCGAACTTGCGCCTGTACCAGCGGTGATGCGCCCATGCGCGGGGACCGAGATTGGCGGCCGTCCAGATCGCGAACGCCGCCGCCGGCAGGTTCCAGCAGGCCAGCGCGAAGCCGCTCCACTCGATGATCTCCCCTAGGTGGTTCGGGCAGGAAACCCAGCGGAACAGTCCGCCATGCGGAATTACATAGCCGGCACGTTTCGCCCCCCGGCGCAGGCGTATCAGTCTCCGGTCCGCATCGATGTTGATGGCCGCGCCCAGGAGGAACAGCGCCAGTCCGGCGAGGAAACGCGGATCGAGCAGCCATTCCGCAGGGTAGTCCGCCCAGGGACTGGCGAGGAAATAGCCGTTCGACCAGCCGTTGACCGCATTGAACAGCATCCCGCTGGCGACGATTGCCACGGGAATCGTCTTCACCGAGGTACGCATGGCGAGCGGATAGACCAGTGACCGGTTGGCGTAGTGGGCGACCCACATAAGAACGAAGACGTAGATCGGAGCGGAGTACGCGCCGGCAGCCAGGCCCGCGGCCAGCGGAGCGAGGAAGGCGACGGGCGAGACCAGCTCCATGATGATCCAGCCGAGCCGGTTGCCGATTTCCGGACCCCAGTTGGCGCGGCGGTGGCGCCCGTAAGCCGGAACGATGACGAGTTGGATCGGGGAGAGCAACAGCGCCAGCGCCGCCCATGCGACGATCAGGATATCGAATGTCTCCTGGGTCATCGAGGCCCACCGGGAATGTCTTAGTAGAGCGGCTCTTCGAACAGTACGGTCTCCCCGTCGAGCAGCGCCTTGATCTGCGCCGCGCCGTCCTTCGCCACCGCCACGCGCATGGAAAATGGGCGCTCGCGGATGTCGTTCTGGATCGCAAGGCCCTCGCCTTCCGGCAGGTAGAAGCGTTCGATGCCGTAGTCGGGATTGACGATGGCGTCACCGACGAGCTCCAGCCCGACGAGAGGTAACCCCTGATGTCGACCTCGCCGGGCGCGGCGGGCGCCGCCGGCGGCACACCGAGTTTCGCGGCGACGGCGGTGAAGTGATTGTCCGCGCCTTTCGCCAGGCGCACGTAGATCGGCCCCTCCTCGGTCTCCGTCATGCCCTGAGGCACGTTGTCGATCAGCGAGACCGGGATCTGGCTGATGTCGTAGGAAAGTACGACATAGTCGCCGCGCAGGAGGTCGCGCGGATCGACCGGCTGGATGCGCAGGAGCACCTCGGCGCCGTTCCTCAGAATGGCGGCGCGGCCGGCGATCATCCAGGAAAGGAAGCCGATCTGCACCAGCGACAGGGCGATTGCCGCGATGAGCAGGCGGTTGGCGCGCATCATGCTTTCGCTCCCTCAGGCGCCGCCGGGGCGTTCACGCGGCGTTCGATCCGGATGATGACATAGGCGAGGATGGCCAGCGTCGCCGATCCGAGCAGGAAGAAGCCGGCGGTGCCGAGCATCGTGCCCAGGGTGACGACATAGGTGAAGACGAGCTGGCAGCCGAAACCGAGATAGGCGATCCAGCGCACGGCGCGGCTGTCGCGGCCGCCGTAGAAGAGTGCAGCCGCGATGCCGGCGAAGGAAACGATGGCGCCAACGACCAGTGCGCCGAGTTCGTCGATCATGCCGAACTGCAGCACCGTCATGCCGGTCAGAAAGCCGATCAGGCCGTGGAGCGCCAGCCTGCCGTCGAGGCGGGCGATTCGCTCGGCCTCGGCCGGGCGTATGACGGCGAAGGCGAACACCGCCGCAGAAGCGATCGCCATCAGGACCGAGACGACGAACATGTTCACCTCGATGGCGAGGAGCACGAGATAGGCGTCGAGCGACAGCAGGATCAGGTGGCGCGCCACCTTGCTGTCGGACCAGTAGGACAGCGCCCACAAGACGAGCGCGACGGCAGCGAATTCGTAGGGGAACGGCGTCGACCCCCAGAAATCGAGGGCGAGCATGGCCATCCAGGCGTCCGCCAGCACCACCGCTGCGGCGGTCAGCGGACCTGAGCGCAACGCCAGCGCGGCGAGCGCAGTACCGCCGCACCAGACGAGTACGGCCTGCGCCTCGTCGCCCGACATATGGTACATCTGGCCGATCAGCGAAATGGCGCCTCCGAAGCCGGCCGCGCCGATCAGCCACAGCGCTTCGGCGAAGGCGGGATGATCGCGCTGCTTCAGCACCGCACCGCCGATGTAGCCCGCGGCCAGCGCGGCAAAGATCAGGCCGACTCGCCACAGCCGCGGCATGGCTTCCCAGTTGGCCGCAACGAAGATGAGCAGGGCCGCGGCGAACAGCAGCGCCGCGAGGATTGCCAGGATGGAGCCGAAACTGAACGACTTGCGCTGGTGGGCGTCGATGTCGTCGGCCAGGACTTGCGCCAGGCCGGGCGCGATCAGGCCGCGCTCGACCCAGCGCGCGATGTCGCGCTTCACACGGACCGCATAGCTAGCCATTTGGTGGTCTTCCCCCCTCCCGGCCTTTCCGGCCGCAGAACGCTCCATAGCACGCAAGCCGTTGACCTTGCGAGAGATTCGATTCGCTGCGGACGCTTCCCGCCGCTGCCTCGCCTGGCGTTGATGTTGCATTGCACAAAACGCAATGCTGCCATGCACCAATGCGACTACACAAACGAATCCGGCGCGCCTATCTTCGCATCAATCGAAGAGATGACAAGAAACGAACTAAAGACGAAACGAGACGTGCCATGAACCTGATCCGCAACTATCGCAACTGGCGCCGCTACCGGGAAACCGTTTCCGAGCTGAATCGCCTGTCGAACCGCGAACTTTCTGACCTCGGCATTGCCCGCGGCGACATCAACTTCGTCGCCCGCAAGTCGATCTGACGACGAGATTTCGTCGGAGCCTACCTCCTCCCAGGGTTCGGCGAATACGGCCAACGTTCACCTCCTCCCGATCGTTGGCCACCAAAACGACACCCGCCGGACCTCCTCCCCCGGCGGGTGTTGTTTCCCGGGAGCGAACGGCGCCGAAGACGGCGACGACATGGAATTCAGCCGCGGCCATCCTCCTCCCAGGCCAAGGCGAATAAGGCCGGCGTTCACCTCCTCCCGATCGCTGGCCAACAAAACGACACCCGCCGGACCTCCTCCCCCGGCGGGTGTTGTCTTTTTCGGCCACTCCACAGAGTGCGATTCCGGTTCGCGGCGAAAGCGGTCCGCTGTCAGCGGCCGGCTAGACCGGCTCGTTGCTGCCGAGGATGCCGCGCTTCAGCCATTGTCCCATCGGCAGGATATCGGGAGCGTCACCCATCGGCGCGTACCAGCTGTCGATCGCCCATTCCTCGCCATTGGGCTCGCGAACGACCGCCGTCGAATGCGGATAGCGTCCGTCGATGAAGAAGCCCCGCGAGACGTTCGAACGGACGGCGTGGTGCTTCAAGAGCCCGCGCCGTTCGAGATAGAGCAAGAGGGAGCGCGTGTTGGTGGATTCGTCGATGCAGTCCATCTGACCCAGCTCGCCCGATGCGCCGAACACCGAGCGGCCCTCGTCGAGGACGCCGATCGCGGCCCCGGCGCGCGTTTCGTAATACTGCACGGCCCTCGAGATGGCGTCGCGCTCGGCCTGGGGCGAGGCGTAGCCCGCCGACATGATCTCGGCGAAGCGCCCGGCGTCGGTGGAGCCGAGATCGAGCCGCGTCTTGAAATGGCAGTTGAAGCCGCTGCACACGTAGATGCGTTCCGTGCGCACCTCGGCGACCGCGCCGGCATAGTTGGCCGTGGAGGAGGTGCAGGCCGAGGCGAGGCAGGAGGCCAGCAGCGCGGTCGCGGTAAGGAGGTTTCGCTCAAGCATGGCCAATGATTAGCGGCGCGGGAGACCGGCGACAATTCCGGCCGCAAGCAAATGTTGTTGAAGGAAGCGTCGAAGGATCGGGCAGCCGGGCGATTCGAGCCTCCTTGCATTCCCGGGCGGTGGGGACTAATCCGGCCGGCATGACACACGCGCCCATCCACGTCGTCGGCGGCGGGCTCGCCGGCTCCGAAGCCGCCTGGCAGATCGCCCAGGCCGGCGTTCCCGTCGTGCTCCACGAGATGCGCCCGGTGCGCGGCACGGAGGCGCACAAAGGCGAAGGGCTGGCCGAATTGGTCTGTTCCAACTCGTTCCGTTCCGACGACGCGGAAACCAACGCGGTTGGCTTGCTCCATGCGGAAATGCGGCTCGCCGGCTCGCTGATCATGTCGGCGGGCGACGCCAACCAGGTTCCCGCAGGCAGCGCGCTGGCAGTCGACCGCGACGGTTTTTCCGCCGCGGTGACGGCGCGCCTCGAAGGCCATCCGCTGGTCACGGTCGTGCGCGAGGAGGTCGCCGGCCTGCCTCCCGCCGACTGGGACCAGGCGATCATCGCCACCGGTCCGTTGACGGCGCCCTCGCTCGCCGAGGCAATCCGGGCCGAGACCGGCGCGGACGCGCTGGCCTTCTTTGACGCCATCGCGCCGATCGTCCATTTCGACAGCATCGACCTCGACATCGCCTGGTTCCAGTCGCGCTACGACAAGGTCGGGCCGGGTGGCACCGGCAAGGACTATATCAACTGCCCGATGGACAAGGAGCAGTATCTCGCCTTCGTCCAGGCGCTCATCGACGGCGGCAAGACCGAGTTCAAGGAGTGGGAGGGCACGCCCTATTTCGACGGCTGCCTGCCCATCGAGGTGATGGCCGAACGCGGCGTCGAGACGCTGCGCCACGGCCCGATGAAGCCGATGGGGCTGACCAACAGCCATAACCCGTCGGTCAAGGCCTACGCGGTCGTGCAACTGCGCCAGGACAACGCGCTCGGCACGCTCTACAACATGGTCGGCTTCCA
>CAYJMY010000054.1:19282-24147 GCA_964371125.1 uncultured Mesorhizobium sp. | reverse complement strand
CGCATGGGTCTCAACATCGACCTCGGCGCGGCGATCGCGGACCTGTCCCTCGCCGACCGGCAGATGGTGGCGATCGCACGCGCCATGGCGCACGAGCCGAAGGTGCTGATCCTCGACGAGCCGACCTCCTCGCTGTCGAGCGCGGAGGCCAGCCGGCTATTTGCGCTGATCGACAGGTTGCGCGATCGCGGCGTGGCGATCCTCTACATCTCGCACCGTATGTCCGACATCAGGCGCCTCGCCGACCGCATCATTTCGCTGCGCGACGGCCAGATCGCCGGCGTCTTCGCCGAACGGCCGCTCGACTACGAGGCCGCCGTCAATGCCATGCTCGGCCAGGCGATGGGGCGGCGCACGATCGAGCCGCGCGCGGCGACCCGCACCGTCTTTTCCGCCGAGGGCCTGAGGCTCGCGGAAGGCGCACGGCCGTTCTCGCTCGGCCTCGGCGACGGCGAGGTGGTCGCCATCACCGGCCTCGTCGGCGTCGGCAAGACCGCACTGGCGGAAACGCTGTTCGGCGCGCGTCGACCACTCGGCGGAACGATGGTGCTGAACGGCGCGCCCTATGCGCCCGCCTCGCCCGGAGAGGCCATTGCGTCGGGCGCCCATCTCGTCGCCAAGGACCGGTCGGAAAACGGTATCGTCCGCGATTTCAACGTCTACGAGAACATGAGCCTGCCGTTCCTGCGCCGCCTGTCGGCATTCGGCATCTCGCGGCGACGCGCGGAGCGCGCGCTTGCACGAAAGCAGATCGCCGAGCTCGGCATCGTCTGCCGCAGCGAGCGCGACGACATGGCGACGCTGTCGGGCGGCAACCAGCAGAAGGTCATGGTCGCGCGCTGGATGGCGCAGGGTGCCGCGCTGTTCATGCTCGACGAACCGTTCCAGGGCGTCGACATCGCGGCACGCCACGACATCGCGGCCAAGCTCAGGGCGAGCGCGGCCGGGCGCGCGACGCTGATCTTCGTGACCGAGCTCGACGAGGCGCTGGAGACCGCCGACCGCATCCTGGTGATGTCGGAGCACACGATCGTCGGCGAGCACGTCAACGCCGGCATCGACATGGATCGCCTCCTGGCCGAGGTCGCCGGGCAGGGCGCTAGGAATGCAGCGTAAGGGGATACCGGGAATGACGCAGGCACGGGAACCGGCAGCATCCGGGCGGCGGGAGGCGCTGCGATGATCCGTGACGTCGCCATCCGCTACGGCTTCCTGGCGCTGCTCTTCGGCCTGATCGTCTTCTTCGCCGCGGCTGCGCAGGGGTTCGCCTCGCCGCAGAGCGCCGTCTTCATCTTCCAGTCGGTCGCCATTACCGGCGTCTTGGCGCTCGGCGTGACCGCCACGCTGGTGGTCGGCGGTTTCGACCTGTCGATCGGCTCGGTCGCGACCAGCGCCATGATGGCGGCGGCCTACGTCATGGTGGTGCTGGAGCAGAACGCCTTCGTGGCCGTGATGGCCTGCCTCGTCATCGGCGCCCTGGTGGGGCTGATCAACGGCTTCCTGATCGTCTATATGCGCGTACCCGACCTGCTCGCCACGCTCGGCATGATGTTCCTGCTGGTCGGCCTGCAGCGCATCCCGACCGAGGGCCGCTCGATCGCCACCGGCATGACCATGCCGGACGGTTCGGTGGCCAACGGCAAGTTCAGCGACGCGTTCCTGGCGCTCGGCCGCCATCGCTTCGATTTCTTCATCCCCAACCTGGTCCCGGTGTCGGTGGTGGTGCTGATCGTGCTCGCGCTGGTGATCTGGTTCTTCCTCGAATACACGCGCTTCGGCCGCATGATGTACGCGGTGGGAAGCAACGAAAGGGCGGCGGAACTCGCCGGCGCGCCTGTCAAGGCATACAAGATCTGGGCCTATGTGATTTCCGGAATCTTCGCCTCCATCGGCGGGATTCTGCTCGCCGCCCGGCTTGGACGCGGCGACATCGCCTCGGGTAACAATCTCCTGCTCGACTCCGTCGCCGCGGCGCTGATCGGTTTCGCGGTACTCGGTGCCGCCAAGCCCAACGCCTTCGGCACCGCGGTCGGCGCGCTGTTCGTCGGCGTGCTCCTGCAGGGGCTGACCATGATGAACGCGCCCTATTACACCCAGGACTTCGTCAAGGGCGCCGTCCTTGTCGTGGCGCTGGTGTTCACCTTTGCCCTGTCGAACAGGAGCAAGCGATAGCCCGATCCGGACTACCGGCCAACAACGGAGGAAACATTGATGACGCTTACACGCAGGACTATCTCGAAACTGGCGCTCGGCCTGATGGGCGCTTCCATGCTCGGCTTCGCTCCTGCCATGGCGCAGGACAAGCCGGCGCCCTTCGACAATCCCGGCAACGTCAAGATCGCGCTGGTGCGCTACCTGTCGACGGGCGACTTCTTCCAGGCATATCTCTCGGGCGTCGAGGCGCAGGCCAAGGCGCTGGGCGTCGACCTGCGCGTGCTCGATAGCCGCCAGGATGCCGCGCTGCAGGCCGACATGGTCGACCAGGCGATCGCGCTCGGCGTGCAGGGCATCATCATCCAGCATGGCCTGACGGAATCGATGAAGGACGCGGCGCAGCGCGCGGTCGACGCCGGCATCAAGGTCGTCGCCTTCGACGTCAATGTCGAGAACGACAAGATCCCGCAGATCGAGCAGTCCGACCGCGACCTCGCCCGGCTGGCGCTGGAACAGGCCATCAAGGACAATGGCGAGAGCTGGAAGGCCGGCTATGTCTATGTCGCCGGCATCGCGCCGCTCGACCGCCGCAACGAGACCTGGGTGGAGTTCAAGAAGAAGTACCCCGGCATCAACGAGGCTGCGATGTTCGGTACGCTGGACAATCCCATCGCCAACTCGGTGGCCAACCAGGCGCGCTCGGTGCTGTCGGCCAATCCCGACATCAAGGTGATGTTCGCGCCCTATGACGAGTTCGCCAAGGGCGTGAAGATCGCGGTCGACGAGGCCGGCCTGTCGAAGGACATCAAGATCTACTCGGCCGACATCTCGACCTCCGACATCGCGGCGATGCGCGAGACCGACAGCGCCTGGGCCGCGACCGCCGCAACCAACCCGGCCGTCGTCGGCCAGGTCTCGGTGCGTGCGCTGGCCATGCTGCTCGCCGGCGAGAACCCCGGCACGAGCGTCATCGTGCCGCCGACGCTGATCACGCAGAAGGACCTCAACGACAACGACATCAAGAACATGGAAGACCTGTCGGCGAAACTGCCGCAGTTCGCCCATGCCGATGTGGCGATGCCCGCCTGGATGCCTAATCCGAACGCGAAGTGATTTCGGCTGCAGGGCTGGATTGCGAAAGGGCGGCCGCACGGCCGCCCTTTACGTTGCGCGCAAGATATACAGAGCGTATATCTGGATATCTGAAGGAGATATCCGATGGCGCTTTTCATTCGCGACGACGAGGTCGACGCGCTGGCGACCGAGCTTCAGAAAGTCACCAAGGCGGCGACCAAGAAGGAAGTGGTTCGGACCGCCCTTAGGAACGAGTTGGAGCGAACGAGGCGCAGAGATCGCTCTGACAAGCGGTTCTTGCAGGCGATGGCCCTTGCTGACGCGATGGGACCAAGCGATCCAAACTTTGACATGAAACGTTTCATGGACGAGATGTGGGGCGACAACTGATGTTCGTGGATGCTTCGGTGATCGTCGCAATATTGGGACGCGAGGCCGACGGCGAAGTGTTGGCCGAACGCCTTCGCGGCGACGACATCGAGCAAATCTATATCTCCCCTCTCGTCCGCTTCGAGGCGGTCACAGCCCTAGCACGCACCAAGTCGAAGGAGCGAGGCGCCGATTTCCGGCCCACACGCGAATCACTCATGCAGGCGCGTGAGTCGGTCGATGCCTTGACGGAATGGATGAGTGCGAAGGTCGTCGATATCTCAGCTGAAATCGGCGATGAGGCCATCGGTGCCAGTTCGATCTACGGCAAGATCGTCGGCCATCCTGCTGCGCTCAATTTCGGCGACTGCTTCGCCTATGCCTGCGCCAAGGCGCTCGGCGTTCCCCTGGCATACAAGGGGAACGATTTCGCCCTGACCGATCTTGCCTGAGGTGGCGGGCCGGACGATCGCTACGCCACGGTCGATTTCCTAGGCCCGAAGACGAACCAGGCGTTGGCGATCTTGCCGTCGAGAATCTCGTAGATTGCGATGACCTCGATCGCGCCGGGTCCTTCGGGAAAGGTACGCGTGACAAGTTCTTGATCGATGACACAGCCGCCCTGGACCATGCGGTTGACGAGTTTGCCATGCAGGCTTGGCTCGGCGAAGCGCGCGACATGGCGTTCCCGTATGTCGGAAGCGCCGCTGGCAAGCAGCTTTGAAGGATGCTCATACAGGCAAGCATCGTCGGCCCAGAAGCTCATGAAGGCTTCGATGTCGCGGGCATTGTAGGCGTCGAGTTGCCCTTGCACGATCTCTTGCGGGCTCATCGCCTTTACCTCAGCGCGGCGGCGATGTTGCCGCCGTCGACCGTAGTTACGTCGGCCGTGGTGCGCTCGGCGAGCGCCTGGTGCAGAAAGGCCTGGGCGACGTGCTCCGCCGTCACCTCGAGGCCGAGCAGGTTGCCGGCCATGTAGTCCTTCTCGGTCAGCCCGCGGGCCCTCGAACGGCTGGCGATCATGTCGCCGGTCAGGAGGCCGGAGCGGATGCGGTCGGCGTTGACGGCGTTGGAGCGAACGCCGATCTCGCCGTATTCCAGCGCATACTGGCGCGACAGGAACAGTGTCGCCGCCTTCGGCAGGCCGTAGGCGCCGAACTTCGGTCCCGGATTGACCGCCTGCTTGGAGGTGTTGAAGAGCAGCACGCCGCGCTCGCCCTGAAGCTTGTACAGGCGGACGGCGTTCTGCGCGACAGACTGGTGGGCGA
>CAYJMY010000054.1:5467-19272 GCA_964371125.1 uncultured Mesorhizobium sp. | reverse complement strand
CAGATGACATCCAGCAGCGCGTCGTCGATCTCGCCGATGCCACCCTCCCATGCCGCTCCGGCGTTGGAGACGACGATGTCGATGCCGCCATACTGTGCGACGGCCGCATCGAAGACGCGGCGCACCGAAGCCGGATCGGTGACATCGCAAACGACCCCTATCGAAGCGTTGCCCGCGGCTCTCGCGGCGGTTTTCGCCTTGTCCTCGTCGGTGTCGGCGACGACGACATGCGCGCCGTTCGCAGCGAACAGCCTTGCCGTCGCGGCGCCGATCGCACCGCCGCCGCCGGTGACCAGCACGATCTGGCCGGTCAGCGGCTTCGGCTTGTTGCCGGCGAGCTTGGCCTGTTCCAGCGACCAGTACTCGAGCTCGAACAGCTCGGGCTTGGACAGCGGCCGGAAGCGGCCGATCGCCTCGGCACCGGCGACCGCCTCGATCCACATCTCGCCGACGTCGGAGGCGATCCTGGCATCCTTTAGCGTCCGGCCGAAGCCGAACATGCCCAGGCCCGGAACGAGGGCGAGCCGCGGCATCGGGTCGAGCATCGTCCTTGCGACGTCGTCGCGCGCGTCGTTCGTCCGGAAGTAGTCCGTGTAGGCGGCCACATAGTCCGCGATCGCCTGCCGGGCTGCTGCGGCGAAGCCGGGAAGGTCGCCCGACCGGGGCGAAGGCAACACGACGGGGCCCGTCTTGATGCGGATCGACAGGTCCGGCGTGCTGACGCCCGTGTCCGCCAGCCGCTGCAGGTCGCTCGAAGCGAGGAACGCGCGAACCCGGTCCGAGGTGCGGAAATCGGCAACGAAGCGGTCGAACGCGCCCTCGCCGCGCGGGTAGGCGACTGCGCCGCGCAAGAGCGGTGCGATCTCGCCCGGCGCGGCCAGGTCCGACGCAACCGCGGCCGTGGAAAGCGGGCGGCCGTTCGCCGCGACGTAGTCCTCGGCGACCGTCACCCAGTGGATCATGCGGCCGTAGGCCTCTTCGGCGCTGTCGCCGAAGGTGAAGATGCCGTGCTTGTCGAGGATCAGGCCGTCGACCGTCGGATCGCGGTCGAATACCTCCGCGGCCGCCTTGGCGAGGTCGAAGCCGGGCTTGATGTAGGGCACGTAGCCCATGCGCGGGCCGAACACCTTGCGGCAGAGCGCCTCGCTTTCGTCGCCCTGGTCGACGATGGCGAGGACGGCGGTCGAATGGGTGTGATCGACGAATTTGTGCGGCAGGAGGGCGTGTAGGAGGGTCTCCACGGAAGGGTTCGGCGACGACGGATCGACCAGGTTGGCGCGCTGCAGCGCCACCATGTCCTCGTCCGACAGGACCGACAGCGCCCGTGCCTTGAGCAGCGGCGCCAGCTTCACGGCCGGCAGGCCCTGCGGTTCGATCACGCCCATGTCCCAACCGCTGCCCTTCACGCAGAGCACGTCCCACTCGTCGCCGAGGAGATCGGCGACGCGGGTCTTCAGCGATGTGTTGCCGCCGCCGTGGAGCACGAGCCGCGGATCGCCGCCGAGCAGGCGCGTCGTATAGACCCGGAGGGCAAGATCGCGCGAGACGCCCCGGGCGGCGTAGTCGGCAACCATCTTCTCGGCGTCGTCGTCGTTCCAGAGGCTCTTCATGTCGTTTCCGTTCGCAGTTTTCGACAGAACCGCAGTCGCGGTCTCAAGGGTCCGGATGCTTTCACCGTGCGACCGCGGCCGGCGTGCTTTCCCGTCCCGGCGCCAGGTCGAGCAGCCGCCGGGCGAGAGGTGCCGCGACCACCAGGTGCGTGACGAAGCCGCCCGCGAAAGCGGCGCGCAGGGCGTCGAGCTTGACGTCCTCGTGCACCACCATCATCCGTTTCGGAATCGCGCGCAGAGAGCCCAGGTCCGCGGAAATGACGCGGCGGTTGTAGCTGCAGTCCAGCGCCGCGCCGTTCTTGTCGATGATCTGGCCGGCGATGACACCGGCCGCGCCCTCGGCCCGCAAGGCCCGCAACTCGTCCGGCGTCAGCGCACCGCACTTCACCACGTGGCTGTCCTCGTCGACCGTGCCGACCGAGTAGAGCGCGATGTTGCACTGGGAAATGCCGGCCAGCTGTTCGCGGATCACCGGCTCGTCGCGCAGTTCCGCCGCCAGCCGTTCCGACGTCAGCACCAGCGGGGCATAGAAATTCAGGCCCTTGGCGTTCAGCCGCCGGGCGATCTCCATCGTGCATTCGTCGGGGCGATAGGAATAAGGCGCGCCGAGATTGCCGCAGAGCTGGACGACGACGACGTCCTGCAGGTCGGCGAAGGGCATCACGTCGGCGATTGCATAGACGGTTCGGCCCCAGGCGACGCCGATTCGGTCGCCCCGTCTGACCTGCTCGAGAAAGGCGCTCGCCGCGACCAGCGCCACCTCGTTCTCGGTGCTGCGGCCGGCCTCCGGCACGACCCACACCGTATCGAGGCCGAGCGCGTCCTCGATCTCGCGCGCCAGTACGTCGTCCGAGAAGAGCTGGGTGGACGTTGCAATGTTGACGATGCCGGTGTCGCGTGCCTTGCGCAGATACATCGCCACCGACGCGCGCGAGATGTCGAGCTCGCGCGCGACCTCGTCCTGACGCAGGCCATGCGTATAATACAGCCAGGCGGCCTTGTGGATGATCTGGTCTGCCGGCCTGATCGGCATGGCGGTCGTCCTCCCGTGTTAGACAATAGTCACGAGCGCTGACAAAAGTCAAATAATCCGCGCTCCGCGGCGAGTAGGTCGTGGAGATATTTATGTCGTCCTGCGCTGTGGCAGGGCGCTACACGGGTCACGGAACCCTAAAAGATGACAATTCCAGTTTAGAATAATTCTAAGTTATTGATTTAACCCGCTATTTCTATCTCGGTGTCGTTGACACGGTGTGGATTGCGCGACTAATGAAGTTGACCATATGCGACAATCGCCCTCGATTTCGGGGGCCTTGTTACGCTTCTGCCAAGAGAGACAGACCCATGTCGATGCGACCGGCAATTCGTTCGGGCAAGTTCCACGCCCTCATCGCGACGGCTGCCCTGACGGCCGCAGCGTTCATTCTCCCCGCGAAGGCGGCGGAACCGTCGGCCGTTCTCGCCAACTACGCGGACATCGCCCAGGCCAAGTACGAGGATTCGCTCGCAACGGCCAAGCATCTGAAGAGCGCGGTCGATGCCTTGATCGCCGCGCCGTCGGCGGAATCGCTCGCGGCGGCCCGCGATGCATGGAGGGCCGCACGGATCCCGTACCAGCAGACCGAGGTCTACCGCTTCGGCAACGCCATCGTCGACGAGTGGGAAGGCCGTGTGAATGCCTGGCCGCTGGATGAAGGCCTGATCGACTATGTCGATGCGAACTACGGTACCGAGTCCGACGAAAACACGCTCTACACGGCCAACGTCATCGCCAATCCGTCGATCGAGATCAATGGTGCAACGGTGGATGCTTCCGACCTCTCGCCGGGATTCCTGTCCGGCACACTGCAGGAGGCCGGCGGCATCGAGGCGAATGTCGCGACCGGCTACCATGCGATCGAGTTCCTGCTCTGGGGCCAGGACCTCAACGGCACAGGACCCGGCGCCGGCGCGCGTCCGTATACCGATTTCGACGTCGCCAACTGCACCGGCGGCAACTGCGACCGCCGCGGCCGGTACCTGTCTTCGGCGACCGCTCTGCTCGTGGCGGACCTCGAGGAGATGGTCGCCAACTGGCGGCCGCACGGCGCGGCGCGCAAGGCCCTTGCCGAAAGCAGCCCGGAGGTCGGGCTCTCGGTCATCCTGACAGGCATGGGCTCGCTTTCCTACGGCGAGCTTGCCGGCGAACGGATGAAGCTCGGCCTGCTGCTGCACGATCCGGAGGAGGAGCATGATTGTTTCTCGGACAATACCCATGTGTCGCACCTCCAGGACGTCGTCGGCATCCGCAACGTCTATCGCGGATCCTACAAGCGGATCGACGGGTCGACGGTCGCGGGCACTTCCCTTGCCGAACTGGTGAAGGCCGTGGATCCCGCCATCGACGCCGAACTGTCGGCGAAGCTCGACGCGACCGTCGCCGCCATGGAGGCGATCGGTGCGCGCGTGGCCAGGGGCGAGGCCTACGACCAGCAGATCGGCGAGGCCAATGCCGAGGGCAACGCCACCGTGCAGGCGGCTATCGATGCCCTCGTCGACCAGACACGCTCGATCGAACGCGCCGTGACAGCGCTGAAGCTCGAGAGCATCGCCTTCGAAAGCTCCGACAGCCTGGATGCGCCCGACAAAGTCTTTAAGTGAGGCAAGTCAAAGAACGGTTCCCGATTTCGTGCTTCTAGCAAACGGACGGCTTCTTGGCCGTCCGAAAGCCCGGACCAGAAAATGCTCATCTGCCACTGCAATCTGATCACGGAAAAGGAGATCGTGGACACGATCGTTCAACTGCTCGACCAGGATCCCTGGTCGCTGATCGTGCCCGCGAAGGTCTACCACGCGCTGCACAAGCGTGGCCGTTGTTGCGGCTGTTTCCCGAATGTGGTCGAAACGATCATTCGGGTAACCGAGGAATATCACACGCGCTCGGAGGCGAGGGCGAGTGAGATCGTTTCACACCTGGACCGCGTCAGAAGCTTGCGCGGCCAATTCGGGAGCAGGACCCATGAAAGGCGAAAAGCAGGTCATCGAGCGGCTTAACGAAGCTCTCTTCCTCGAGTTGGGCGCCGTCAACCAGTACTGGCTCCACTACCGGCTACTGGAGGACTGGGGCTACACCAAGCTCGCCAGGAAGGAGCGTGCGGAATCCATCGAGGAGATGCAGCATGCCGACAAGATCATTGCCCGCATCATCTTCCTCGAAGGCCATCCCAACCTGCAGTCGGTCGCCCCGCTGCGCATTGGGCAGGATGTGAAGGAGGTTCTGGAGTCCGATCTCGCCGGCGAATACGACGCGCGCACCTCCTACAAGAGGTCGCGCGAGATCTGCGCAGAAGTCGGCGACTACGTGACGATGCATCTGTTCGAGGAACTGCTCGCCGACGAGGAAGGGCATATCGATTTTCTGGAGACCCAGCTCGACCTGCTGGCGACGATCGGCGAGGAGAAGTACGGCCTTCTCAATGCCGCGCCGGCGAACGAGGCCGAGTAGGCAAAGCAGGGCGGCGCAGGCCGGCAGTTGCGCCGCCGATGGATCACGAACATGCGTACGATAGCCTTCGGAAGCACGCGCGCCGGCACGACGGCGCGCGTCATTCTCGTTTACGGCCTCTTCGGACTGGTCGCCGCGACTGCCGGTTCCGCTCCTCCCGGTCTCTCACCCCTGCGAGACGATCTCAGTGCGGAGGATCTCGCCCGGGTCGCGGCAATCACCGCTCGGACCGCCGACTTCACCCGAGCCGAACCGTTCGAGACCATGCAGGGGGGCGCGGGAACGTCGCGCAAGCGTGTCGACGCCAACGCCTACTCCCATTCCTCGGCCAACATCACCTTCGGGGAAGAGGCGACCTTCAAGCTCGGCAACGGTATCTTCCGCAAGCTGTGGGTCTCGCCGCCGTCCTCGACGCAAGCCTCGGATGGTCTCGGGCCGCTGTTCAACGCCCGCGCCTGCCAGAGCTGCCACCTGAAGGACGGTCGCGGCCATCCGCCGGAAGGCAATCCGGACGCGACCTCGATGTTCCTTCGCCTGGCGCGCCAGGCCTCGACGGCCGAGGAGAAGGCGCTGGCCGCCGACAAGGCCGCGCTGAACTTTCCCGATCCGGTCTACGGCGGCCAGTTGCAGGACCTTGCCGTACCCGGCATGCCGGGCGAGGGCCGAATGGTCATTTCTTACGAGGACGTGCCGGTCACGCTCGGCGACGGGACGGTCGTCTCGCTTCGCAGGCCGAGCTATTCGGTCGAAGGCCTTTCCGACGGGCCGCTCGGCGCCAACACGACGCTTTCGCCGCGCGTCACGCCGCAGATGATCGGCCTCGGCCTCGTCGAACAGATCCATCCCGCCGACATTCTGGCGCGCGCCGACCCCGACGACCGCGACGGCGACGGCATCTCGGGCAAGCCGCAGGTGGTGCGCGACGGCGTCTCGGTCGAACTGACGCTCGGCCGCTTCGGCTGGAAGGCGCAGACGCCGTCGGTGCGGCAGCAGTCGGCAGGCGCGTTCGCCGGCGACATCGGCATCTCGACGCCCGACGTGCCCACCCACTGGGGCGACTGCACCCCTGCGCAGAAGGCTTGCCTGGACATGCCCGACGGCGTTCAGGCGCGGCTGGGCGACGTCGAGGCGCCGGCTCCCGTTCTCGACCTCGTCACCTTCTATTCGCAGAACCTCGCGGTGCCGGCGCGCCGGGACGTCGGCGACGCTACCGTACTCGCGGGCAAGAAGATCTTCTACGATCTGGGCTGCGTCGGCTGCCACACGCCGAAATACGTCACTCGCCGCGACGCGCCGAACAAGGCCCACGCCTTCCAGCTGATCTGGCCATATTCGGATTTCCTGCTCCACGACATGGGCGAAGGCCTCGCCGACGGGCAGCAGGTCGGCGACGCCACCGGGAGCGATTGGCGGACCGCGCCGCTGTGGGGGATCGGTCTGACCGAGACTGTCAGCGGCCACACTTTCTTCCTTCATGACGGCCGCGCGCGGAACCTGACGGAAGCGATCCTGTGGCACGGCGGAGAGGCTCAGGCGGCGCGCGACGGCTTCGCAGCGCTCGACAGGTCCGATCGCGACGCCCTCGTCGCCTTCCTGGAGTCGCTGTGAGCATCCGCCTCGCCATGGGCATCGCGGCCTGGCTCGCGCTGCCGGTGACGGGCGCGGCGGCGCAAGGCGCACACGGCGCCATCAAGTCAACGATCGGGGGCTATGTGCGCCCGGCCTATACGGAGTTCCACGCCAGCGCGGCCGACCTCGCCGACGCCGTCGCAACGCTGTGCGCAGCGCCGTCGTCTAGGGGTCTGGACGATACCCGGGCGGCCTTCGGAAGGACCGTGGAGGCATGGTCGCGGATCGAGTTGCTGCGCGTCGGCCCGGTGACGGAAGAGAACCGGCTCGAAAGGATCCTGTTCTGGCCCGACCGAAAGGGCACCGGCCTGAAGCAGGTGCAGGCGGCGCTCGCCACTGAGGATCCGACCGCATCCGACCCCGCATCGCTGGCGGGGAAGAGCGTCGCCATGCAGGGTCTCGGCGCGCTCGAGTTCGTCCTGTTCGGGACAGGCTCGGAAACGCTCGCCAGCGCCGACGGCTATCGTTGCGCCTATGCCGCCGCCATCGCCCGGAACGCCTCCGGCATCGCCGGGGGCGTCGCGGAGGCGTGGGCGAAACCCGACGGCTACGCCGGCCATTGGTCGCATCCCGGGGAGGCAAACCCATACTTCCGCGACGAGACGGAGGCGCTCAACGAGTTGCTGGCGGTCTTCGTCGACGGTCTCGAACTGGTCCGCGACCAGCGGCTCGGCTTCCTCGGCGAAGCGAGCGCCGACGACAAGCCGAAGCAGGCGCTGTTCTGGCGCTCCGACCTGACCGCCGCCAGCCTTGCGGCGGACGTTGCCGGCCTGTCACGGTTGTTCGAGGCGTCCGGGCTCGGCGACGCCCTGCCGGCCGACAAGGCGTGGATCGCCGATTCGATCCGCTTCGAATTCGCCAATGCGGCACGCGCGGCCGAAGGCGTGCGCGGGCCGATCGAGGAGGTGCTGAGGGATCCGGCGCGGCGCGACGCGCTCGCCTACCTACGCATCGTGTCGAAGAGCCTGAGCGAACTGTTCGGGACGCGGCTCGCCGCCGAACTCGGCCTGACCGCCGGCTTCTCCTCGCTCGACGGGGATTGACCATGGACCTCGTCGACCGCCGCCGTTTCCTGCGCGCCGCGGGCGCCGGCTTCGCCCTGTCGCTGCTGCCGCGCGGCGCCGAGGCGCTGGCGAAGAGCGACGCTGTGTTCGCCACGGCTTACCAACGACGCGACGGCGGCTACGGCGTGGCGGTGTTGTCGGAGCGATCCGAACTGATCCATGCCGTCGCGCTGCCCGACCGCGGCCACGACGTCACCTACGATCCGGTCTCCGGACGGTCGGTGGTCTTCGCCCGCCAGCCGGGCACGTTCATGACCGTCTTCGACCACACCGGCCGGTCCGCGCCGGTGACCATCGCCAGCGCCGAGGGCCGGCACTTCTACGGCCACGGTGTGTTTTCTCCGGACGGGTCGCTGCTCTACGCGACGGAGAACGCCTTCGACGATGCGGTCGGCGTCGTCGGCGTCTACGACGCTCGGAACGGGTTTGCCCGAGTCGGAGAATTCCCCACCCGCGGGGTAGGACCGCACGAGATGGTCCTGCTCGGCGACGGCCGGACGCTCGCCATCGCCAATGGCGGAATCGAGACTCATCCCGATTTCGGTCGGGCGAAGCTCAACATCGCCACGATGAAGCCCTCCTTCATCCTCCTCGACCGGCTGATCGGCGAGCTCATCGAAAAACACGAACTACCGCCGGCGCTGCACCAGCTGTCGATCCGCCACATGGATGTCGACGCCGACGGCACGGTGTGGTTCGGCTGCCAGCATGAGGGGCCGGCAACCGAGCGGCCGCCGCTCGTCGGCATGGCGCGGCGGGGCGAGGAACTCTCGATGCTCGACATGCCGGAAAAAGACCTTCTCGGCCTGCGCAACTATGTCGGCTCGGTCGCCGCAAACCGGGAGGCGGGCATGGTCGCGGTGTCGTCGCCGCAGGGCAACTGCCTCGCCGTCATCGACGCGCGAGCGCGCAGGCTCCGCGAGGTCCGCCGGCTGGTCGAGGTATGCGGCGTCGCGCCCGAGGGGGCGGACTATCTCGTATCGACCGGCACGGGCGAACTCGTAGACGACGGCGGGTCGGCGACGACCTTCGCCGGCTATGCCTGGGACAATCACATCCTGCGCATCGACATGTAGTCGCGTAAAACCCCGGCGCCGGCCCGCGGGAAACCGTCAGACCGCGCCGGCAATCGCAGCGTGGGCGAGCGCCCGGCGCAGGAGGTCGACGAAGCGCTCGCCGGCAACCTCCAGCGCGCCGGAATTGTCCAGAGTGACCACCGTCGCGCCGCCGGCGTCGATGGCCGCGCGCCGCGCCAGCCTGGCCGCGGCGTCGCCGGCGCTCTCGCGGGCGCGCCCGGCGATACGGCCGGCGAGGATCTCCGGGTCCGCCACCACCTCGACGACGATGACGCTGGCGTAGCGGCGGGTGATGGAGGGGATCGCCGCACGCGACAGGTTGGCGACCATGACGTGGCCCGCCTCGATGCCGCGGTCGACGCTTGCCGGAAGGCCATAGCTCAGCCCGTGTGCGCGCCAGGATAGGGCAAATTCGCCGCGCGCCTCGGCCGCGCCGAATTCTTCGTCCGACAGGCTGTCGTGGTCTTCGGCCGCCGCGTCGCTCGGCCGGGTGACGACGCGGCGGACGAACTCGATCGCCCCTTCGCCGGCGCGGCGGGCGCGCGCGAAGGCGATCAGAGAATCCTTGCCCCCGCCGCTCGGCCCGACCACCGCGACGAACACGCCCTCGCCCATAGGCCGACCGTCATTCGCCATCTCGCGCTCGATCGTCGCCGAATTCATCATGCGACGCGCCTGCCCTCGCGCCAGACCGTGCGCACGACCGGCACGTGCTCGTCGAGGCGAACCCTGACGAGGTCCGCGCGCCGGCCGATCTCGATCGATCCGCGGTCGTCGAGACCGACGGCCGTGGCCGGATTGCGCGACACCTTGGCAACCGCTTGCGGAAGCGAGATCGCGTTGACGACCTCGCCGAGGAAGAACGCCGACTGGATCAGGCTGAAGGGAATGTAGTCCGACGACAGGATGTCGAGCATGCCGCCCTCGGCGAGCGTCCGGGCGGAAACGTTGCCGGAGTGCGACCCGCCGCGCATGATGTTGGGCGCGCCCATGAGAACGCCGAGTCCGGCTTCCTTCGAAGCCCTCGCCGCCTCGATGGTGGTCGGGAACTCGGCGACGCGGATGCCTTGCTCGATCGCCTCGACGACATGGTCGGCGGTCGCGTCGTCATGGCTGGCGAGGACGATGCCGCGCTCGCGGCAGGCTTCCGAGATGGCGATGCGGTGCCTTGGCGAGTTCTCGGCCGATTCGCGCATGCGCCGTTCGCAGAAGGCGCGAAAGACCTCGTCGGTCATCTTCAACTTGCCCTGGTAGTAGGTCGCGTAGGCCTCGATCCGGGCGAACTGGCGCTGCCCCGGCGCGTGGTCCATCAGGGACGCCATGCGCACCCGCTCGTCGCCGTCGAAATACCCGAAGCCCTCGAGGCAGTCGGGCGCGGACACCTCGCAGCGCAAGTGGATGAAGTGGTCGGCGCGGACGCGGTCCTCGCGCACGCAGTTCTCGATCGCGTCGGCGAGGTGGCGCATCTCCTGCGCGGTCATGTCGGCGTCGTCGTCGAGGCCGACGCGAAGGGCGTCGAACACGGTCGTGATACCGGCGGTTGCGACCTGCGCGTCGTGGGCGAGTACGGCCGCGATGGGGTTCCAGCGCACCTTGGGGCGCGGCGCATAGTGCCCTTCGAGGTGATCGGTATGCAGCTCGACCAGACCAGGGATCAGATAGTCGCCGTCGAGGTCCTCGCCCGATCGGGCGTTGCCCGTGGAGATGTCGGCGATCTTGCCGTCGCGAACCAGGACGGAGCCGCGGATGACCTCGTCGGGCAGGACCAGTTGCGCGTTGCTGAGAATGGTTTCGGCGGTCATCAGGCGAACTTTCTTTCCTGCACTGGTTGCAGGGCATGGCGCGACAGGACGTTGAAAGGGCCGCCCGCGTCCGGTTCGACGAACACGGCGAGGCCGTCGATCGAAACCGGCTCGGCGAGAACGGGCTCGAAGACTTCCTCGATGGCGGCGCGGACGCGTGCGGCCTCGTCGCCGGAAACGCGTCCCGACAGCGTCATGTGGAAGCGGAAGGCGTCGAACACGTAGGGGTAGCCCCATTGGCAGAGGTTGCGGAACTGCTCCGCGCTCAGCGTCTCGGGATTGCGCCGCTCGATCTCGGCCTCGGTGATCGGAGCGCGGAAGCGGTCGAAAGCCTCGACGACCGAGGCGGCAAACGACTTGATTTCGGCAAAGCCGCCAGACGGGAGAAGCGCGAAGAACCCGTCGATCTGGCCGATGACGAGCCGCGGCACGACGACCGGCTCCGTCTTTCGCGCATAGGTCTCGAGCGCGTCGAGCAAGGACGATGTGGTTTCGCCTGCGGCGAGACGGAACGGCGCCTTGATGGTGGCGTGGAAGCCGTAGCGGCGCGCGGCGGCCGTGTGGAAGGCGATTTCGGCCGGCGAAAGGCTCGACACGGCGGGCGGCGCGACGACCGCGCCGGTGAAGGCGTCGCGCCCGAGCCAAGCCGCCGCGGTGCGCGTCAGCGGATGGTGACGATCGGGCGTGAAATAGATGGCGTGGCGCATCGGGGATCCTCGCAGGCTTCGATGCCTTAGGCGATTTGCATGACAGAATGACGAAGGTAGCCGACGGCGGGCAGGCTAGCAAAACTTCGCCCGCGGCTATCCTTCCGGCCCGCATCAGCCCGTGCGCCGAATCTCCCGAAGCGCCCCTAATGCGTGGTGGCGGAGCCGGAAGACTTGCCGATCAATTTTCGGCGCAGCCAGCCCGACAGCACGTCCATCATCATCACCATCAGGAGCGTGAGGATGATGTAGTAGGAAACCTCCTCCCAGTCCTTCTGCGTCTGGATCGCCTGGGTCAGCAGCAGTCCGATGCCGCCGCCCACGATCGCCCCGATCACCGTGGCGCTACGGGTGTTGGATTCCAGGTAGTAGAGCACCTGGCTGAGGATCACCGGTGCCACCTGCGGGATGACGCCGAAGCGGCTGCGCTGCAGCGCGTTCGCCCCGGTGGAGCGCACGCCCTCGACCTGCTTCTCGTCGACGTTCTCCAGCGCCTCCGAGAACAGCTTTCCGAAGGTTCCGGTGTCGGTGAGTAGCATGGCGAGCGAACCGGTCAGCGGCCCCGGGCCGAAGGCGCGGCTGAGCACGATGGTCCAGATCAGCCCGTCGACGCCGCGCAGGAAGTCGAAGATCCGGCGCACGCCGAAGCGCACGGCAAATCCGGGAGCGAAGCGGCGCGCCGAGAGGAAGGCCAGCGGAAACGCCGCGATCGCCGCGCCCATCGTGCCGAGGAAGCCCATCAGTACGGTCTCGAACATCGCCCAGGCGACATCGCCGTGCCGCCACATCCCATTGTTCCAGAAATCGGAGATCATGGCCGACATGTTCGACCGTCCCGGCCGGACGGGGTCGCCGGAAGCCGCCATGGCGAACAGCTCGCCCGGCGACTTGCCGTAGAAGGGGCTGTCGAGGGTGAACCAGAAGAGCTCCCAGCCGAAGGCGTAGCGGAAGACCTCGGCGCGGTTGCGGGTGACGGTCAGCCGGCCGGCCGAGGTGGTGACGGCTACGCGCGTGTCGGACGCGTTGATCCAGTCGGGCAGCAGCCCGGACGGAGCGTCGAGCGACACGCTATCCTGTCGCTGCACCATCGTCAGGAGGCCGTATCCGGGAATGTCGTAGCGGACCGCGTCCGGATCGAAGCGCACCACATGCCCGCCGCCGAGGTCGATGACGGTGGCCTCGCCCTCCTGGCGCACCCAGACCGGCCATTTGCCGGCCGCATAGGTGCCCTTCGCCTCGCCCTCGATCGCGACCTTGAGCTCGTGGCGGCGGTTGTCGCGCTCGACATGGGTCTTGTAGCTGTAGGTATCGGCCAGCAGGATGCGGGCGTTCTCCAGCTTTGCCCGCGCGGCGATGCCCGGCATGTCGAAGGCGAAGAAGACATAGGTCAGGTAGACCAGGACGAGGGCCGGGACGCCCAGCGCGAACAGGCGCTTGCGGGCAAAGGCCCTGTCGGCGGCCGCCTTGCGGGCGGGAAGATCGAGGCCGGCGTCGAGGAGCGCCATCAGCTTCCCTTGACCAAACGGTTGCGGACGTGGCCCGAGAGCTGGTCGATCACCACGATGGTGAGGAAAAGGAGCAGGAAGATCGCCGCCGCGGCGTCGTAGCGTCCAATGCCCCAGCTGATCGCCACGCGCAGTTCGGCGCCGATGCCGCCGGCGCCGACGAAACCGAGGATGGCGGATGCGCGCACGTTGATCTCGAAACGCAGCAGCGCATAGGAAATGTAGTTGGGCATCACCTGCGGCAACACGCCGAGCCACATACGCTGCAGCCAGGAGGCGCCGACCGAGGCCAGCCCCTCGACCGGCTTCAGGTCGGCGTTTTCGTTGACTTCGGAGAACAGCTTGCCAAGCGCGCCTGCAGTGTGGAAGGCGATGGCGATCATGGCCGGAACCGGGCCGCCGCCGAGGATGAAGATCAGCACCAGCGCGATGACGATCTCGGGCAGCGCGCGCATGACGTCCATCATCCGCCGGAAGACCGGGATCAGGCGCGGCCACCGCGCCAGGCCGTGTGTCGAAAGCAGCGACAGGACGATCGCGATCAGGGCCCCGATCAGGGTCGACACGGCGGCGATGTTGATCGTCTCGACCAGCGCCGGGAAGTAGTGCAGCAGATGACCCGGCAGGGCCGGCGCCTTGTCGAACGCCTCGCTGATGAGCTCGACGGGGAAGTCGAGGATTTTGTGCAGGCCGTCCCAGAAACCGCCCGCATTGCGCCGGTCGGCAATGTTGAAACCGGCGGCGAGCAGCGCGACGAAGACGATCGTCAGCAGGCCGGAATAGAGGCGCTTGCGCTGGATCATCGCCGTGTAGTCGGCCTTGATCGCAGCCGGCCCGGCGGCGTTGGTGAGGGTCATCCCGGTATCCGTACCGGCCCGGGGGGGGGCGGGGGGGGGCCCCCCGGCGGGGGGGGGGGGGGGGGGGTTGT
>CAYJMY010000054.1:0-5457 GCA_964371125.1 uncultured Mesorhizobium sp. | reverse complement strand
GCGGGGGGGGCCCGCGGGGCCCCCCCCTGCCGATTGCTCGTCAGTTGGTCTGTGCCTGGCGCACGGCGATGATCGACTCGTAGGCTTCGTGCTTGACGGGCTTGAAGCCCGCCGTCTCACCGGCCGCGATCTTGTAGAGGCAGTCCTTGTCCTTCTCGGGCATGGCCTCGATCATGGCCACGAACTTGGCCTTGACGTCGTCCGGCAGCGCCTTGCGCAGGACGATAGGACCTTCCGGGATCGGCTTCGACTTCCAGATCTCGACGATGTCGTTCATGTCGACGAGGCCGGCATCGACGGCCTTGCGCAGGGCGCCCGAATTGTAGCCGTCCTCCCAGTTGCCCTGGCCGTCGGCCCAGGTCACGCCGGCGTCGACGTCGCCGTTCTTGACCGCGACGATGGTCTGCTCGTGGCCGCCGGTGAAGACGACCTCGCCGAAATACTCGCCCGACTTCATCGAAGCGCCGGTGACCTGCGGGATCTCGATCGAGGGGATCAGGTAGCCCGAGGTCGAGTTCGGATCGCCGAAGCCGAACTTCTTGCCCTTGACGCCGTCGAGCGAGGTGATGCCGCTGTCCTTACGGGCGAAGGCGATCGAGTGATAGGTGTAGCTGCCGTCGAGGTTGGTCTTGACGAGATAGGGTTCCACCGCCTCGGGGTCGGTGAGATAGGCCTTGGCATAAGCCGAGGCGCCGAGCCACGCCATGTCCAGCGAACCGCCGAGCAGGCCCTGGATGACGCCGTCATAGTCGGCGGGCGTGAACAGCTTGGTCGGCACGCCGAGCAGTTCTTCCGTGTAGGCGCGCAGGCACTCGTTGGAGTTCAGGCGGTCCTGGGCGTTTTCGCCGCCGAGCAGGCCGATGCGGAATTCGGTGATGTCCCCCGCCATCGCCGGGGCGGCGAGGACGGTGGTCGCCAGGATGGCGGCAAGCAGCTTCTTCATGGTCGGTCTCCTGTTGGAAGAGTCCGGACGGCTGTCCGGGATAGGGGTCAAAGGGCGAAGGCGGGCGCGCGCACGAAGTCGCGGATCGGTTCGAGGGCCTCGATCGCCGTCGAGGTCGCGGCCTCGGAGAAGTCGTCGCCGGCGCCGTAGATCTCGCGCGCCGCTGCCGTCGTCAGTTCATCCGGGCGGCCGTCGAAGACGACCCGTCCGTCGCGCATGCCGACGACGCGGTCGCAGTAGCGGCGCGCCGTGTCGAGCGTGTGCAGGTTGCAGACGACTGTGCGGCCGTCCTCGTCGTTGATGCGGCGCAGCGTGTCCATGACCACCTGCGCGTTCATCGGGTCGAGCGAGGCGATCGGCTCGTCGGCGAGGATGATCTTCGGATCCTGCATCAGGGCGCGAGCGATGGCGACACGCTGCTGCTGGCCGCCGGAAAGGGCTTCGACGCGCTTCGGCGCATGATCGGCTATGCCGAGTCGATCGAGGATGTCGATGGCGCGGTGGATGTCGGCCTGCGGAAAGAGATTGAAGATCGTCGCCGTCGTCGAGCGGCGGTTGAGCGTGCCGTGCAGCACGTTGGAGACGACGTCGAGGCGCGGCACGAGGTTGAACTGCTGGAAGATCATGGCGCAGTCGCGCTGCCAGCCGCGAAGCGCGAGGCCGCGGAGTGCCGAGACTTCCGCGCCATCGAAGAAGATCGAGCCCTGCGACGGATCGAGCAGCCGGTTGATCATGCGCAGCAGGGTGGACTTGCCGGCGCCGGAGCGGCCGATCACGCCGATCATCTGGCCGTGGGGGATGCGCAGCGCAACGCTATCGACGGCGGTGTTCCTGCCGAACTTGCGCGTCACGTCGCGGATTTCCAGCATCGTTTTCCCCTGGTCGCGCAGGCCGTGAGCGGCTTGCATTCCGGCCCTAACGGACGGCGATGAAAGCTGCATGTCGTCGACGTGACAGTTCGGTGACACTCCACCGCCGGCCGCCGGCGGCGCGGGCGGTCACGCAATCGTCACCGCGAGGTGACAGGTCGTGGACGTCGAGAATGCTACTTCTTGATCGAGGTCACGGCGGCGCCTCGAACGATCGGCTAGGCGAGCCCGGCAGGCGAACGAAAGGAGATACGATGAGACGCGAATTCGAAGACAAGGTGGCTATCGTCACCGGCGGCGGTTCCGGCATCGGCGAAGCCGTCGCGCTTGAACTCGGATGCGGCGGTGCCGAGGTGGTCGTCGCCGACCTGGAACTGGTCGCGGCCGAAAGGGTCGCTGCGCGGGTCCGCGACGCCGGAGCGCGCGCCCATGCCTTCGCCGTCGATGTCGCCGATGCGGCGGCCGTCGAGAAGATGGTGGACTTCGCCGTGGAGACCGCGGGCGGGCTGCATCTCGCCGTCAACAACGCCGGGATCGGCGGACCGAGCGCGGCGACGGCCGACTACCCGCTCGACGGCTGGCGGCATGTCATCGACGTCAATCTCCACGGCGTTTTCTACGGCATGAAGTACCAGATCGCGGCGATGCTGAAGTCGGGCGGCGGCTCGATCGTCAACATGAGCTCGATCCTCGGCTCGGTCGGATTCGCCAACTCCTGCGCCTACGTCTCGGCGAAGCACGCGCTTCTCGGCCTGACCAAGACGGCGGCGATGGAATATGCGGCGCAGGGCGTGCGTATTAATGCCGTCGGTCCGGCCTTCATCGATACCCCGCTGCTGTCGAAGAACCTCGACCAGGCCATGCTCGACCAACTGGCCGCCCTGCATCCCACGGGTCGGATCGGCCGGCCGGAGGAAGTCTCGGCGCTGACCTGCTTCCTGCTCTCCGACCGGGCGAGCTTCATTACCGGAAGCTACCACCTCGTCGACGGCGGTTACACGAGCCGCTGAGCGCTCTCAGCCGCCGTATTTCTCGAGAAAGGCTTCTGCGGACAGGCTGCGGAAGTCGTCGAGGCCGGAGCGCAGGCGGTCGTGGTCCCAGTCCCACCAGGCGAGCGCCTGGAAGCGCCCGGCGGTGCGCCGGTCGAAGCGCTCGCGGATCGGCCGCGCCGGCACGCCGCCGACGATCGTGTAGGGCGCCACGTCCTTCGATACCACCGCGCCCGCGCCGACCACGGCGCCGTCGCCGACGGTCACGCCGGGAAGCACCGTCGAGCCATGGCCGAGCCAGGTATCGTGGCCGACATGGACGCGGAGCGAGCGCCGGTGGCCGAAGAACTCGGCCTCGTGCTCGGCGTCGCCCCAGTAGTCGGAGGCGCGATAGGTGAAATGATGCAACGTCGGCCGAGCCGTAGGGTGGTTGGTCGCGTTGAGGCGGACGGACGCGGCGATGTTGGAGAACTTACCGATCGTCGCGCACCAGGTGGCGCAATCCTGCATCATGTAGGAATAGTCGCCGAGCTCTGTCTCGGCGACCCGGCAGCGCTCGGCGACCTCCGTGTAGCGACCGAGCGTGGACTCGTGGACCTCGGCGGTGGCATGGACGAGTGGCTGTTCGGAGAGCCTGGTCATGCGGCCCGTGCCTCGGGCGCAAAGGCCGTGACGTCGATGATGCGGTCGGCGACGGCCTCGCGGACATCGGCGTCATGGAAGATGCCGAGCAGGGCGACGCCCTCTGCCTTCTTCTCCGCAATCATGGCGATGACGACCTCGCGGTTCATCGCGTCGAGCGAGGCGGTCGGTTCGTCGAGCAGCAGGACCGGGTGCGCCGTGATGAAGCCGCGGGCGATGTTGACGCGCTGCTGCTCGCCGCCGGAGAAGGTGGCGGGGGGGAGTCCCCAGAGCCGCTCGGGCAGATTGAGACGGGCGAGCAGGGCCGCGGCCCGGTCGCGTGCCGCCGCCCTGTCGACGCCCCGGGCGATGAGCGGCTCGGCGACGACGTCGACCGCCGCGACGCGCGGAACCGTGCGCAGGAACTGGCTGACATAGCCGATCGTGTCGCGGCGCACGGCGAGCACCTCGCGCGGGCTGGCGGCCGCCAGATCGATCAGGCGGCCGCCGTGGCTGACGATTATCTGGCCGGCGTCCGCGGCGTAGTTGCCGTAGAGCATCTTCAGGATCGAACTCTTGCCAGCCCCGCTGGGGCCGCCGAGCACGGCGCACTCGCCTGACCTCAGCGAAAACGAGACGCTTTCGACCACGGCGAGGCGGACGCCGTCGCGCAGATGCATGGTGAAGCTCTTGGCGACTTCCGAGACGACGAGCGGCGTGGACATCAACGGCCTCCTGCGAATGGCGGTATCGAAGCAGCGGGGGCGCACATCGTCACACCTGCAGGATGCTCGACACGAGAAGCTGGGTGTAGGGTTCGTGCGGATCGTCGAGCACGCGGTCGGTCAGTCCGGTCTCGACGACGCGGCCGTCCTTCATGACCATCATGCGCTGCGACAGGAGCCGTGCCACGGCGAGGTCGTGCGTGACCACGATCGCCGCCAGCCCGAGGTCCGAGACCAGCCCGCGCAACAGATCGAGCAGGCGCGCCTGGACCGAGACGTCGAGGCCGCCGGTCGGCTCGTCCATGAAGACGAGACGCGGCCCGGTGACGAGGTTGCGGGCGATCTGCAGGCGCTGGCGCATGCCGCCAGAAAACGCGCGCGGCTCGTCGTCGATACGGTCCTCGCCGATCTCCACGCGCCCCAGCCAGTCGATCGCGGTGGCGCGGATCCGGCCATAGTGGCGGTCGCCGATGGCCATCAGGCGCTCGCCGACATTGGCGCCCGCCGAGACGGTCATGCGCAGCCCGTCGGCCGGGTTCTGGTGGACGAAGCCCCAGTCGGTGCGCATGAGAAAGCGGCGTTCCGCCTCGCTCATCCGGTAGAGGTCGCGGAAGGCGCCATCGCGCATCCTGTAGCTCGCCGTGCCGCAGGTCGGCATGAGGCGCGTCGACAGGCAGTTGAGCAGCGTCGTCTTGCCGGAGCCCGACTCGCCGACCACGGCGAGCACCTCGCCCGGCCAGAGGTCGAAAGTGACGTCGGTGCAACCGATCCTCGAACCGTAGGACTTGGACAGCGAGGAGACGCGCAGGAGAGGCAGGTCGTCGTTCATAGCGCCGCTTCCTCGGGCTCGAAGGCATTCGCGGCAGCACCGCCATCGTCGCGGCGCTTTTCGCAGTAGTCGGTGTCGGAGCAGACGAACATGCGCCCGCCGCGGTCGTCGAGGATGACCTCGTCGAGGTAGACGTTGCGCGCGCCGCACAGCGCGCAGGGCTTCTCGAACTTCTGCACCTCGAACGGATGGTCCTCGAAGTCGAGGCTGACGACGCGCGTATAGGGCGGCACGGCGTAGATGCGCTTCTCGCGGCCGGCACCGAAGAGCTGCAGCGCCGGCGACATGTGCATCTTCGGATTGTCGAACTTCGGCGTTGGCGACGGGTCCATGACGTAGCGGCCCTCGATCTTGACCGGATAGTCGTAGGTCGTGGCGATGTGGCCGTGGCGGGCGATGTCCTCGTAGAGCTTGACGTGCATCAGCCCGTACTCCTCCAGCGCATGCATCTTGCGCGTCTCGGTCTCGCGCGGTTCGAGGA
>CAYJMY010000053.1:0-24895 GCA_964371125.1 uncultured Mesorhizobium sp. | reverse complement strand
CCTGCCACGTCTACAAGATGGTGCCCGAAGACGTCATCTACGACGACACGGTGCTCGACGGGAACCGAGTCGCGGTCACGACAGGGCTCCTGCAAACGCTCGGCGCCAACGTCATCGACTACTCGACGTGGTATGATTGCTGCGGCTTCGGCTTCCGCCACATCATCGGCGAACGCGAGTTCACCCGCTCCTTCGCCATCGACCGCAAGATCCGCGTTGCCGTCGAGGAAGCCCGCGCCGACGTCATGGTCGGCCACGACACGGGCTGCATCACCACGCTGGACAAGAACCAGTGGATCGGCCGGGCGGTCGACAAGATCTACGCGCTGCCGATCATGGCGGACTGCCAGTTCGCCGCGCTGGCGCTCGGCGCCCACCCGTACAAGCTGGCCCAACTGCACTGGCATGCTTCGCCCTTCGAGCAGCTCCTCGAGAAGATGGGCATCGACTGGGAGAAGGCGAAGGCCGAATTCGAGGCCTATCTCGGCGAGGTGAAGGCCGGGCGGATCGAGACGCTCTACGATCCAAAGCGCGCCATCACGTCCGGACCCGGTTACGTCAAGCCGCGCGCGCTCGCGGGAGGTGCACGGTGAGCAAGCCAGTTCTGATCGTCGGCGGCGGCCCCGCCGGACTTTCCGCTGCCCATGCGCTGGCCTCGGCCGGCCGCAAGGTGACGCTCGTCGAGAAAGCCGACCGCCTCGGCGGCGCGCCGATCCTGTCCGGCTATGCCAAGCTGGTGCCGTCGCACGAGTGGGCGCGCGACGCCATTGGCGGCATGGTCGACCGCGTCGCCGGGAATCCTCTGGTCGACGTTCGCCTGGGGGCCACAGTCGACGCTTTCGCCGGCAATCCCGGCCAATTCGCTGCCCGCCTGAAATCGGGCGAGACGATCGAGGCGGGTGCGACGATCCTGGCGACGGGCTTCACCCATTTCGACAGCGTCAACAAGCCGGAATGGGGCTTCGGCACCTATCCGGACGTGGTTACCACGGTCCAGGTCGAGCAGATGCTGTCGACGGGGGCCGGCGTCCGCTGTCCGTCGGACGGCCGCGCGCCGGATCGCGTGGCGATCCTGCTTTGCGTCGGCTCGCGCGACCGACAGATCGGCCGCGAATGGTGCTCGAAGATATGCTGCACCGTCTCGGCCAACATCGCCATGGAGATCCGCGAGGCGCTGCCGAAGTGCAACGTCTACATCTACTACATGGATATCCGCACATTCGGCCTCTACGAGGGCGCCTACTACTGGGAGAGCCAGGAGACCCACAAGGTCAAGTACGTCAAGGCGCGCATCGCCGAGGTCACCTCCGACGGCAAGCGCCTGCTGGTGAAGGGCGAGGACACGTTGGTCAAGCGGCCGATCTCGATCCCCTTCGACATGGTGGTGCATGCGATCGGCATGGATCCGAACGTCGACAACATGACGCTTTCGGCGATCTTCGACGTGCGGCTGAACAAGTACGGCTACGTCGACAAGGGCTCCGCCTACGCCAGCCTTGGCCATACCAGCCGGCCCGGCGTCTTCGTCGCCGGTGCGGCGACCGGCCCGGAGACCATCGACGACTCGATCGCCCAGGGTCAGGCGGCGGCGATCGCCGCCCTGACCCTCGGCGACGGAGCGATGCGCGAGGCGGCCGAGTGATGCTGAGCCTGTTCCGCAGGGACCAGAGGAAGGCGCCGCCGGCGGCGGCGGGGCCGGTGCTCGACCTCAGCGGGCCCAGGCTGCGCCGCGCCTTCGAGAACCTCGTCGCGTCGGCGGAACAGACTGGCGGCGTCGAGCGCTATGTCAGTGCACTGGCGCTGAAATCCTCGCTCTTCGAGGAAGTGCTCGGCAAGGGGCGCGTCGCCGACATGACCGAGGGCGAATTCCTCGACCTCGCCGCGTTCATCACCCCGGCGCGGCGGCGGATCGCGGCTTCGCTCGGCGAAAGCGCCTTCCTTTCGCTGCGCCGCCGCCTCGTCGCGCTGCTTGACGGCTGGGCGGAGGTCGCCACGGCCGATGCGCGTCTTAACGCCTTCGTCGCCTCCTTTCCCGACGGCCGCGGCCACCGCTGGACGCGCGACCTCGCTGCCGAGGTGTTGCATTTCGTCGCGCCGGAGCGCTATCCGCTGATGACCCGCTGGATGTGGGATGCCCGCGTCGGCACCGGCGTGCTGCGCGAGATCTGGTTCGCCGACGACGTCGACGCGGCGCGCATCGAAATCGCCGACGACTTCCGCACGTTCACCGTGCTCGCCGGCGAACTCGCCGAGTTCCTGGCGGAAAACGGCGTCTTCCGCGACCTGCCCTTCTACACCGACCTTCTCTGCGCCCATGTCTACGCCGGCTACATAAACGACCGCGGCGGCCAGTACCTGCGTTCCGACTTCACCAGCCAGGGCGATCCGATGGCGCACACGCGCCGCCTTCTCGGCCTCGACGCCGTCGATACCGAAAGCGGCCGTACCCGACTCAAGCTGATCGACGGCACGGCCCACGTTCTCGGCGCGCCGCGCGCCCTCACAGCGACGGGAGCGCACTGATGCCCATCCACGAAAAGTCGCTGATCCGCCCGGAAAACCTGATCGAGCATGACAAGCTGGTCATCGACGGCATCGACGTCTCGGGCCACTGGTCGACCTTCATCGAGAGCCGCGCGCTCACCGACTACAACGAGAACATGCAGGACGAGATCGAGGCGCTGGCCGGCGGCGAGCATATCTCGCGATGCTGGCAGTGCGGTTCCTGCACCAACGCCTGCACGGTCAACGCCATCAATCCGGACTTCAATCCGCGCTACTGGATCTATCTGATCCGGTTGGGAATGGAATCCGAACTCATCCGCGACAAGGACATCATCTGGCAGTGCGTCTCGTGCAACAAGTGCACCTACGCCTGTCCGCGCGACGTCAATCCCGAAGGCGTCATGAAGGCGACGGCGCACTGGCTCGAGCTCAAGGGCCACACCGAGAAGAAGCCGTCGATGGTCTTCGACGAGGCGTTTTCGCATCAGGTGTTCGAGACCGGCAAGATCGAGGAAGGGCTGGTGCTTCGCCAATTCCTCGCCCGCACCGGCCAGCCGCTGAGGCAGCCATGGATCGTTGCCCTGGTCATGGGCCTCGTCCGCCGCTTCCCGGTCTTTTACCTGATCCGGCTCGGTCTCGCCGCCGTGTTCCGGCCGCGCACGCGATCGTGGGGCAAGGCGCAGGCGGCGATCAACGAATACGTCGCCGAGCGCGAGGCCGCCAACCGGCGGGCGCTCCGTCTGGACGCCAAGGGAGCCGACCAATGACCGGCAAGTACGAGAAAGTCGCCTACTATCCCGGCTGCGCGCTCGAAGGCACCGGCCATGCCTACAACCGCTCGACCAAGGCGGTCGGCGAAGCGCTCGGCCTCGAGGTCGTCGAGCTGAAGAACTGGAACTGCTGCGGCGCCATGGAGGTCAAGAACGTCGACCCGAAGCTGCAAACCTACCTTTCGGCGCGTAATCTCTCGATCGCGCAGGACATGGGCTTCGACACGGTGATGGCGCCGTGCAACGGCTGCTACCACAATCTGAAGAAGGCCGAATACGACCTCGCGCGCGACGCCGATTCGCAGGAGGTGAATGCGCGGCTGAGCAGCAAGGCCGGCCACCGCACCTACGAGCCAGGCAAGGTCGAGACCATCCACGCCCTCGACTGGATCAAGCACTCGGTGGGCGAGGACGGCATCCGCGAGCGCGTCCGCAATTCACTCTCCGGGCTGAAGGTGGCCAACTACTACGGCTGCATGTACACGCGCCCGCGCCACATCTTCCCGGAGAAGGACAAAGGTCCGGGCAGCGAATCGACGGCCAAGCCGCACTTCATGGACGACATCCTGGCGGCAGCGGGCGCGGAGAACGTCGAATATCCGCTGAAGACTGCATGCTGCGGCGGCGCCCACGCGCTGTCCGACAGCGACACCTCGACAAAACTCGTGCTCAACCTCCTGACGACCGCGGAAGCCTGCGGCGCCGACGTCATCGCCACCGAATGCCCGACCTGCCACACCGGGCTCGAGATGCACCAGGTGCGCGCCGAGAAGGTGCTCGGCAGGAAGACCACGGTGAAGATCCTCTATTTCACCCAGCTTCTCGGCATGGCGCTCGGCCTGTCGCCGCGCAAGGTCGGCGTGCACGAGAACTTCTCCGATTCCCGCGATCTCATCCGCGAAAAGGGGCTGGCATGACGACAGCGCAAGCTTCCCGCGCCATCGACGACGTGACCGCGCGCGCCGACGCCATCGTGGCGGCCGCGGAAGACGTGCTGTCGCGAGACGCCGATACGCTTGCCGAGGAACTGCTCGGCGCGGCGGAGGCGGTGCTCGAAAACTGGCTGACCGCCCATGGGCGGGCCCCGACCGGAGGCGCCGTCGAAGGGTTCCGCCTGCTTGCCCTGCATCGGCAGGGCGCGCGCGGCGATCCGAGCTTCAACGCCTGCCGCGAGACCTGCCGCGAGATCGTCTACCACCGCAACCTGATCCGGCTGGAGGCGGCGGGGTCGGAGCGCGCCCGCCGCGTCCGTCTCGCCGCGATGGTGGTGCGTCATCTCGCGCTGTTCGTCGGCGGCAAGCTTGAGACTGCTGGACTGGGGGAGTTCTGCTGCTCCTCGCGCACCCTCAGACAGTCCGATTTTTCCGAAACCAGAACCGTGTGAACGAAGGAGATCCGGCCATGCCGACCGTGCGCGGGTGCAATCTTCCCGACGAACTCTTCTACGACGTCGAAAACAACCTCTGGTACAGGGACAACGGCGACGGCACCTTCACCGCCGGCATGACGATGATCGCCACCGGCATGGCCGGCCAGCTCGTCGCCTTCACCGCCAAGAAACCGGGCAAGACCATCCCCGAGGGCAAGTCCTGCGCGACCGTCGAATCCGGGAAATGGGTCGGCCCGGCAAAGCTCGCCTTCGAGGCGGAAATCGTGGAGGTCAACGACGACCTCAACGCCAATCCGAAGCTGGCGAACGCCGATACCTACGGCAGCGGCTGGATGGTCAAGGTGAAGCCCGCGGACTTCGCCGCGGCAAAGGCGGTGCTGACGCCGGGCACCGCGGTCGCCGGACCCTACGAGACAAAGATGGCCGCCGACGCCTTCGCCGGCTGCGCGCCCTGATGCGGCAAGGCGGACGACGGCGCCAAGCCGGCTGATACGAGATCGTGCCGGCGAGACCCGGCGAGGAGGAGACCATGAGCAGCGAAGCCAATGCGAAGTCGATGTCCCTGATCGTCACCAAAGGGACGCTCGACTGGGCCTATCCGCCCTTCATCCTGGCCACCACGGCAGCCGCGATGGGCCTGCAGGTGACCATGTTCTTTACCTTCTACGGGCTGACGCTGTTGAAGAAGAAGCTCGACCTGAAGATCTCCACCCTGGGCAACCCGGCCATGCAGATGCCGATGATGGGCATGCACATGGCGCTGCCCAACCTCGTCTCCGCCGTGCCGGGCGTCGACGGCATCGCCACGGCGATGATGAAGAACCTGATCAAGAAGAAGGGTGTCGCCTCGATCGAGGAGCTGCGCGAGATGGCCATCGAGGCGGAGGTGAAGATGATCGCCTGCCAGATGACGATGGATCTCTTCGAATACACGATGGACGATATGATCGAGGGGCCGGCGCTCGGCGGCGCCGCCAGCTACATCGAAGTGGCGACCAAGAGCGACATCAACCTCTACATCTGAACGGTCCGGGCGCGTGGCGGGAGGAGCCCGCGCATCGGAAATGTCGCACCCGACACTTCCGGGAAGGACGAACGGCCCGGCGCACCGGGCGGGGGAGGGGAACATGACAAAGAGACATATCTCGGCCGGCGTCGCCGGAACGATGCTGATGATGGCGGCGGCCTGCGCGCCGGCCTCGGCCACGGACGGCTATTTCCAGGTTGGCTTCGGCGTGAGGCAGAACGCGCTAGGTGGCGCGGGCGTGGCCGACTCGCGCGACGCCATGGCGCAGACGCTCAATCCGGCGGGTATCGTCGGCATCGGCGACCAGCTGCAGATCGGCGCCTCGCTCTTCCTGCCGTATCGCGGCTATGAGACGTCGGGACCCGGCTTTGTCGCGCCGGGGCCGGTCGAGAGCGGCTCCAACCTCTTCCTGATGCCCAATTTCGCCTATGTGCGACAAATCGACGAGGTCTCGTCCTGGGGCATCTCGCTCTACGGCAACGGCGGTATGAACACGACCTATGCCGACGTGCCGAACCCGGCCTGCGGCGGCGGGTCGGGCGTGTTCTGCGGCGGCAGGGCCGGCGTCGACCTTATGCAGGCCTTCCTCTCCGTCGACTATGCCCGCTCCTTCGGCCCGGTGACCGTCGGCATCGCACCGACATTCGCCGCGCAGCGGTTTGCCGCGCGCGGTCTCGCCGCCTTCTCGCCGATCTCCCTCGACCCCACCCGCCTCACCGACAATGGCTACGACTTCTCCTTCGGCGGCGGCCTGCGCGCCGGTCTCGAATGGAAGATCACGCCGAGCCTGCGATTCGGCCTCTCTGGCCAGAGCCGCATGTACATGCAGAAGTTCGACAGGTATGCGGGCCTCTTCGCCGAGCGCGGCGGCTTCGACATACCGGCCTCCGTATCCGCGGGCCTTGCCTGGGACGCCGGGCCTGCTCTGACGCTGATGCTCGACTACCAGCACATCTTCTACGGCGACATCGCATCGATCTCGAACCCGTCGACGGCGCTGCCGCCGCTGGGCGGCGACAACGGTCCCGGTTTCGGCTGGAAGGACGTCGATATCTTCAAGATCGGCGCCGAGTGGCGGGCCACCGACCGGTGGACCTTCCGGGCCGGCTATGCTTACAGCGACAATCCGATCGGCTCGGGCGACGTGACGTTCAACATCCTCGCGCCGGGCGTCGTGCAGCACCACATCACCGCCGGCGCCGCGTTCAAGTATTCGGACAGCGACACCCTCGAATTCGCCGCGATGTATGTGCCGGAGGCAAAGGTCTCGGGCATCGAGATGACGCCGATCGGTCCCAATCCCATGCGCACGATCGGGATCGAGATGCACCAGTTTCAGCTGCTCGCCGGCTGGACGCACAGGTTTTGAGGCGGACCGGTTTCAACGAAGCATGGGCGCAGGCCCCGAAGGAGGACGAATGGCCGACCAGATACTCGACGCCAAGGGGCTCAACTGCCCGCTGCCTATTCTCAGGGCGAAGAAGGCGCTGAAGGAACTGCCGACGGGCGGCACGCTGGAGATCCAGGCGACCGATCCCGGCGCGGTCAAGGATTTCGAGGCGTTCTGCCGGACGACCGGCAACGAACTGCTCGAGAGCCGCGTCGACGGCAAGACCTACATCTTCGTCATCAAGCACACCGGCTGAGGCTGGCGCTCGGGCGGGCCGGCGCCGCAGCGTCGCCCGTCAGTCGCAGAACTCGTCGTAGAGCGCGCCGACGATGCGCTGCGTGCGCGAATCCGCCAACGAATAGATCACCGAGCGACCCTCGCGGCGGGCGACGACCAGCCCGTCGTCGCGCAGCCGCGCCAGCTGCTTCGACACCGCGGCCTGCGGAACGTCGAGAAGCGTCTCCAGCTCGCCCACGCTCGCCCCGCCCTCGGCAAGCCGGCAAAGGATGACGAGGCGGACCGGGTGCGACAGGGATTTCAGGAATTCTCCGGTCCGTTGGGCGTTGTGCAGCATCCGCGCGGCATCGGGAGCCTGGGCGGGCCCGGCGGCGGGGACGGAGATCGTAGAGGTCTGCATGCGCGAACCGGCTTTCCTGGTGGAAATCTGAACCAATATACTTGGTGGCCGGCCGGATAGGCAAGGCGCGTCGGGGGCTTCTGTCGCAAGCAGATAGGTTGTCCGGATTGGGGAGCAGATGAGTTGTCCGGTTTCACTCCAGCAGATGGAGGCTGGATGGGACGGGCAGCGTGGTTACAGGATCGGAGAATGCAGAAGTTTCGGGACGTATTGAGCCGCTGAACTGCGGCGAGTTGTCGAAGGGCAATATGCCGGGGCAAGCTTTGCCTACTTGCGCTTCTGGCTGTTTCGGACGTCCAATGCGCCCGCTTCGCCGTGTTCTCTCAATCCAGGAACCGGTAACCGACCCCCGGCTCGTTCAGGATGAACCGCGGCGCCGAAGGGTCGTCCCCGAGCTTGGCGCGCAAGCGGCCGATGAAGACGCGCAGATACTGCAGGTCGTGCTCGTGGGCGGGACCCCAGATGTCGTTCAGGAGCTGCCGGTGCGTGACGATCCGTCCGGCATGGCGGGCCAGCAGCGCGAGCAGGTCGAACTCCTTCCGCGTCAGCCTGACGGCTTCGCCTGCAAGCGTCACTTCGTGGCGGGCGAGGTCGATGCGTAGGTCGCCCCGGACTATTTCCGCCTCGTCGGTTGCGCCGCGGCGGTTCGCGCGCAGAAGAGCCCGCACGCGTGCGAGAAGCTCGGCTATGCCGAACGGCTTCAGCACGTAGTCGTTGGCGCCTGCGTCGAGAGCGGCGACCTTCTCTTCCTCCGCGTGACGCACGGAAAGGATGAGGATCGGGACCTGCGACCATTCGCGGATGCCGAGGATCACGTCCTTGCCGTCCATGTCCGGCAGGCCGAGGTCGAGCACGACCAGATCCGGCGCAAAGACGGCCGCGTTGCTTATGCCTTCCTTGCCCGACGCCGACTCCGCCAGGTGGAATCCCTGCGCCTCGAGCGCGACGCGCAGGAACTTCCGTATGCCCGGATCGTCCTCGACGACAAGGATCCGCCCCGTCGTCACTCGACGGGCTCCGGTTGCGTTTCGCTCTTCGGCAATGCGATCACGATCCGCGCTCCGCGGCCACCCGGCCCAGACGGCTCCGCTGCTATTTCACCCCCGTGGGCTTCAACGATCCCCTTGGCGATGGCGAGGCCGAGCCCAGTCCCGCCAGGCTGACCGTCGCCTGCGCGCACCCGGTAGAACATGTCGAAGACATGCAAGCGATCCTTCTCGGGGATTCCCGGACCATCGTCCGAAACCGACAGGATGACGCGATCGCCGTCTTCGGATGCGGCGATGCGCACCTCCGAGCCCGGCGGCGCGTATTTCGCGGCGTTGTCGAGGATGTTCGTCACGACCTGCTCCAGCAGAACCGCATCGCCGCGCACTTCCGGAAGCGACGCCGGGAGTTCGCGGCGTATATGGTGGCCGGCAAGGTCGCGTTCCAGGCGGCGGAGCGCGCGACCGACGACTTCGCGCAAGTCGACGGGTTGCCGTGCCACCTTCAAGCCGCCATATCCGAGCCTCGTCATGTCGAGGAGGTTCTGGACGTAGCGGTTGAGCCTTTCGCCCTCGTCGCGGATCGTTTCGGCCATCGCCTTGCGGCCGGTCTCGCCAAGCGCGCGATCGGACTCCACCATGGCCGTTGCGGCCCCGATGATCGATACCAGCGGCGTTCTCAGGTCGTGGCTGACCGAAGACAGCAGCGCGGCGCGCAGGCTCTCCGTCTCTGCGAGAAGCCTGGACTGCTCCATGTCGGCGGAAAGCTTGGTACGCTCGACCGCGATCGCGACCTGATCGACGAGAGAATCCAGCAGCCGCCTTTCGTCCGTGGTGATGTACTGGCGCTCGCCGAAGCGGACGCCCAGCACGCCGTGCTGCCGGTCGGCGCTCCTCATCGGAAAGAAAAGCCAGCTCGCCGAAGGCAGCGTCGCCGAGGACCAGCCGGCCGGCTCGCCTTTTTCCCACGTCCATTCCGCTGCGCCGCGGTCGCGCGGCTCCAGATGGTCTTCGGGCGGATATCCTCCCACGATATCGAGCCGGCCGCCGGCGTCCGGCATCAGAATGAGCGAGGCGCATTGCATCGTGGAAGCGACGTGATGCACCGCCGCCCAGACGACGTCGTCCAGCGAGGCGACGCTGGCGACCTTGCGCGAGAAATCGAACAGATTGGCAGTGCGCTTGGCGATCGCGCGCTGCGCCTGGACCTGATCGCGCAGTCGAGCGGCCAGATTGCCGGTGACGATGGCCACGATCAGGAACAGAAAAAGCGTGAGAAGCACGTTCTGATGCGTGACCTCGAACGTATAGTAGGGCTCGGTTAGGAAGAAATTGTAACCAAGAAAGGCCAGCACGCTGGCGTAGATCGAAGGCCACAGCCCGAAGCGGCTCGCGACGCCGAGAACGCCGACGAGGAAGAACAGGGAGAGGCTTTCGACCGGGAAGATCCGGTTGACGAGCATCGCCACAGCGCCCGAGGCTACGACCGCGGCCGTCGCCCAGAGATAGGCCTTCGGATCGCGCTCCGGCGCCGGGAGTGGTCCTCTGATGATCGACTTTCGCGCTTCCGAGGGATCCGCCGAGATGATGGTGACCTCGAAATCATCGGCCTTGCGGATGATCTCCTCGGCCACCGTCTCGCGGAAGAACCAGGCGGTGAAGTAGCGAGGCCGCGGCCGTCCTATGACGATGCGGGAGACGTTCCGGCCGCGCGCAAAGGCGAGGATCTCGTCGGCGACGTGACTCTCGGCGCTGATGGTCGAAATCTCCGCGCCCAGAGTCTCGGCGAGCCTCAGGGCCTCGGCGATCGAATCCTTCGCCGCATCGGATAAATGTTCGGAAGAGGGCGTCACCACGCTCGCCACGATCCAGTCGGTGCGTGAACGCTCGGCCATGCGCTTGGCGGCCCGCACCAGCGCCTTGGAGACCGGCGCCTCGTTGACGCAGACGAGCACGCGGTCCTGCGTCGGCCACGGACCGGGAATGGCGTGGCTTCGCATGTGGGCGGCCATCTGCGCATCGACACGGTCGGCCGCGACGCGCATCGCGAGTTCCCGCAGCGCGGTCAGGTTGCCCTTGGAGAAGAAGTTCTGGATCGCCCGCGCGATCTGGTCGTGGATGTAGACCTTGCCCTGCCGCAGCCGCTCGATCAGTTCCTCGGGCGGCAGGTCGATGAGTTCGATGTCTTCGGCGAGTTCGAGCACCTTGTCCGGAACGGTCTCGCGAACCTTGACCCGGGCGATACGGGCGACGACGTCGTTGAGGCTCTCGAGATGCTGGATGTTGAGCGTCGAGTAGACGTCGATCCCGGCCGCCAACAACTCTTCGACGTCCTGCCAGCGCTTCGCGTGGCGGCTGCCCGGCACGTTGGTGTGGGCCAGTTCGTCGATGAGGGCGAGCTTCGGCCTGCGGGCGAGCAAGCCGTCCAGGTCCATTTCGGCCAACAGCCGTCCTGCATAGAGGATCTGCGCGCGCGGAAGGATTTCGAGGCCGCCCGTCAGTCGCTCGGTCTCGGCGCGGCCATGGGTCTCGACCACGCCGACGATCACGTCGAGGCCGTCCGCCCTGCGTCTCTGCGCGGCCTCCAGCATCGCGAAGGTCTTGCCGACCCCGGGAGCCGCGCCGAGAAAGATCTTCAGCCGCCCGCGTCCTTCCTTCGCGGCCTCCGCGAGCAGGGCGTCGGGCTCCGGGCGGCTTTCCTTCTCCATCGTCATTGTACTGCGGACGGGGCCGGAAACTGCTCGTCGAGGGTGAGGTTCAGCCGGAGCACATTGACACGAGGTTCGCCGAGGAGACCAAGGGTCCGGCCCTCCCTGTTCCCGTCGACCAGCGCGCGGACAGCCGAGACGTCTGCGCCACGCGCGGCGGCGACACGTCCGACCTGGAGATACGCTGCCTCCGGCGAGATGTGCGGGTCGAGGCCGGAGCCCGACGCGGTGACGAGATCCACCGGTACACGAGCGCCGCCATTGGCCCTGCTGATGCGTTCCGCATCGGCTGCAACCCGGTCGATCAGCGCTTTCGAGGTCGGGCCGAGATTGCTGCCGCCGGTCGAGGCGGCGTCGTAGCCATCGCTACCTGCGGCAGACGGACGGCCGTGGAAATAGGCTTCGCCCCGGAATGCCTGGCCGATCAGCGACGAGCCGACCACCTGCCCGTTGCGTTCGATCAGACTGCCGTTAGCCTGCGCGGGAAAGAGGACCTGGGCCGCGCCCGTCATGGCGAGCGGGTAGGCCACCCCGGTCAGGGCCGTGAACAGGACGAGCATGACCAGCGCGGGTCTGAGTTCGGAAATCATGGCTTCACCTCATGCGATGCCGGCGGCGTTGACAATCAGGTCGATCGCCTTGATGCCGACGAAGGGAACGATCAGCCCGCCAAGACCATAGATCAGAAGGTTGCGGCGCAAGAGGCTCGCTGCCGTGGCAGGCTGGTATTTCACGCCTCTCAGCGCCAGCGGGATCAACGCGATGATGATCAGAGCGTTGAAGATGACGGCCGACAGGATCGCGCTGCCCGGGCTGCCGAGGCGCATGATGTTGAGTGTGTCGAGCGCCGGATAGGCGGTGACGAAGAGCGCAGGCAGGATGGCGAAGTATTTCGCCACGTCGTTGGCGAGCGAGAAGGTCGTCAGCGAGCCGCGACTGATCAGCAGTTGCTTGCCGACCAAAACGATCTCGATGAGCTTGGTCGGGTCCGAGTCGAGGTCGATCAGGTTGCCCGCTTCCTTGGCGGCCGGAGTGCCCGTGTTCATGGCGACGCCGACGTCGGCCTGGGCAAGCGCAGGGGCGTCGTTCGAGCCGTCGCCGCACATGGCGACCAGCTTGCCCAGCGCCTGCTCCTTGCGGATCAGTTCGAGCTTCTTTTCCGGCGTGGCTTCGGCGAGGAAGTCGTCGACGCCAGCTTCCGCCGCGATCGCCGCGGCCGTCAGGGGATTGTCGCCGGTGATCATCACCGTACGAACGCCCATGCGGCGCAGCTCGGCGAAACGCTCGCGAATGCCGGGCTTGACGATGTCCTTCAGGTGAATGACCCCGAGCACCGCCTTGTCGCGGGCGACGAGGAGAGGCGTGCCGCCGGACTTGGCGATACCTTCGACCACCGAACGGAGTTCCGGCGTCGCGAGGATCCCGCACCAGGCGAGGATGGCATCGGCAGCGCCCTTGCGGAGCCGGACACCGTCCTTCAGGTCGGCGCCGGAGATGCGGGTGTTGGCCGAGAAGGGGATTGCGTCGGCGACGGCGTCGGACCCATCGAACGCCCTGCCGACCTGCTTGCGGGCGAAATCGACGATCGACCGGCCTTCGGGAGTCTCGTCGGCGAGCGAGGCAAGCAAGGCGGCCTCGGCCATCTCGTTCCGCGATATCCCCGGCAGGGTCTCGAACGCATCGGCCTGCCGCGCGCCGTAGGTGATGGTGCCCGTCTTGTCGAGGAGGAGGACGTCGACGTCACCGGCCGCCTCCACCGCCCGGCCGGACTTGGCGATGACGTTCGACTTCACCAGCCGGTCCATGCCGGCGATACCGATGGCCGAGAGGAGGCCGCCGATGGTGGTCGGGATCAGCGTCACCAGCAGGGCGATCAGGAAGACGACCGAAACGACCGCGCCGGAATACATGACGAACGGCTCGAGCGTGACGACCACGATCAGGAAGATGATCGTCATGCCGGCGAGCAGTATGTTGAGCGCGATCTCGTTGGGGGTCTTCTGCCGTTCCGCGCCCTCCACCATCGCGATCATGCGGTCGAGGAAGCTCTCGCCGGGCCTGGAGGTCACCTTCACCTTGATCCAGTCCGACACGACGCGCGTGCCGCCGGTGACGGCCGAGCGGTCGCCGCCGGCCTCGCGGATGACGGGAGCGGATTCGCCGGTGATCGCGCTCTCGTCGACGGAAGCGATGCCTTCCATGATCTCGCCGTCGGCCGGCACGATGTCGTCGACTTTCACCAGGACGAGGTCTCCGGGCTTGAGGGAGCGGCTCGAAACGGTTTCATGCGTTTCCGCCGTTATCGAGGCGAGCTTGCGCGCCGGGGTCTCGGACTGGGTGGCGCGCAGCGTGTCGGCCCGGGCCTTGCCGCGGCCTTCGGCCATCGCTTCGGCGAAATTGGCGAAGTAGACGGTGAACCAGAGCCACGCCGCGATCTGTCCGACAACAGCGACGGTGTCGGCGCCGAGGAAGAGATCACGGATGAACAGCAGCGTCGACAGTGCCGCCACGACCTCGGTGACGAACATGACGGGATTCTTCGCCATGAAACGTGGGTCGAGCTTGGCGAGCGCGGCTGTGAGCGCCGGACCGGTGACGCGCCAGTCGAAGAGGGAGATGTTGGGTTTCTTGCGCATGGAAATGCCTCAGAAGGCTTCTTTTCAGAAGGATTGTCCGCCGAGCATGGAGACGTGCTCGGCGATCGGACCCAGCGCCAGCGCCGGGAAGAAGGTCAGTCCGCCGAGAATGAAGATCACGGCGACGAGCAGTGTGACGAAGAGCGGCCCGTGGGTCGGGAACGTGCCGCTGGACGCGGGTGCGGACTTCTTCGCCGCCAGCGAGCCGGCGACGGCCAGCATCGGCACGATGTAGACGAAGCGGCCGAGTAGCATGGCGATGCCCTGCATGGTGTTGTGATAGGGCACGTTGGCGCCGAATCCGGCGAAGGCCGAGCCGTTGTTGCCGGTCGCCGACGAGTAGGCGTAGAGGATCTCCGACAGGCCGTGCGGACCCGCGTCCTGGAGCGACGACAGCGAGATCGGCAGCACGGCGGCGAGCGCCCCGAGCCCCAGCACGCCGAGCGGCATGACCAGGAAGGCGATGACGGAGAGCTTGACCTCGCGCGCCTCGATCTTCTTGCCGAGATATTCCGGGGTGCGGCCGACCATCAGGCCCGCGAGGAAGACGGTGAGCACGACGAAGGACAACATGCCGTAGAAGCCGGAGCCGACGCCGCCGAAGACGACCTCGCCGATCTGCATCAGCAGCATCGGGGCGAGCGCGCCGAGCGGCATGAAGCTGTCGTGCATGGCGTTGACCGAACCGTTGGATGCCGCGGTCGTCGCGGTCGCCCACAGCGCGGAATTGCCGACGCCGAAACGGACTTCCTTGCCTTCCATGTTGCCGGCCGACTGCTCGACGGGCAGCGAAGCGAAGGCCGGGTTGCCGGACACCTCGGAACCGTAGGTGAGCGCCAGGGCACCGAGAAACAGGATCCCCATAACGGCGAAGATGGCCACGCCCTGGCGTGAGTCCTTTACCATCTTCCCGAACATGAAGCAGAAGGCCGCGGGGATCAGCAGGATCGAGATCATCTCGACGAGGTTCGAGAGCGGCGTCGGGTTCTCGTAGGGAACAGCGGAATTCGCGTTCCAGAAGCCGCCCCCATTGGTGCCGAGCTGCTTGATGGCGATCTGCGAGGCCGCCGGTCCCTGCGCTATGGTCTGCTGCGCGCCTTCGACGGTGGTCGCGGAGACATAGGCCATCAGATTCTGCGGCACGCCCTGCCAGACGAGGAACAGCGTCAGCAGAATCGACATCGGCAGGAGCACGTAGAGGACCGAGCGGGTCAGGTCGACCCAGAAATTGCCGAGCGCCTTCTGCTCGCGGGCGAAGAAGCCGCGGACAATCGCGGCGCACACCGCCATGCCGGCGCCTGCGGAGACGAAATTCTGCACCGTCAGGCCAGTCATCTGGCTGAGATACGACATGGTCGTCTCGCCGCCATAAGCCTGCCAGTTGGTGTTGGTCGTGAAGGACACGGCCGTGTTGAAGGCGAGATCCGGCGACAGCGGCCCGAGCTCTGCCGGATTGAACGGCAGCAGGTGCTGGAGGCGCAGGATCGCGTAGAGCAGCGCCCAGGAGGCGAGGCTGAAGGCGAGCACTGAGAGCGCATAGCGCGTCCAGTGCTGCCCCTGTTCGGGCTTGATGCCGGCAAGCGCATAGAAGGCGCGCTCGACGGGGGCGAGGACGGGCGATAGCCAGGTGCCGCCGCCCTCGTAAACGCGGGCAAGATAGAGGCCGAGCGGCCAGGCGAGCGCGGTGACGAGCGCCGCGTAGAGAATGAACTGGAGGATGTCGGGTGCCATGAGACGATTCCTTGCGACCGGTCAGAACCGCTCGGGCCGGGCCAGTGCGTAGGCGAGATAGACGAGGAGCAGAACGGCGACCGCGCCGCCGACGATCAGGTCGAATGACATGGCGGGCCTCAGAGTCGTTCGAGCAAACGGACGGAGGCGGCCGCGGCTACGAAGAAGCCGACGGCAAGTGCGATATAGAGGATGTCGAGCATGGGGAACTCCCTGGTGCGGAGAAGGGAATGTCGCGGGGCGACGCCCCCGACGCATTGTGTTGCGTCAAGGGCCGCATGCGCGAGCAGTTGCCCTGTTTCGATGACCCCTGGGAAGAGAAGTGGAGCATGGATGCGCTCGCTTGTTTCAGGCGCGCCCTATCTACATCCGGCCCGCATCAACGAGCGATGTGGGATTTTCCCCACGCGCATAAACGGAGCATAAACCCCCGGCAGAAGAAGTCCGTTGGGCACGTCCTGAACGACGGCCTTCGGGAAACTGTCGAAGGCCTGCAAAGTGACGCGACCACAGCTTCGACACCATCGAAACCGATCAACCGGCGCGCAGCGTCGCTCGTACGAACCAGAAATCCGTCCGACGCTCGGGGAGCGGCTCAGACGCGCGGCATGCCCTTGGGCCTGATTGCGCGTTTCTGGGCGGCGATGCGGAACGGGGCGTTCGGCCCGCCATAGCCGCGGTAGCCGCCGCGCCGCTCGACGATCTCGAAGAAGAAACCTTCGCCATAATTCTGGCTGTAGAGCTGGAAGAACTCGCCGCCCTCGTCGCGGTCGTAGAGTATGTTGGACCGGCGCAGGCGCTCCGTCAGCTCGGGGTCGAGGCCGAAGCGGGCTTCCAGGTCGTCATAGTAGTTCGGCGTGATCTCCAGCGGCCGGAAGCCAAGGGCAGCCAGCCGCTCGGCAGTGGCGACGATGTCGGAAGTGGCGAAGGCGACGTGCTGCACCGTCGAGCCGAAGCTCTCGGCGATGAAATGGCCGGCCAGCGTGCGGCGGTTCTCCGCCCCGTTGAGCGTCAGGCGCAGCCCATCCGCTCCGTCGCGAACCGCCGCGCTTTCCACGACCTGGCTGCGCACGAGCCCGGCCGGGTCGACGACGTCGACCATCGGCGACTTCGTCGTGCGGAAGATCGCCGTATAGAACAGCAGCCAGGTCAGCATCTCCTCGTAGTTCATGGTCTGCGCGACGTGATCGATCGCGACCAGGCCGGCGCTCCCGGCGGATCCTGCGACCGGCTCGAACTCGACGTCCCAGACTTTCGCCAACGGCCCGTCGATGAAGTAGATGACGCCGCCGCCGACGCCGCGTATGGCCGGGATCGCGAGTTCGCCCGGCCCGCGGGTCTCGGCGAAGATCTCGGCGCCGAGCGCGCGGGCGCGGGCAACGGTCGCCGCCGCGTCGGCCACGCGCAGGCCCAGCGCGTAGGCGTTGGTGCCGTGCACCAGATAGGACGAGTGGGCAAAACCCTCCTGGCTGGTGTTGACGACGAGGTTGATGCCCCGCCCGACACCTTGTCTCCACACGGTCACGTCGCGGTTGCGGTGGCGCGCCGCCGGCGAGAAGCCCATCGTGACGAGCAGGGCGCCGAGGTCCTCGACCTCGTGCTCGGTGGCGGCGAACTCGATGAACTCGACGCCTGACACCGCGATGCGGTCGGGCATGTCGGGCACGGGGATCGCCAGCGCCGGTTCGGCGCGGCGGACGTGGTCCATGAGGTTGATCAGCGAACGGCGGCCGTCCACCGCGATGGAGCGCGGCGAGCCGCCGCGAAACTGGTCGTTGAATATCTCCAGCGACAGCGGCCCGTCATAGCCGGTCGCGGCCACCGCGCGCATGAAGCCCACGACGTCGAGGTCGCCTTCGCCCGGCATGTTGCGGAAGTGGCGCGACCAGTACAGCAGGTCCATGTCGATCTTTGGCGCGTCGGCGAGCTGCACGATGAAGATGCGATCGCCTGGGATGGCGCGAATGGTCTCGACGTCGATGCCGCGCGCCAGGGTGTGGAACGAGTCGAGGATCAGGCCGACATTGGCGCGATCGGCGCGGCGGACGACCTCCCAAGCGTCGCGGTGGTCGCTGACATGGCGTCCCCATGCCAGCGCCTCGTAGCCGACACGTACGCCGTGCTCCCTGGCGATGTCGCCGAGCTGGCGGAAATCGCCCGCCGCGCGGTCGATGCCGCCCAGTGCGGCGGGCGCGACGCTGGAACAGACCAGCATCAGGTCCGTGCCGAGCTGGTTCATCAGATCGAACTTGCGCCTTGCCCGCTCGAATGCACGGCCGCGTTGCGGCTCGGGCAGCCCTTCGAAATCGCGGAAGGGCTGGAACAGCGTGATCTCGAGTCCGTGGTCGCGGACCATTCTCCCGACCTCGGCCGGCGCGCCGTCGAAGGCGAGGAAGTCCTGCTCGAAGATCTCCACCCCGTCGAAGCCGGCGGCGGCGATCGCGGCGAGTTTCTCGCGTAGGTCGCCGCTGATTGAGACGGTTGCGATCGAGGTTTTCATCGGGCCCGCCTCACGTCACGCGGTAGACATCGACGACGACCCCGACGCCTGAACGGCACAGGCTGGCGACGAAGACGGAATCGTTCAGCCAGCCATGCGGGCCGTCGGGGGCTTCGAAGACCGGCGTCGAGCGGAAATAGAACTCCGCGGGATCGACCCGCTCGCCGGCGCGCAGGCGCGACAGGACTTCGGGAGAGGAGACGCGGAGACCTTCGTTGCGGACGAAGACCGGCGTCCCGTCCGATGCGACGATCGTGTAGCAGGCGCTGATGCGGGAGGCGCCGTCCGGGCGCACAAGCGGCCAGTCCGATCCGCCTGCCGCGATGCTCCCGCTCAGTCGCGGGCCCTCGACGCTGCCGCCGGTGATCTCGATGTGAAGGCGTTCCCCGTTGCGCGATGCCCCGCCCGTCAGCGTCGAGCCGACGTCGGCTCGTATCGTGAAGCAATGTTCCAGTCCGGGAACTGTCGGCTTCATCGCGTTCACCGAGCGGCGGAGTAGCGGTCGGCCAGCCAGCGGCTCATCCGCTCGAGGTTTTTGCGCGACGCCTCGCAGTAGCCCATCGCCCGGAGATAGCCGTGGATGAGGCCATCGCCCGTGTCGAACTCGACGGGAACGCCGGCGGCGCGGAGTTTCTCGGCGTAGGCATAGCCGTCGTCGCGAAGCGGGTCGTTTTCGGCGACCGCAATGAAGGCCGGCGGCAGGCCGGCGTGGCTCTCGGCGTGGAGCGGCGCCGCGAGCGGGTTCTTCCGGTCCGCTTCGTTCGGGCAGTACATGGCGTTGACCGCCGGCATGCCGCCGGTCTGCAGCAGCGGGGCGTTGGCATTCTCCTGGTAGGAGGGGAAGGACATCTCGAAGTGGACGCAAGGGTAGATCAGCAGCTGCGCGATCGGCGCCTGCTGAGTGCCGCGCAGCGCGATCGACGCGGCCGCTGCGAGGTTGGCGCCGGCGCTGTCGCCGCCGACGGCGATCCGGGCGGGATCGATCATCAGTTCGCCGGCCTGCTCGCGGACCCAGACGAGCGTATCCCGACACTCGTGGACGGCCTGTGGAAAGGGATGCTCGGGGGCAAGCGCGTAGTCGACGCTGACGACGGTCTGGCGATTGGCCGCGGCTATTCGCATGGTGATGTCGGCGTGCGTCATCGGGCTGCCCTGCATCCAGGCGCCGCCATGCATGTAGACCAGGCACGGCTGGTTCCCGGCTCCGGCGAAGCTGTCGATGCGAACGGTCACCAGCCGGTCGCCGCTCGGCACGAATCGCGCCGAGGTCCTGACGCCTGCCGGACGCGGGAGCGCCATGTCGTCGGCTATGTACTCGAAGAGTATGCGGCGTTCTCGCGGCGTGGCGCCGGCGGGAAGCGCGCCCCAAGCCGCGTTCCAGACCTTGAGGAACGGTACGAGTCCGGGGTCGATCATGTGAAGGTCCTCTCTGCGGGGGTCACCCGCGGTAGCCCAGCAGGCGCGGCAGGTAGAGCACGAAGTCGGGCCAGAAGGTGATGATCGCGAGGGCCACGAAGAGCCCGAGGATGAAGGGCATGATCTCCTTCACGAGGACGCCGAGCGGTTCCCTGGTGATGTTGGCGACGATGAACAACAGCAAGCCGTAGGGCGGGGTCAGCAGGCCAATCATGGCGTTGACCACGACGACAACGCCGAAATGCACGATGTCTATGCCGAGCGCGTTCACGGTCGGGATGAAGATCGGTACGACGATGAGCAGAACCGCGCCGGATTCGAGGAAGCAGCCGAGGATCAGGAAGAGGATGTTGATGGCGATCAGGAACCCGGTCGGCGACAGATCGAATTGGCTCATGAACAGCGCCAGCGAATCCGGCACGTTCTCGCGCGTGATGACGTAGTTGAAGGCGAGCGAGCCGGCGACGAGGATACCGACCGCGGCGGTCGAACGCGCGCTGTTCAGCAGCGTGGCGTAGAGCTGGCGGAAACTCACCGAGCGGTAGAGCACCACCGAAATGAGCAATGCGTAGCCGGCCGCGACCGCAGCGGCCTCGGTCGGAGTCATCACGCCGCCGTAGATGCCGCCGAGCAGGATGACCGGAAGCATGAGCGCCGGAATCGCCTGGAAGGTGACGCGCGGCAGCTCGGAGACGGGCACTGTGTTGTCGGTGGGGAAATTCCGGCGGCGCGCGGCGATGCCGTTCATGACGAGCAGCATGACGCCCATCAGCAGGCCCGGCAGGATGCCCGCCGCGAACAGGTAGCCAACCGAAGCGTCCGACACGAGCGCGTAGAGCACCATCGGTATCGAGGGCGGGATGATCGGGCCGATTGTCGCCGACGCGGCGGTCAGCGCACCGGCGTAGCTCTTCGGATAGTGGCCGTCCTTCGTCATCATGTGGATCTCGACGCGGCCCATGCCGACCGCGTCGGCCACCGCCGAGCCGGACATGCCCGAGAAGATGATCGACGAGACGATGTTGACGTAACCGAGACCGCCCTTGAAGCGGCCGACCAACGCGTGGGAGAAGCGCAGCAGCCGCTCGGCCAGCGAACCGGTGTTCATGATGTCGGCGGCCAGGATGAACAGCGGGATGGCGAGCAGAGAATAGGAGTTGAAGAGCCCCTGGAGCACCGTCTCGGCCGCGATCGACGTGTCGAAGCCCTTCATGCCGAGATAGACGATCGTGCCGGCGAGCATCGCTATGCCGATCGACAGGCCACACAGCGTCAGTACGACGATCAGAACGACCGAAATGGTCATCGCGTCAAACATTTGTCTCGACCTCGGCGTGGGCGAACATGTCGTGGACGAGTGCGCGCCCGGTCACGGCGAGCCAGATGTCGATGGCGGACCGCGCGATGATCGAAAGCACGAATGGGATGTAGATGGCGAAAAGCAGATCGAAGCGCATGAGCAGGAATGCGGTACGCTCGACCTTCATGAAGGTCACATACTCGTACGCCTTGGGCAGCGACCAGGCCATGATCCCGATGCACAGTGCGTTGGCGATGATCGCCATGCCACGCTGAACCGAATCCGGAACCGCGTTGCAGAGAAGATCGAAGACGATGACGTCCTCGCGCCGCAGGACGAATGCGTAGCCGAACAGGATGCCCCACAGCCACGCCACCGTGACGTACTCGATCGTCCAGCCGAGCGGCAGGTTGAGCACGTAACGGAACACGATCTGGATGAGAAACGTCGCGAACATGCTGCCCAGCAGCAGCACGACGACGTCTTCTGCGCGACGTCTGAGCCAAGCGCCGATGGCTGACATTGACTTCATGGTCATCCCCGATCGTCGGGCGTTCCGGCGGCAACGTCGCCGCCGGAAGCCGCGACTGCCTGGTCAGAGCGGGTTGATCTTGTCGAGCAGGCCTTCCGGCCAGTCTGCCGAAAACTTGGACGCCTTGTACTTCTCGAGGACATGGCTGCGGAAAGCCTCCTTGTCCGGGGTGTATACGTCTAGCCCTTCGCCCTTGAAAAATTCGACCAGTTCGGCCTCCTGGCGGAGGATTTCTTCATCGAGCTTGGCCTGGAAGTTCAGCGCGCACTCCTGCACCTTTGCCTGCTGCGCGGGGGTGAGACTGTTCCACTTCGTCATCGAGATGGCGTGCTGGTTGTTGGCGATGAGATGGCCGGTGAGCACGATCTGGTCGGTCACCTCGTAGAATTTCATCGCCTTGTCTGCGGGAAGCGGATTGTCCTGGGCGTCGATCGCCCCGGTCTGCAGGCCGGTGTAGACTTCGGTGAACGCCATGGGCGTCGGATTCGCGCCGAGCGCCTCGCCGACGAACTGCCAGCCTTCGCCGCCGGGCATGCGCAGCTTCACGCCGGCCAGGTCGGCGGGGACCATGATCTTCTTCTTGCCTTTCAGGTTCAGGTGGCGCGTGCCGATGTAGGGATTGGCCAGAACCTTGACTCCGGCCTTCTCCTCGATCTGCTTCCAGATGTCGTTCAGGACCTCGGACCCGCTGACGGCGCGCATGTGCGCATAGTCCCTGTAGAGGTAGGCCGTGCCGAGAATGGCGGTCTGCGGTACCTGGTTGTAGAAGTCGAATACGGCGAGGTTGGCCATGTCCAGGTTGCCGCGCTGCATGGCCGTGAGTTCGGTACCCTGCTTGAACAGCGTCGCACCGTGGTAAGACTTGAAGTCGAACTCGGCGCCAAGGCATTCGCCGAACTCCTTACGCAGGATCGTCGTACGAATGTCGGTCTCGGGCACCGTGTCCGAATAGATGATTTCCACCTTGCTCTGGGCAAAGGCCGAAGAGGCGGCGATTGCCAGCGCCGCGCATCCGGCAATCAGTCCGGTCGTGAATGAACGCATCGGGTTCCTCCCTGTATCACAGTCCAATTCCTCAGATCCGGACGCCTCCGCGCCCGGCATGACGCCGACCTAGGCCGGCGCACCGTCGAAGGCCGCGAAGGCAGCCTTCATCCGATTGGCGTCCGGCGACAGGCCGGTGAAATGTTCGAAGGCGCGCACCGCCTGGTAGACGGCCATGCCCTCGCCCGACAGCGTCCGGCAGCCGAGGCTTCGCGCATGGCGCAGCAGTTCCGTTTCCAGCGGGAAGTAGACGATGTCGGCCACCCAGTGCGCCGGACGCAGGTGCTCGGCGGAAACCGGCAGGCCCGGAAGCTTGGCCATGCCCACCGGAGTGGCGTTGACGAGGCCGTCGGCCTCCCCGAGGGCGGCGCCGGGATCGCCGGCGACGGCGGCCCGGCCGGCGCCGAAACGCGCCTCCAGCCGCTCCGCGAGCGCGGCGGCCCGCGCGGCGTCGAGGTCGTGGACGATAAGCCGCGCCACCCCGAGGTCGAGCAGCGCGTGGGCGACCGCGACGCCGGCACCGCCGGCGCCGACGAGCAGCACAGTGTCGCGCGCGGCGTCCGCCATGCCGCGCCGGAAGCTCTCGCGGAAGCCCCACATGTCGGTGTTGTGGCCGAACCGACGTCCGTCGCGCAGAACCACGGTATTGACGGAGCCGAGGTCGCGCGCCGCCGGCGACAGTTCGTCGAGTAGCGACAGGATCTCCTGCTTGTAGGGGAAGGTGACGTTGAAGCCGGAGAAGCCGAACAGTTCGGCGAAGCGAACGATCTCGGCGAGCGCCGGGCGCGGCGAGCCCATGCGGTCGGTGTCGAGAAGGCGGTAGACATAGGCTAGGCCCTGGGCTCGGCCTTCGGCCTCGTGCATGAACGGGGTGCGGGAAAGCTGGATGCCGCTGCCGATCAGGCCGACCAGCACCGTGCGCGCCCCCGGCGCCACGCCCTCCCTCCGTATCGCCTCTGCAGCGATCACGCTTGAGCCTTTCGTCCCGCGGCCGGCCTTTGTCGGCAGGTCCGCTTCCTCCCTCGGCAGCGTCGTGGCGCTGCCTGAGCATGTTTTGAACTATCTGGTTAATTCAGTCAACAGCTTTGAACGATGCCGTCGATTCGTGTAGACCGGCCCATGTGGAGGGACGCGGCATGGGCGGACTACGCCTGCGGACGGAAAAGGGCACGACACGCGGCGGCTGGAAGCAGGATCCGGCCGGCGTGCAGGCCGACATCATCGCCGTGGCCATGGAGGAGTTCGCGCAGAACGGCCTGTCTGGCGCGCGCATCGACGAGATCGCGGCCAAGACCCGCACGTCGAAGCGGATGATCTACTACTATTTCGGCGACAAGGACGGGCTTTACCGGCGCGCCCTGGAGGAAGCGTACCGCAAGGTGCGCGACGGCGAGCAGCGCCTCGACCTCGATCACTTGCCGCCGGCGGAGGCGCTGAAGCGCCTCGTCGAGTTCACCTTCGACCACCACAGCCGCAATCCGGACTTCATCCGGCTAGTGATGATCGAGAACATCCATCATGGCGCCTGCATGGCGCAGTCGGAAGTCATCCGCGAAGTGAACGCCGGCGCGATCCGCAAGCTGGAGGAGATCTGCCGCCGTGGTCGCGAGGCCGGCCTGTTCCGCTCGGTGGAGCCCGTGGAGCTCCACTGGCATATCAGCGCGCTGTCCTTCTTCAACGTGTCCAACCGCGCCACCTTCTCCAGCATCTTCGGCGACGAACTGTTCAGCGCCAGCGGCCAATCGACCCTGAGGCAACATGTGGTCGACATGGTTCTTCGATACGTGCTGAACCACATCGCAACTGCCTGAGTTCTGCCTGGCGACGATCACACATGCCGTCCGGCCTGAGCAGCCGCAAGCTCGCGAGAGCCGGCGGTCAGCCGCTTCGACGGAATGCTCGGAAGGCAGGCCTGTTCGCCTGACGACCAACAACTGGCGCATCGCCGGCCGGCCATTCCGTACCAGATCCCGCCTTGCATCGATGGGACCGGCATGCCGTATCCAGCCGAAGTGGCAATGGGATGCAGGCTGACGCACGTTAGCACCCAGCGGATCTAAGAGCCTTCCGCGGGCGCGATCTTGTGCGGCAAAGCCATGCCCCTGAGACGGCGCTGCTGTTCCTGCGTGAACTTGGTCCGAAACGCTGTCCCGCGACCACGAAATGCGATCTTTCCACCGCCAAGGCACGGAACTGTCGAGGTGATCTAGAAACGGGAAAAACCGCGGTGCCGCGGAAGAGTGTTTGGTGGAGCCAATCGGAATCGAACCGACGACCTCTTGAATGCCATTCAAGCGCTCTCCCAACTGAGCTATGGCCCCAC
>CAYJMY010000052.1:0-25449 GCA_964371125.1 uncultured Mesorhizobium sp. | reverse complement strand
CGACGAACTCGCCAAGAAGGTTGCCGCCAGCGCCGAGGACGACGCCAGGCTGGTAGCCCTCAGAGCGGAACTCGAAATCGTTTCGCAGACCGTGTTGAAGAGCGGCCTGGCATTCCGGCCGCGCCTCGCCGAGATCAACGCGCGCCTCGAGCAGCTCGGCCCGGCCCCGGGCGAGGGCCAGCCAGCCGAACCCGACATCGTCGCCGGGGAACGCCAGAATCTCGTCTCGGAGAAGGCGGAGATCAACGTCCTTCTCGGCGTCGCCGAGAACCTGTCGGTTCGTATCAAGCGCCTCATCGACGACATCGCCGAAATGCGCCGCGATCTCTTCGCGCGGCTGCTGACCAAGCGCTACACGATCGACTACGCGCTTGTCGGCGAGGTGCTGACGGCGTTCTCCGACGAGATGGGCGACTTCTACTACACGGTATCGTCCTGGCTGCGCTTCGTCTTCCAGTTCAAGCTGAAATCGGTCACGGCCGCGGCGTTCTTCGCCCTCGTCGCCGCGGCGGTGCTGCTCATCGGCGGCCGGCGGCTGCTCGGCAATTTGTTCGCGGCCGACCCGTCGAACACGCATCCGTCCTATCTCAGCCGCCTGTCGATCGCGTTCTGGTCGACGCTGCTGCCGTCGGCGGCACTCGCGGTGTTCCTCGCCGCGACCTACCTCTTCTTCGACTACTACAGCGTGCTGCGCGGCGACATCGGCGAGATGCTGCAGTCGCTGTTCTACGTCGTGGCGGTGGTCTATTTCGTCCACCGGCTCGGCCGGGCGATCCTGGCGCCGCGCAATCCCGAGTGGCGGCTGATCCCTGTCGGCCGCTCGGCGGGGCGTTTCCTCGTCGTGCTGGTCTCGGCGACGGCGTTCTTCACCGGAATCGATCATTTTCTCACCAGCGTCTTCGACGTGCTCGGCTCGCCGCTGTCGCTGACGGTCGGCGAAAGCCTGGTGTCGACGGTGCTGACCGGCGCGCTGATCATCCTCATCGGCGTGGTGAAGCCGTTCGTCGACGACAAGGGAACGGCGCGCAACTGGCACCCGGCCTTCCGCTTCCTGCTGTTCGGCCTCGGCGGGGCCACCATCCTCGCCGCCCTGCTCGGCTATATCGGCCTGGCGCGGTTCATGTCGCAGCAGATCGTCATCACCGGCGCGATCCTGGCGACCATGTATATCGGTTTCCAGTCGGCCGCCGCGATCGCCGCCGAAGGCGCCTTCGGCCGTACCGCACTGGGGCGCCGCTACGGACGCTGGTTCAAGGTCGACGAGACGACGCTCGACCAGCTCGGCCTGGTCGTCTCCGTCGCCATCAACATCATCATCGTCCTGGTCGGACTGCCCCTGATCCTTCTCCAATGGGGTTTTCAGCCGGGCGACATCACCGCCTGGCTCTACCGGCTCGCGACCGAGATCACGATCGGCTCGTTCTCGTTCTCGCTAACCGGCATCCTCACCGGCGTCGTCGTCTTCGTGGTCCTCTACTTCCTGACGCGCTGGTTCCAGGGATGGCTGGACGGCTCGGTGATGGCGCGCGGCCGCGTCGACGCCGGCGTGCGCAACTCGATCCGCACCGCGATCGGCTATGCCGGCATCGTGCTGGCCGGGCTGCTCGGCATATCCGCCGCGGGCATCGACCTCTCCAACCTGGCGCTGGTCGCGGGCGCGCTCTCCCTCGGCATCGGCTTCGGCCTGCAGAACGTCGTCTCCAACTTCGTCTCCGGCCTGATCCTGCTTGCCGAACGTCCCTTCAAGGTGGGCGACTGGATCGTTGCCGGAGCGGTGTCGGGCACGGTGAAGAAGATCAGCGTGCGTGCCACCGAGATCGAGACCTTCCAGCGGCAGACCGTCATCCTGCCGAACTCGGAGCTCATCAACGCCGCCGTCGGCAACTGGACTCACAGGAACAGGCTCGGGCGCGTCGAGATCCCGGTCGGGGTGGCCTATGGAAGCGATCCGCGCAGGGTCCACGCCATGCTGCTCGATATCGCGCGCAGCCATCCTTTGGTGTTGAAGAACCCAGAGCCCTTCGTCCATTTCAGCGGCTTCGGCGATTCCTCGCTGAATTTCGAGGTGCGCATCTTCCTTGCCGACATCCTCGTCAGCCTGGCCGTGCAGAACGACATCCGCTTCGCCATCGTTGAAGCCTTCGAGCGGGAGAAGATCGTCATACCGTTCCCGCAGCGCGAGGTCCTGCTGCGCCGCGAGACCGAGCCGCCGGTCGGCGACATGTCGGCGCCGCCGGTGCCGGTTGCGCCGCCGGGCGAACCGTCCGCGCCGCAGGCCGCACCAACCGTCCGCCGGCGCCGGAAGCGGCCGGATCCGGTGTAGAGCGTCCGTTCAGTTGCCGTTCAGCTTCGATCTCCTATAAGGTTCCACGAAAGGAAGGCCGAAGGGGCTCTTCCGATACGCAGAGGCGGTGGAAACACCGATTGAGCCATGAAGAAGTTCTGCCTCGCCCTCGCCGGACTGGTTGCGATGAGCGGCCATGGGATGGCTGCGAGCGCCATCAACCTCGATTCCGAGCCGCGCACGCTGATCGTCACCGAGGGCGGCGACAAATCGGAGATCGCGATCGGCGCGGGCGATACCGTGCAGTTCTGCCCGAACGGCTGCTTCGTCACCATGCCCAACGGCGACCGCGAGGCGCTGAACGGCTCGGAGACCATCGAGATCTCGGGCGGTGTCGGCAAGATCAAGTAGTCGCGCACACAGCGCGCGTGGGAAGGCCGGAGAGACGATCTCCGGCCTTTTATCTTTTCGGGTAACCTACCGTTCATCCTGCGCGCCGAAATGGTCGGTGCGTGTTGGGTTCCCTGCCCAGATTTAACCGTCAATAGCGGTCTTCGTCCTATACCCGGACCAACGGCGCGTCTCCTCGACGCCGGGCGCAGGGAAATGGACATGGACGCACGAACCGATAGTACCGCGGTTCCGCTGGCGGTCGATCTCGACGGCACGCTCGTCGCGACCGACCTCCTTTGGGAGGGCCTGTTCCTGCTGCTGCGCAAGAACCCGCTCTTCCTGTTCCTCGCGCCTATCTGGCTCGTCCGGGGCGGCCCGGCACGGCTGAAGCTCGAGATCGCTGCGCGCGTCGACATCGACCCGGCGTCGCTGCCCTATCGCGACGAGGTCCTGGCGCGCCTGCGCGAGGCGCGCGACTCGGGGCGCAGGGTCGTGCTCGCCACCGGAACGCCGCGCAAGTTCGCCGAAGTGATCGCGGCGCATCTCGGTCTGTTCGACCAGGTCATGGCGACAGACGGCGCGCACAACCTCACTTCAGGGCGCAAGAGCGCGGCCCTTGCGGCAGCCTATGGCGACGGCGGCTACGACTATCTCGGCAACAGCCGGCACGACATCGCGATCTTCGATTCGGCGCGCAGGGCGGTGGTCGTCGCCCCCGACCGCGCTGCGTCGCGCTGGCAGCGCGAACACGGCGGCGAGTTGATCGCCGCGCCGAAGCCCGGCCTTCGCACCGTCGCGCGCATGTTGCGCGTCCACCAGTGGCTGAAAAACCTTCTTATCTTCGTGCCGCTCATCCTGGCGCAGCATTACGCCGATCCGGCGTCCGTACTGGCGTGCGTACTCGCCTTCGTCTCGTTCAGCGCCGCTGCGTCGGCCATCTACATCGTCAACGATTTCTTCGATCTCGCCGTCGACCGCGCCCATCCGACCAAACGCAAGCGGCCCTTCGCCAGCGGGCTCCTTTCGATACCCGTTGGCTTCGCGGCGATCGCCGTCCTGCTGGCCGTCAGCGCCGGCGCCGCGCTGTTCCTGCCGCCGCTCTTCGGCGTGGCGCTCGCCGCCTATCTCGTCATCACCACGGCCTATTCGCTGTCGCTGAAACGCATGCTCCTGATCGACGTGCTGACTCTTGCCGGCCTCTACACGATGCGCGTTCTCGCCGGCGCCGCGGCGACCGGCATAGAGGCCTCGTTCTGGCTGCTCGCCTTCTCCATCTTCTTCTTTCTCTCGCTGGCGCTGGTGAAGCGATACGTCGAACTGCGCTCGACGACGCTGAGCGAAGGCGAACGCATCGCCGGCCGCGGCTACCGCGCCGAGGACCAGGATATCGTCGCTCAGGCGGGCATGGCGTCGGCGTTCTCGTCGGCGCTCGTGCTTGCGCTCTACATCGACAGCGACGCGGTGCGCGAACTCTACCCCGAACCCTGGTTCGTCTGGCCGCTGGCGCCGATCGTGCTCTACCTGACGATGCGCATCTGGATCCTGGCGCGCCGCGACGAGATGCACGACGACCCGATCGTCTTCATCATCCGCGACTGGCGGAGTCAGGCGATGGCTGCGTTCGGCGCGGCACTCGTGCTTGCCGGAGCGCTGATCTGATGGCCGCGCACATGCAGAGCTTCGGCCTGGTCGGCGGACCGTCGCCGCAGGTCATCGACCCGGCGGAGGGCGAACGGCGCCTGCGGGGGCGGCAGGCCGGAATCAATACGATCCTGGCCTACGGCAACGGCCGCTCCTACGGCGATTCCTGCCTGAACGGCCTCGGCACCCTGATCGATATGCGCGGGCGCAGCCGGATAATCGGCTTCGATCCGCAGACCGGCCTGCTCAAGGCCGAGGCCGGCGTGATGCTGTCGGACATCATCGCCCATGTCGGGCCGCAGGGTTTCTTCCCGCCGGTGGTTCCCGGTACGCGCTTCGTCACGCTCGGCGGCGTGATCGCCAACGATGTCCATGGCAAGAACCACCATCGCCGCGGCACTTTCGGCTGCCATGTGGAGTCGCTGACGCTGTTGCGCTCCGACGGCGTCTACCATCGGTGCAGCGTTTCGCAGAACGCCGAGCTGTTCCGCGCAACGATCGGCGGCCTCGGCCTTACCGGCCTGATCCTCAGCGCCGAAGTCAGGATGATGAAGGTCGCCTCGACGGATGTCGACGAACGCGTCTTCCGCTTCCGCGATCTGGCCGAGTATTTCGACATTGCCCATGCTGTCGACGACGACAACGAGTACGCGGTCGCCTGGATCGACCAACTGGCCTCGGGCCGGTCCGCGGGCAGGGGCCTGCTGATCGCCGGAAACCACGCCGAAGGTGCCGGCGGCCGGCGGGCGCGGCGGGCGCTGTTTCGTCCGCGCGTTCCGTTCCGCCCGCCCTTCAGCGTGATCGGGCGGCCGTTCCTCAAGCTGTTCAACGGCGCCTACTACTGGCGCAAGGGGGCCTCCGCCGAACCGCACCGGACCAGCGCCGACGGCTTCTTCTTCCCGCTGGACGGGGTCGGCCACTGGAATCGCCTCTACGGTCCGCGCGGCCTGTTCCAGCATCAGAGCGTCATTCCCGAGGAGGCGGCCCGGATGGCCGTCGCCGAACTGTTGCGCGTCGCCCGCGAAGCCGGAGAGGGATCGTTCCTGACCGTCCTCAAGCGCTTTGGTCGCGTAGCGTCTCCGGGTCTACTGTCGTTCCCAAGGCCTGGCTACACGCTCACCCTCGACTTCCCCAACCGTGGCGAAAAGACGCTTTCGCTCCTGCGGGAGCTCGACCGGGTGACCATGTCGGCCGGCGGCGCGGTCAATCCCTACAAGGATGCGCGCATGAGCGCGAAGGTCTTCGCTGCATCTTTCCCCGACTGGCAGCGGCTCGAAGCCCAGCGCGATCCGGCCTTCATGTCCGATTTCTGGCGGCGCACGGCGATGCGCCTGCCGCCCTCGGCGCCGCCGGTGCTGTTGGCTGGATAGGTAAAATCTTCAGAAATCAAGGTAAACGAATAAGAAACGCCCGGATTTACTCAAATTGTATCTTCGACTTAGTCGAATGTTACTGTTTGTGCGATAGAGAGAAGCCGCCGCACGAGGACGACATGAAGTTCCTGCCTTTCATACTATTCACGGTGCTGACGAACGCCGCCGCTCAGCTGATGCTGAAGCAGGGGATGATGGCTCTCGGGCCGATCAGCTTTGCCGGCGTTAATCCGGCGCTCAAGATCCTGGCGATCGTGTTCAGCCCGTGGGTGTTTTTCGGCCTGCTCACCTTCGTGATCTCGATGGCCTCGCACCTCTACGTTCTGTCGAAGGTCGACCTGTCCTTCGCCTACCCCTTCCTCAGCCTCGCCTACGTCGTCGTCGCGGTGTTCGCCTACTTCGTCTTCCGCGAGGACCTCAACGCGCTGCGCATCGCGGGCATCGCCTTCATCTGCGTCGGCACGGTGCTGATCGCCCAAAGCGGTCGCGGCCACGCGGAGACTCCCGCCGCAATTCCGAATCCCAACGTCCAGACCAGCGAGCTCGTCCGATGAAACACGTTATCTTCGGCGGCGACGGTTTCGTCGGCCGCCATCTCGCTCCGAAACTGCTCGCCGACGGCGAAGACGTCGTCGTTGCCGACATCGCCAAGAGCGACCTCGCGCACTACGGCGAGGCCCGCTTCATCCGCTGCGACGTGACCGATCCGCAGTCCGTCGCCGCGGTCGGCATCGAGGCCGGCGACATGGTCTACAACCTGTCGGCCAAGATGCTGTCGCCAATCCAGGTGCGCGCCAAGCGCCACGAGTTCTTCTTCCCGGTGAACTACCACGGTACGGTCAACATCATCCACGCCATGGCGGACGCCGGCGCGGACCGGCTGGTGCACTTCACCACCGACATGATCTACGGCCACACCGTCACCTATCCGATGACGGAAGACCACCCGGTCGCGCCGCTCGGCGAGTACGGCATGTCGAAGCAGAAGACCGAGGAACTCGCCGCCGACTGGCGCGTACGCGGCATGCGCATCTCGCTGTTCCGCCCGCGCCTCATCATCGGCCCGGGACGCCTCGGCATCCTGGAGAAGCTGTTCAAGCTGATCGACTGGAACCTGCCGGTGCCGATGATCGGCTCAGGGCGCAATCCCTACCAGTTCATCTCGGTGTTCGACTGCGCTGAAGCCGCGCGGCTCGCATGGAAGGCGGGCGTGCCGAACGAAGCCTACAATCTCGGCTCGCTCAATCCGCCGCCGGTGAGAAAGCTGCTCGGCGACCTGATCCGGCACGCCGGTTCGCGCTCCATCCTCATCCCGACGCCGGGCTGGGCAGTCAAGCGTACGCTCGACCTGCTCGACCTCCTGAACATGCCGATCATGGACCCCGAGCAGTACCTCATCGCCGATGAGGACTGCGTGCTCGACGTGTCGAAGGGCAAACGCGAACTCGGCTGGGTGCCCCGGTTCCGCGACGAGGACATGCTGATCGCCGCCTATTCGGAATACCGCGCCAAGAAGGACGGCCACACCGTCGCCGCCGTGCACAGCGTGCCGGCCGAATGACAAGGAACGATGAAATGAACGTCATGACCCGTCCAGATCACGCTGCTGCGCGCGCCGTCGTCGAAGCGCCCGCACTTGCGGCGCATGCCACGCCGAAGCCGAACCTGCTTTCCGTCGAAGCGTCCAAGTCGATGGACGTCGCGCGGATGACCGATCTGTTCAAGGCGCATCTCAATCCGGGCCAGTTGCATTTCATGAAGCTGCTCGGCTTCCACAAGGTGAAGATCGAGCGCGCCGAGGGGATGTACTACATCGACCAGAACGGCCGGAAAATCCTCGACTTCTTCGGCGGTTTCGGGTCGCTGGCCTTCGGCCACAACCACCCGCGCATCCTCGAGGCGCGCCGGAAGTTCCAGGAGGAGAAGCGCCACGAGATCGCCATCGCCTTCATGTCGCAATATGCGGCGGCCTTGGCGTACAACATAGCGCAGTGCTCGCCGGGCGACCTCGACATGGTCTTTCTCGGCTCGTCCGGCTCGGAAGCCATGGAAGCGGCGGTGAAGGTGGCGGAACGCGCCGCCGGCCCCAAGCGTCCGAAGATCGTCTACGCGGAGAATTCCTTCCACGGCAAGACCAAGGGCGTGCTGTCGATCACCGACGGCCAGCTCTATCGCGGCGAATTCAGACTCGTCGACAACACGGTCCGCGTGCCGTTCGGCGACATCGAGGCGATTGAGAATGCATTCCGCTCCGATCCCGAAATCGGCGTCATCGTTCTGGAGACCGTCCAGGGCGGCGGCGGCATCATCCAGGCACCGGCCGAGTTCTGGCAGAAGCTGCGCAAGCTGTGCGACCAGTACGGCGTGCTCTGGGTCGCCGACGAGGTGCAGTGCGGCCTCGGCCGAACCGGACGCTTCTATGCGTTCGAGCATTACGGCGTCATCCCCGACGTCACCGCGCTGGCGAAATCGCTCGGCGGCGGCAAGACGGCGATGGGCGCAATGATCGCGCGGCGCGACGTCTACATGAAGGCCTACGGCACGCCGAAGACGGCGATGATCCACGCCGCCGCGACGTTCGGCGGCATCGGCGAAGCCTGCGTCACCTCGATCGAAGCGCTCAACGTGCTCTATGACGAGGGGCTGATCGACAATGCCGCGGCGACCGGCGACTACCTGCTCGACCGGCTGCAGGCGCTGCAGGCGAAGTATCCGAAGATCATCAAGGAGGTCCGTGGCAAGGGCTTCATGGTCGGGCTCGAGTTCCAGGACTTTTCGCAGACGCTGCCGATGGTGCTGCGGCCCATGGTGTCGCTGCTCGACGACAAGCTGAAGGGCTCGCTGTCCGGCTTCATCGGTGCGCTGCTGCTGCGCGACTACGCCGTGCTCGTCGCATTCACCGAGTACAACCGCAACGTCATCCGGCTCGAACCGCCGCTGATCTGCCAGAAGGAACATGTCGACCGCTTCGTCGAGGCGCTCGATTCGCTGCTTTCGCGCGGCATCACCGGCATCGTGAAGGATTTTCTCAAGAGCCAGGTGGGATAAGCCATGCTGACCCGGGCGCCCGCGCCGACAAGCGCGTTCGACAGGTTCGGCGCAGCCGCGCTCGGCCTCGTGGGCGACGTCTACGCGAAGAACGCGGCGGCGATCGGCGCTGCGCTCTTCTCGCTCTACATCCTGCTGACGGCGGCGACCCCGGTGGTGCTGCCCGACGCCAACTGGGACATGCTCGCCTATCTTGCGGTGGCTGAGGAGGGGACCTATCCGGATCCCCAGGCCCTTCATGACTTCGTCTATGGGACAGTGAAGGCTGCGGTCACCGAAGGCGGCTGGCGAGCCCTCACCGACGACGGCGGCGGCTACCGTAGCCACATGGCGGCGAACGCCGCGGATTTCCATTCCCAGCTCGTCATGTACCGGGTGAAGTTCGTCTACGCCGAGCTCCTCTCGGCGGCGAGCAAGATCATATCTCCTGTCGCGGCCATGCAGGCGATCCAGGTCTTCTCGGTCCTGCTCTTCGGCGCGGTGACGCTCGTCTGGCTCGCCCGCCAGCGATTAATGGCGCTGGCGCCGCTGGCTGCGGCGGTGCTGATGGCGCTCGAATTCGGCGCCGCGGCGCGGGCGAACTCGCCCGACCTGCTCTGCGCGGCGGTGATGCTTGCGGCACTCCTCGCCTATGTCGAACGGCGGGAGATCCTGACCGCGATGCTGCTGACGCTGGCCGTGGCGATCCGCCCCGACAACGTCGTCTTCGCCGGGGTTTTCTTCGTGCTCGTCGCAGCCTTCCGCATCCGCTCCGTCGGCGTCGTCGCGGGCTTCGTCGCCTCGGCCGCGGTCTACCTCGCGGTGTCGCGCTGGGCGGGGCATCCGGGCTGGTGGCCGCATCTCTACTTCTCCAGCGTCGAGCAGCAGCTGAACATGGACGGTTTCGATCCGGCCTTCTCGGTGGCGGCCTATGCCAAGGCCTTCGTCAACGCAGTCGTGCGTGCGATCGGCTTCAACACGTGGGTCGGCGTCGCCGTGCTGGCGCTCGGCGGCTGGTTCGCGACGGCGCGTGTCGGCTTCCGCCTCGACCGGCGGGCGGGTGTCCTGTTCGCGGCGCTGGTGCTCGCCGTCCTGGCGAAGTTCGCGGTCTTCCCGATCCACGACACGCGCATTTACCTGCCGAACCTCTTCCCGCCATTCCTGCTGATCGCGGTGCCGCTCTTCGCTCTCTGGTCAGACAGCGTCCGAAGCGCCGGAAACCGCCAGCGCCCCCAATCCACCGAGAACACACGACCATGAGCATCGCATCGGGCTTCGCACGCCTCGCCGCCGCGGCGGTACTGCCCGCATCCGTCCTTTCTCGCGCACCCTCATTGCGCGGCACAAGATTCCTCGCCGCGGCCGCGCTGCGTTCCCGGTTCGGCGGGCGGCCGTTCCAGATGGTCAATGTCGGCGCTTGCGACGGTGTGCTGTTCGACGACGTGACGCCATGGCTTCACCGGATCCGCAACTCCCGGGCGATGCTCGTCGAGCCGATCCCCTACAACCAGAAACGGCTTCGCGCGAACTATCCCGACGAGAAGCGCTTCATCATCGAACCGGTCGCCGTCACGAGGACGAAGGGGGCGATAACGGTCCACACGTTCGACGCCGCGGCCCTGGAGGCCGGGACGCTGCCGATCGAGTTCATCGGCTGCTCGTCGGTCACCGACACCAACCTGATGTCGGGCAAGAACGCCTGGGGAGAGGCCGACGAAAATTTCGGCCGCTTTGCGCCACACCTCAAGGACATCGAGGTCCCTTCGGAGACGCTGCAGACCCTGCTCGACCGCAACGGGATCGAGTACATCGACGCCTTCATGGTCGACTGCGAGGGCGCTGACTGGATCGTCTTCGAACAACTCGACCTGACCCGATACCGTCCGGGCATGATCAAGATCGAGGTCGGTGCGCTGCCGGCGATGGAAATCGGTCAGGTGGTCGTCAAGCTGAAGACCGCCGGTTACCAAGTGGGCTTCCAGGCCGAGGACGTCTGGGCCTTCGCCTGATCTTGCGCGATGCGCTCTAGTCCGCGATTGCCACGAGCCCGACCGTGGCTGCGGTCGCCGTGACCGCCAACGGCAACCATTGGCGGCGCTGGACTTCGTCGTCGATGGCGAAGAAGTTGAGCGGGAACAGATGGTTGTGCGCCCGGTGCGGGGCGTGTTCGCGCGGCGCTTCCATGAAGCACTCGTCATCGAACCACGACCAGTCGTCTGCCCAGGTCCAGCATCCATGCTTCCTGTAGACGTCGGCGACGGCGGCGGCGAAGCGCTTGTCCGTGGGCTGGCGGACGTATCCTTCGGGCACGCTGCGGAAGTAGCGCATCGCAAGCGGCATGGCGCGCTCGGTGCAGTAGTTGGACATCCACAGGCGGAATCCGATCCTGTCGCGCAACTTCTCGAGGACCCGGAAGACCTGGATGTGCTCCTCGTGACCGTATTCGCCCCACGGATTGTGGGTGAAGACGTTCATGTCGGCGGTGAGGCGGGATTCGAGGGAGCGATAGACGGCTTCGTAGTTGGCGCGGTACGCCTCGGAGACGCTCTCCGACGCGATCTTCGCCGGATCATAGGCAGCGACCATGGAAAGGGACTTCTTGGCGATCCGGGTGAGGGCGCGGCGGTTGGCCTCGTAGCCGAGCGCGATGCCGAAATCGGTGACGACGGGCGCCGACCAGTCGGCGCAGCCGGCGGCACCCGATTCGTCGATGCCGAGGCAGTCGATCTGGCGGGGATAGTCGGTAAAGGCCGCCTGACGCCGACGCCCCAGATCCGGATGCGCCCAGAAATCGCAATAGACGACGAAGATCCTGTCGACGTCGGCGGCGATCGAGTTGAACCACAGGATCTCGTCGTCGGCATGCGCCGCGACGATCACCGAGTTCTTCAGGAACTCGTCACGTCCGATCATTTGTCCCCTCCCGTTCCCGACGATGAATGCGCGTCTTCCACTGCCTTGCCGTCGCTGCCCGTCTTTCTCAATCGCGTTCGGGCGCGGGACGCCGCGAGCGCGAGTTTTCCGCGCCACGTCGGCGCATTCATCAGGGCGAACATCTGTGTCGTCTCCGTGCCGAAGTCCGCCTTGAACGGCTCGTCTCCGATGGTGAAGTCGAAGATGTCCCCGCCGCGTCCGATCCAGTTGGCGATGATGCGGTCGTAGAGAACGAGCCCGGGCGAGGAACGCCCATGGTTTTCGTAATCGCAGCCGATCAGCAGGTAGTAGAAACGCCCGCGATGGCCGAGGCCGTAGACGTACCCGGCGGGCGCCCCGCCGATGTCAAGTCGGAAGATCTCGGCAAAGCCTTCGTCGCTGCCATCGGCGGCGACGGCGGCGTAGAAATCGCGGACGAAATCCCGCTGGATGAGGTCGCCGGCAAAACGCCCCGCGCGAAGGCGCTGGATTTCCGCCAGGGCGGCGCGGATCCCGTCGGGCGAGACGAGCCGCAGCAGGCTGGCTCCCCCGAGCTTCGCGATCCGCTTGTCGGCGCGGGCGAGGCGGTCGAGCAGCGATTTCGACGGGCGGGTGCGGCGCCATTCGGCGTAGTCGGAGCCGAGCGGGGCGAACGGGGCGCCGAAGGCGAGCGGTTCGGCGGCGCCGGGCAGCAGGCCCAGCCAGTCGCCGACATGCTCGGCGCGGATCGGACGGATGCGCAGGATGTCGTGACCGGGCAGGGCGGCCGCAACTTGCTGCTTCAGGGTCGGCGGTTCGGCGACACGGGCGCGAAAACCGCGATCGAGGGGCAATGCCGCGTAGTCCGAGACGCCGAGGTCCGTCGTCTCGAGGAGCCGCATCCCGGCCTTGCGGCGCAGGATCAGGGGCAGAACGCCGGCGAGCCTGCCGTCGTCGCGGCGAAGGGTGACGACCACTTTGCGGGCGCGTCGATGCGGTGCGAGGGAGCCGTAGAAATGTCGCAGCCAGAGCGGATGCTGAAAGGCCGTGGTGTCGCAGGCGTCGAGGAGCGTCAAGTATTCGTGGCCGGAGAAGTCGAAACCATCTTCGCGCTGAACCCGGACAACGCCGTTTCGCTCGTCCCGATCCTCGCCTGAAGGGGGGCGAAGACTGGAAGCGCGGAAACCGGCATCGGTCGTTGCTTCGACGAACATAGATTTCGCATAACACGGCGCGGCGGGAATCGGGTTAACGGGCGGTTCTCATACAATGTTAGAGTTAACGGGATGAAGCCGGCTTGCCGCAGGTCGCGGGACGTTTCCGCCATGTCGCAAACAGGCTGCAATCGCGGCGAAGCGCCCTATAGTGTGCCGAAAATTCCACATCAGGGTCGCGGGCTATGGCTGGATTTCCGGAAAAGGCGAAGGTTGTCATCATCGGGCTGGGCGGCATCGTCGGCGCCTCGATCGCCCACCATCTGATCGAGCGCGGCTGGGACGACATCGTCGGCATCGACAAGTCCGGAATCCCCACCGACATCGGTTCCACGGCGCATGCGTCCGACTTCTGCTACATGACCGGCCACGACTTCCTGTCCTGCTGGACGTCGCTCTACTCGCTCTCCTTCTACGACAAGCTCGGCCACTACGAGCGCATCGGCGGCCTGGAAGTGGCGCGCGTCGGCGACGACGCGCGCATGGACGAGATCAAGCGCAAGGTCGCCTCGGCCAAGGCCTTCGGTACCAGGGCCAGGCTCATCGAACCGGCCGAGATCAAGGAGAAGTTCCCGCTGATCGAAGAAGACAAGGTGCAGGGCGGGCTTTGGGATCCGGACGCCGGCCTCGTCATCCCGCGTTCGCAGACCGTCGCCGGCAAGCTGGTCGACCAGGCCGTCGCGGCCGGCAAGCTGCAGGCTTTCGCCAACACGCCGGCAACCGCGCTGAAGATCGTGGACGGCCGCATCCGGGGCGTGGTCACCGAGCGCGGCACCATCGAGGCCGACTATGTGATCGTCTGCGCGGGCCTTTGGGGCCGGCTGATCGCGGAGATGGCCGGCGAGGACCTGCCGGTCATGCCGGTCGACCATCCGCTGACGTTCTTCGGCCCGTACACGGAGTTTGCCGGAACCGGCAAGGAGATCGGCTATCCGCTGCTGCGCGACCAGGGCAACTCGGCCTACATGCGCGATACGGGCGATCCGACCACCTCCGAAGGTGGCATGATCGAGTGGGGCTACTACGAGGAGAAGGAGCCGCGGCTCTGCCACCCGCGCGACCTGCTCGAGAAGCACCAGGCGCGCCTGTCGCCCTCGCAGCGCGACCTAGACATGGAACAGATCATGGGACCTCTGGAGCGCGCCATCGAGCTGACGCCGATCCTCGGCGAACTCGGCTACGACGAGCGGCGCTCCTTCAACGGCCTGCTTCAGGTGACCGCCGACGGCGGCCCGTCGATCGGCGAGAGCCAGAAGGTGAGGGGGCTGTGGTACGCCGTCGCCATCTGGGTCAAGGACGCGCCGGGCATGGCCAAGCTCGTCGCCGACTGGATGACCGACGGACGCACGGCGATCGACCACGCCCGGATCGATTATTCGCGCTATTATCCGCACCAGATGAAGGAGGACTTCATCGCCGGGCGCTGCGGCGAGGCGGCGCAGAAGATCTACAATCCGGCGGTCCACCCGCGCGAGCCCTACGCGACCGGCCGCAACGTGCGGCGTTCGCCGTTCTACGAGCGCGAGAGGGAACTCGGCGGCCATTTCATGGAACTCGGCGGCTGGGAGCGCGCCCACGGCTACGCTGCCAACGAGCATCTCCTGGAAAAATACGGCGACCGCGTACCGGTGCGCGCCAACGAGTGGGACAACCGCCATTTCTGGCGCGTCTCCAACGCCGAGCACCTCGCCATGAGCGAGGACTGCGGCATCGTCAACCTGTCGCATTTCTACATGTTCGACGTGGAAGGCCCCGACCACGTTGCGCTGATGGAATGGCTGTGCGCGGCGAAGATCGGCGGCGACGCCAATATCGGCAAGGGCATCTATACGCACTTCCTCGACGACGAGGGCATGGTGCGCGCCGACCTGACCGTCATCCGCATGGCCGACCGCTGCCGCGTCATCGACGGCGCCGACGCCGGCCCGCGCGATTTCCACTACGTCAGGCGGATCGCCGAGGACAGGGGCTTCGACGTGACGGTGACCGACGTCACCGAGAAGTACGTCACCATCGGAATCTGGGGTCCTAACGCGCGCACGACCCTGCAGAATGTGGTCGAGGACCCGGCCGGGCTGGCGCCGGAAGCCTTCCCGTTCGCTGCGATCAAGCCGATCCGCATCGGCGGCAAGGACGTGACCGCCTTCCGCATCTCTTATGTGGGCGAGCAGGGCTGGGAGCTGCACATGCGATACGAGGACGGCCTTGCCGTCTGGGATGCGCTGCGTTCGACCGGCGTCATGGCCTTCGGCGTCGAGACCTATGCCAATTCGCGACGCATGGAGAAGAGCCTCCGGCTGCAGAACGCCGACCTGCTCACCGAGTACAACCTGATCGAATCCGACCTGGCCCGCCCGAAGGTCAAGGAGGCGGACTTCCGCGGCAAGGCGAAACACCTGGAATATAAGGCGCGGCCGCACCAGCCGGCGATGCTGTGCACGCTGGTGATGACCGACAATGTCGATTCCAAGGGCGTCGCCCGCTACCCCGTCGGCACCATGCCGGTGATGGACCCGGAGACCGGCGAAACGCTGGTCGACGAACTTGGCCGCCGCTCGTTCACCACGTCGGTCGCCTACGGCCCGACGATCGGCAAGAACATCGCGCTCGCTTACCTGCCGTGGTCCCATTGCCAGGAAGGCCGCAAGCTGGCGGTCGAGTATTTCGGCGAGACCTATCCGGTCGAGGTCGCCAGCGTCGGCTACAAGCCGCTCTACGATCCGGAGAATCTGAAGCCGCGGAGCTGATCGCGCGGTGAGGTCGCCCGATCAGATCGGTCCTGTCCTCGCACTCCTCGGTGCCGTCGTTTTCGTCGGCGTGCTGGTGCGCGCCGCGCGCAACCGCATCCGTGCAGGCGCCGCTCCGGATCGTGTCCACTGCCCGAAATGCGGCGAGGTCGTCCCGCTCGTGCCGGCGCCCCCTTCGTTCCGGCAGGCGGCGTCGGGCGGCTACACCTGCAAGGCCTGCGGCCAGTCGATGGACAGGTGGGGCCGCGCGAAGGCGTAATGGCCCTGTGGCTCTCCTGCTGATCGCCGCGGCGGCATCGGCACCCGTCTTCAGGCGCCGATGAGGCCGGCAAAGGTCGCGACCCTACTTCTTCGCCGCCAACGCGACCGACAGCACCCTGGACGTCGTGGCTCCCGATGCATCGGCGACCGTGGCCAGCGTGTCGTCGGGTGAGGCGACCGTGAGGCCCCCGGCGGCAAGGGCCGCGCCCAACGTTTCGCCCGAATGCCCGAACAGTGGCGCCACCTGTGCGATCGTGCGCGACGGAAGCAGCTGAACGAGCGCGCGTTCGGGCGGCGGTCCGCTCGGCGAGACGATGGCGGGAACGACGAAGACGAGCGCCGCTGCCAGCGACAGGGCACCGGCGACCGCCATCGGCGGGCGTTTCAGATACGACACGAACGGCCGCCAGTTCTTCCACAAATGCAGCACGAACGGGACCACCAGTACCATCGACAGCCATTCGTGCATGCCGGTGAAGTAGCTGCGGCCGACACCGAAGAAGATCGCGATCCCCGAAACCAGGGAGATGACGAACAGGCCGGTGATGGAAGGCGTGGCCCAACGCGAAAGGACGGGATTCATGGTCTTGTGCTCCAATTGTGCAGTGCACAGTGAGCCTGCGTGCCTGGAGCCGTCATCTTAACTTTCGTCCATGAATGCCTTGGCGGGCGCGGCTTTCCGCCGCGGCGGCATCCCCGGCCGCTCGAACCCGGCGCGGCAGCCGGTATTCAGGTGAAGTACCCGGATGACCACGCCGCCGCCGCGAAGGCGATGATCGCGCCGGCGAGCACAGCCCAATGCCAGTTGCCGCCGACTTCGAGCGCCGCCTTCCCGGGAGCCGCCGGATCATAGTGCACGGTAACCGTCCGGCCCACCGGGTAGCGGTCGGCGATACCCTGGGCATAGTCGCGCGAACCGGATACTTCGGTCCCGTCCCAGATCGACCGGCTCGTAAAGTCGCGACCGCCGACCGCGTAGCTGTACTCGACCACCGGCATGTGCATCGTCTTCATCATCCTGGTGCCGCGTATCGTGCGCTGCGGCTTGTCGCGGCGCTGCTGGAACTCGTGAACGCCGCTCGACACGACGCGGCCGTTGATCGTCGGCCAGCGGCGCACGACGTTGGCCCGGCGCTGAAAGCCGACGAAGAGCATGAGGAGCAACAGACCGATGACCGACCCCGCAAGCGTCAGCGGCAGGATCGCGTCGGGCAAGAGCCGCTGCAGGCCCTCGATCCCGTACGTGACGAACAGGATGCAGATTGCCGCGAACACCACGACGATGAGCGTCGCCGCAAGGCAGCCCATGGCGAGATCCTTCGGCGGATGGTCGATCTCGAGCGCGGACTTCGACGGGTCCTTCGGGTCATGGCGGATCGTCACGGTTGCGCCGACAGGGTAGGCGGCGAGAAGGCGTTCCGTCTGGTCCTCCGGCGCGTCGCCCGAATCGAGGATACGGTTCGAGCGCCAGGACCGTCCGGCGGCCTCGAACTGGTAGGTGATCTTGGCGACGCGGACGTTGCGCGGCTGCTCGGTCTGGAACTTCTGCCTCAGTTCGAAGCCAGGCGCGGAACTCAGGATCCGGGCGCTCGCCGCCGCCCAGTTGCGCACCCTGAAGTACTGGAACATGGCGATTGCCAGCGCTGCGAGGCCAAGCAGGATCGCGCCGCCGGCGATGCCGGCGATCAGCCGGGCCGCGAACGGCTCGAACACGGACTGCAGCGTTTCGAACATGGATGTCCCGGAAAGGTCCCCTCGCGGCGACGCTATGGAATCATTCACGATGCGGTCAAGACGGTCGGGTCGCGCGAATGTGAAGGCGGACGCCGATCGTGCGCTTCCTCAAGGCGGCCAACTCGCTTACCTTTCCTCCATGTCCGGTCGGTTTGCCCATTGGGGGGTAATCTTCGGCGGCGTGCTGGCTGCGCTGGTCCAGGTCAGTGCGGTTCCCGCTTCGGCGGAACCGGTCGACGTCGAGCTGGTTCTGGCCGTCGACGTGTCGCTCTCCATGTCACCGGCCGAACTCGCCATCCAGCGCGACGGATACGCTGCGGCGCTGACCGACAGGCGCGTCCTCGCGGCGATCGCCGATGGGCTGCACGGGCGGATCGCCGTGACCTATTTCGAATGGGCCGGCAACACGACACAGCACGTCGTCGTCCCGTGGACCCTCATCGCCTCGCGCGAGGATGCCGAACGCGTCGCGCGACAGCTTTCCGCGCTGCCGCCGAACAGTGCGCGGCGCACGTCCATCTCGGGCGCACTCGAGTTCGGCGTCGATCTCTTCGCCGAGAGCCAGTTCCGCGGCACCAAACGGGTCATCGACATCTCCGGGGACGGACCCAACAATCAGGGCGCGCCGGTCGACATCACGCGCGACGCCGTCGTCGCCAGGGGCATCGTCGTCAACGGGCTGCCGCTGATGACCAGCGGCGGCTACTCAAGTGTCTACGACGTCGCCGAACTCGACCGCTACTACACAGACTGCGTCATCGGCGGCCCGGGATCGTTCATGATCCCGGTCAACGAGTGGGCGCAGTTCCCGGAGGCGATCCGGCGCAAGCGCGTGCTGGAACTCGCCGGCTCGCAGCATCCATACGGTGACGAACCGGGTAGTCTCCCGGTCGTTTTCGCTCAGGCCAAGGGAAGCTACGACTGCCTGATCGGCGAGAAGATGTGGCGCAACCGCTCCTGGATGTTCGACAATCCCTGAGCCGGAGCCGGCGGAATCGCGGCGGCTGGCGGCGCGTGCCTGGGCCGGCTATCCTTCCGGCATCACGGGGGAATCGACGACATGGCAGGACGACTGGCGGGACGGGTCGCGCTGATTTCGGGCGGCGCAACCGGGATGGGCGGCGCGAGTTCGCGCCTGTTCGCGGCGGAAGGGGCGCGGGTTGCGATCGTCGATCGCAACGCCGATGCCGCCGCCGAAACGGTCGAGGCGATCCGCAGCGCCGGCGGCGAGGCGGAGAGCTTCGTCGCCGATGTCTCGGACGAGGAGCAGGTCGATGCCGCGGTGGCTGCGGCCACGGCGCGCTTCGGCCCGCCGACCGTGCTGTTCAACCATGCCGGCACGATCGTCATCAAGCCGTTCCTCGAAACCACGCTCGCCGACTGGGAGTGGCTGCACGCGGTCAACGTGCGCTCGATGTTCCTGATGACGAGGGCGGTCCTGCCTGGCATGATCGCCGCCGGCGGCGGCTCGATCGTCTGCACCTCGTCGATCTCGGCTGTGGCGGCGACGCCGATGGAGGTGCTCTACGACACCACCAAGGGCGCCTGCCACATGTTCGCACGCGCCATCGCGGTAGAGTTCCGCGACAGGAACATCCGCTGCAATGCGGTCTGCCCGGGTTTCGTCCGCACGCCGCACGGGCTGAACGAGGTGGCGAAGCTCGGTGCGCTCGGGGTCGACGTGTCCGACGCCGCGCTTGCCGCCCAGCAGGGCCGCATCGGCGAACCGGAGGAGGTGGCCAAGGCGGCGCTGTTCCTCGCCAGCGACGAAGCGAGCTTCATCACCGGCGCACACCTCTTCGTCGACAACGGCTTCACCGCGATCTGACGCCGAAGGCCCTGGCCTAAACCGGTCCCGCTACCGGCCTATGCCGCCAGAAGCTGCTTTCGGTCGACACGTTCCTGTTGCGGCGAGCGGGCGTAAAGTTCGCGATAGCACTTGGAGAAGTGCGACGCCGAGACGAAGCCGCAGGCAACCGCGACCTCGACGACGGGCATCGACGACTGCACGAGCAGGTGGCGGGCCCGGTCGAGGCGTATCTCGAGATAGTATCGCGCCGGCGAACGGCCCATCTCCTGGCGGAAGAGGCGCTCGATCTGGCGGCGCGACAGACCGACGTGGTCGGCGATCTCGATCAGCGACAGGGGCTCGGAGAGGTTGGCCTCCATCAACTCGATGATGGTGAGAACCTTCGAGTTCTGCACGCCGAGCCGGGCGCGCAGCGGCAGGCGCTGGCGGTCGGTCGGGCTGCGGACGCGGTCGGTCAGCACCTGCTCGCAAACCCGGTTGACGAGATTTTCGTCGAAGTCGTCGCCGATCAGCTTCAGCATCATGTCGAGCGCGGCGGTGCCGCCGGCGCAGGTATAGATGTTCTGGTCGACCTCAAAGAGGTCGGCGAACGCGTTCGCCTTGGGAAATGCCTCCTGGAAGCCCGGCAGGTTCTCCCAGTGGATGGCGCAGCGCTTGTTGGCCAGAAGCCCGGCGGCAGCCAGCACGTGCGCGCCGGTGCACAGGCCGCCGATGGCGACGCCGCGGTTGTACTCCTCGCGCAGCCAGGCGAAGACGCTTTTGTTGGAGTAGGCCTCGACGTTGATGCCGCTGCACAACACCACCATCGAGGGGCGGTCGGGACCGGCCATCTTGCGCCGCTCGTCTTCGAGCGAGGTGTTGACGGCGCACTCGACGCCGTTGGACGCGTGGACCGGCTTGCCGTCGTAGCTCGCCAGCCGCCACTTGTAGGCGTCGTAGCCGAGCATCCTGTTCGCCAGCCGGAGCGGGTCGAGCGCCGTGGCGAAGGCGACCATGGTGAAGTCGGGCACCAGGAAGAAGACCAGCGACCGTTTGACCGGATTCTTGACTGCGTTCAAAGCGAAGCCCCATGCCATGACGCGATCGGACGAAATGTCGCGATCAGAAAAGCGACATCAAAAAAGGCTTTAAATGTCAACGGGAGAGTAGCGCCGATGCGACAACGGAGGCCGTTTCGCGTCGTTCAGCCGGAGATTCTCGGCACACGGGGCGGGCAGGAAAAGAAAAACGCCGCCCGACCGAAACGGCCGGAGCGGCGGTTGACTGGAAACTGTTTGTGGCGGTCGGTCAGCTGACCAGAACGCCGAGGCGCGCCGCGGCCATGGCGGCCGTCTGGCCAGGCATGGTGCGACCAAGGCGCTCGCGCTCAAAGGTCGTCGTGGGATTGGCATTGCTGCGGGCGGAGAAGAGGCGGGCGAAGAATTTCATGACACGGCTCCATGCAAGGTTACACGGGGTGCCTTCGCGCTCTGGAGTGGGGCATCTCGTTCGATTGATGCTCATATAGGCGTTGTGCGCCGCACATAAAGCGGAAAAAGCGAAGCGATTGACACAAAATGCGACACCATTTGCGACATCGATGGGCAGTCTGCCGAAAAATGCGTCGTTCGTTCAATCTCTTAGGTGGGTTTGCGGATCGTCGTGCGTCCGGCGCGCGGCAGCCATGTGCTGGAAGCATGACGCGTCTTCTTTGTGCAGTGCAAACGGACCGCCGGAATGTTTGTCCGGCGGCCCGGCGCCGGGCGCGGCATTCGTCAGTGCGCTCCGGCGGACGACACCCGCTGGCGCAGGTCGACGTTCAGCGCGTCCGGCCAGCCGATATCCTTGCGAATCTCGGCGGGCAGCGAGCCGATAACCCGGCGCGTGCGGGCTTCGGAACGGGCGTCGCGCCAGTCGGCGGCGAAGCGGGCCAGTGTCGAATAGAGGGTCATGATCGTTCTCCTGTCTGCGGGCCGGCCTCAATCCGGTCCTTGCAGATTGACTATCGCGCCGCGTTGATGTTCAATCAAACGAAATGGAATGATCATCTCAATCAAGAAAATTGAAAGATAGTCGATGACGGCCCCCCTCAACCATCCCCTCCCGCTGCTCGAACTCGACGTGCTGCGTACCTTTGTCGCAATCGCCGAGACCGGGAGCTTCACCGCTGCCGCGAACGCGGTGTTCCGCACGCCTTCGGCGGTGTCGATGCAGATCAAGAAGCTCGAGGACGTGCTCGGCTGTGCGGTGTTTTCGCGGGACGCGCGATCGGTATCGCTGACGACGGACGGCGAGATGCTGCTCGGCTACGCGCGGCGCTTGCTGGCGATCAACCGCGAGGCAGTGTCCAAGTTCATCATCCCCGACATCACGGGCGTCGTGCGCCTGGGATCGCCGGACGATTTCGGCGAGCGCATCCTGCCACACGTGCTGAAGCGCTTTGCCCAGTCGCATCCATCGATCGCCGTCGACGTGGTCATTGACCAGAGTACCAATCTCCGGCGGCGCATGGACGACCGCGCGCTCGACATCACGCTGCTGACGAACTCGGTCAAGGTCAGCCTCGACGGCGCCGAGGTGCTGATGACCGAGCCGATCGTGTGGGCCGGCGCCAAGGGCGGCTGCGCGCACCTGCGCGAGCCGCTGCCGGTGTCGATCTGGGAGGAGGGCTGCGCCTGGCGGGCCAATGCGCTGGACGCACTCGGCCGCGACGGCCGCAACTACCGCGTCGCCTATATGAGCGCGCACACGGCCGGACAGCGCGCCGCGATCCTGTCCGACCTCGCGGTCGCGCCTCTGCCGAAATCCTTCCTCGGCGCCGACATGGTCGAACTGACGGTCGCGGACGGACTGCCCGAGATGGGCAAATACAGCCTCGCCATGGTGGTGGCGCCGGAAGCCAGTGCGCCTGTCAAGGCGGCGGCGGACCACATCCGCGCCACGTTCGAGCTGTTCAGGGAGAAGGGGCGGTTCTGAGCGCCGCCCAGTTCCAGCGGGATGCGGGCCTGCCGGCGGGTTCGCCGCCGAGGAACGCGACAATGCGGTCGCGCGCGCGCCTCGCCTCCGGCATATCGATCAGCGGCCAGACGTGGATCATGCCCTGCTCGTGCAGCACCTCCACGTGCGCGCCTTGCGCCCGCGCCTTCTCGGCGAAGACGAGGCTGTCGGGGGTGAGCATGTCGCGCGAGCCGACCAGCATCAGCGTTCTGGGCAGCACGGAGAGGTCGCCGAAGACCGGGCTGATGCGCCAATCGGTACGGTCGAACCCGCCGGCATAGAGCCGGATCGCCTCCAGCCCGCCCTCGATGCCGAGCCAGGGGTCGCGCCGCGCGGCTTCGTGGGTCTGCGGGTTGCTGAGGCTCATGTCGAGTCCGGGCGAGATCAGAACATGTCGGCCGGGCGTCGGCAGGCCGGCCTTCGCCGCCATCATGGTCAGCACCACCGCCATGTTGCCGCCCGCCGAATCGCCGACGAAGGCGATGTTCTCGGCCGGCGTCTCGTCGAGCATCGCGTCGTACACAGCGCGCACCATGCCGAACATGGCGTGGAAATCGTGCTCGGGCGCGATCGGATAGATCGGCACGGTCATACGGGTGTCGAGCCGTTCGGCCAACTCGGCGATGAGCGCCCAGTGATAGGACGTGATTTCAAAGACATAGGCACCGCCGTGCAGGTAGAGAATCCGCCCTGCGGCGGGATCGGCGCCGCCGCGCGGCGTCACCTCGTAAACGGGGAAGCCGCGCACCCGGTGCTGTCTGATGTCCAGCTTCGCCGCGATCCGCGGCGGCGGGCGGTGGGTCTGTGTACGCCGCGCATGCGCGATCCAGCGCTGCATGTTCTCGGCGCTGGAGAACGCCTTCTTGCGGCTGTGCTTCAGCACCAGGGAGACGAGGTGGCTCTTGAGGCTGGGCATTGCGGGACTCTGAACGACGCGACGAATTCACCCCCGGCTAACAAAGGTGAGTCCATCCGGCCGCGAGGTCAAGAGGGGACGATGTCAGCTCCTGTCAGCAGACTTAGGCGACGCTTGGCCGGTGCCGCTTCCCTCCGCCGCGCGCCGGCCCTAACGTCGGCAACATCCCCGCGACGGAGTGCTCGATGTTGCTGCGCGTCGCTTTCGGAACACTCGCCTACATGGCAGCGGTCTTCCCGCTGGCCTATGTCTGGCACCTCGTACTGTTTCGCGACAGGCTGGAAGGTGCCGGCTATCTCGGTCGCGCCGAACCGCTGGTCCCGCTCGGCTTCCTCGCCATCCTGCTGCAGGGGATCATCGTTTCCGTCGTCTTCGACAGGCTCCGTCCCGGCGCCGGCGCCTTCACCGACGCGCTGGTCGTCTGCGTGCCGATGATGGCGCTGATCTGGTCGGCCCAGGTGCTCGCCCACGCGGCGAAGTTCGACGTGCGGCTCGCGACCTTCATCGGCATCGAGACAGCCTATTTCGTCCTCCAAGGCGGGCTCGTCTGGATTGCCTTCGCCCTATTCGGCTGGCTGGCTCCGCGATAGCGGCAGGAGCCTGCCAAGCCTTCCCTTCGCGAGCAGCGACGGCCCCCGCCGCAGGAACGGCGCGCTCAGCGAAGGGAAGGTTGGCGGAGAGGCTGCAGCGGACGATCGTCATCGCAACAGACCCGCTTGGCGCGCCCCGGACCGGCCCCTTCGGCTGCGGGTGGAAGCGCCACGGCCGGGCTGATAGCGCGCCTGCGTATCCGACGGATCGCGCGACGCCGGCAAACGGTGTCGCCGTCGTTACAGAACGGAAACACGGAAGGGCAGCGTGCCCGCACCGCGATGCGCCGTCGCCGGCGGAACGGAACGACTGGACGCGACTCGCGCCTACACGTCGGTCGCCTCGTCGGGGCTCCGGACGCGCCGCGCGGCGCGCTCCTCGCGCGCGCGCCGGCGCGGAGAAGCGTCTCCGGCGACGCCGTCCTCGCTCACCGCCTTGCGCGCCGGCAGCTTGACCGCGGCCGACAGCTTCGGGAACGGGTCGACCTTGTTGGGCATGGCCATGGCGTCGATGAACAACTGCTGGAAATGCGGCTCGAGCGCCGTCTCGATCTTCTCGATGCGCTTCACCGTCTCTTCGATCTCGCGGCGGTGGTTGCGGTTCAAGAGCGCCATCAACGCGCCGGTGCCGGCAGCGTTGCCGACCGCCTTCACCTCGTCCAGCTCGCAGTCGGGGATCAGACCGAGCACCATCGCGTATTTCGGGTCGATGAAGGAGCCGAACGCGCCGGCGAAGCGGATCGTGTCGACGGTTTCCACGCCCTGCTTTTCCATCAGAAGCTTGACGCCGGCGTAGAGTGCGGCCTTGGCCAGCTGAATGGCGCGAACGTCGTTCTGGGTGACCGTGATGCGCGGCTCGCCGTCGCGCAGGAGGTAGGAGAAGGTGCGGCCCGTCTGGACGATGCGCGGGCTTTTCGCAGCGAGGTTGCCGTCGACGACGCCGTCCTCCGAAATGACGCCGGAAAGGTACATCTCCGCGACGACCTCGATGATCGCCGAACCGCAGATGCCGGTGACGCCGGTCGCCGCGGCCGCTTCCTCGAAGCCGTCCTCGTCGGACCATTTTTCCACGCCGATGACGCGATATTTCGGCTCCAGCGTCTCCGGGTCGATGCGCACCCGCTCGATCGCGCCCGGCGCGGCGCGCTGGCCCGCCGAAATCTCCGCGCCCTCGAAAGCCGGTCCGGTGGGCGAGGAGGCGGCGACGACTCGATGGCGGTTGCCCAAGACGATCTCGGCGTTGGTGCCGACATCGACAAGGAGCATCATCTTGTCCTGGCGGTAGGGTCCCTCGGACAGAGTCGCGGCGGCCGCGTCGGCGCCGACATGCCCGGCGATGCAGGGCAGCATGTAGAGGCGCGCGCCATGGCTCACCTCGATGCCGATCTCGCTCGCCCAGTATTGCAGCGCGCCCGAGACCGCGAGAGCGAAGGGCGCCTGGCCGAGTTCCGTCGGATCGATGCCGAGGAACAAATGGTGCATGATCGGGTTGCCGACGAAGACGCAGTCGAAGATGTCGCTGCGGTCGACGTCGCCCTCAGCGCAGACCTTGCCGATCAGCGCGTTGACCGCCTCGCGCACGGCCCTGGTC
>CAYJMY010000051.1:20455-25530 GCA_964371125.1 uncultured Mesorhizobium sp. | reverse complement strand
CGATGGTGCAGAAGGGATAATTCGCCGCCTGCGCGGCGGCAGTGCGCGTCAGCGCGTTGAACAGCGTGGACTTGCCGACGTTGGGCAGCCCGACGATGCCGCATTTGAAACCCATGATGTGGTGGTCCTAGTGAGCGGGGATGAACTGACCGGGGCTATGGGCGAAAGGGTCGACGATCGTCAAGCCCGCGATCACCTGCCCGTCCTGCAAATCCACCGACAGGAAGTGCGTGCAGCCGAGTTGGAACGCCGAGGCGAGGAGCAAGCTGTCCCACCAGGAGTATCCGTGGCGGGCATGGATCAGTCTGGCCCCTTCGACCTCGACCTTAGTCACCGGGTCGCTTCCGAAAGCCGTCAGATCATCGACGATGCGATGGACGATATCCGGGTTCGCATACCATTTCTTTCGCAGCATGACCGCGGTGACTTCGTTCAATACCTGAAGATTGATGCAGGCGACCCTTGCCCGGCTGATAGCCGAAAGCCAGGCGACCACGCGCTCGCCCTTCGCCGCTTCACGGCAATCATGCATGTAGAGAATGATGTTCGAGTCGAGGAATACCTTAACGCCGGGCATTGCGCTCATCGGCGGTCGGCATGCGCCCGTTCTCGGTTACGTCCCATTTGGGGCCGGCGAGAATGCGCTCCAGCGCCTCGAGCTGTCGATTGCGCGATCCGGATTTCTGCGCATCCGCTTCGATCTTCTCCCGTGCCGCCTCGGCAAGATATCGCGAGACACTCAAACCCGCTTCGGCCGCCGCGATGCGCGTGCGCCGCGCCAAGTCTTCATCCATGGAAATGGTAACGTTCTTCATAGCGGCCTCACGAGAACACGAAATTCGTGTTCTCGTGATATCGTGTTTTCGTGGCATGTTGTCAATTTTGCCGGGGGTTCGTCACCGCACCATGTACCAGACGAATGCGCCCACCCCGGCGGCGATGGCGAGGCCGTTGCCACCAGCAGCCCGTCCTCGGCAACGAAGCCCAGGTCCAATGTCATGCACCGCACGCCGAGCCGCCGAGTTCAGTCCTTGCCGAGCAGCTTCTTCAGTATCGCCGCCATCGGCCCGGTCTCGGGCACCTTCACGGCCGGCTGCTGCGGCCGCGCCTGGCGGATGTGGCTCTGGCCACGCGGCGCCGGTTTCTCCTCGCCGCCGTCGCGCTTGGCGCCGCCCGGCACGGCGAGGCTCAGCTTGTTCATGAACGAGTTGTCGTCGCCGCGCACGAGCATCTCGGCGTTGTCGCCGATGGCGTCGAGCAGGGGCTCGAGCCATGCGCGGTCGGCCTTGGCGAAATCGCCGAGGACGTGGTTGTGCACCATCTCCTTGACGCCGGGATGGCCGATGCCGATGCGTACCCGGCGGTAGTCCTTGCCGACATGGGCGTCGAGCGAACGGATGCCGTTGTGGCCGCCGGCGCCGCCTCCGGTCTTGATGCGCACCTTGCCCGGGGCGAGATCGAGTTCGTCGTAGAGCACGATCAGATCGGCGGGCGTCAGCTTGTGGAATCTCAGGGTTTCGCCGACGGACTGGCCGGAGAGGTTCATGAAGGTCTGCGGCTTGACCAGCAGCACCTTCTCGCCGGCGAGCGTGCCGGACGCGATTTCGGCCTGGAACTTCTTCGACCAGGGCGAAAACGAATGGCGGCGGGCTATCGCATCCGCCGCCATGTAACCGACATTGTGCCGGTTGTTCGCATATTTCGTTCCCGGGTTTCCGAGACCGGCGATGACGAGCATGGCCGTCTCCCCCGGGACGGGATCAGGCCCCGGCTTCGCCGGCGGCTTCTTCTTCCGACCGCGCCGCAGCCGAGCCGGCGATGGTCGCGATGGTGAAGTCGCGGTCGGCGATCACCGGCTTGACGCCGTCGGGCAGCCTCACTGCGGAGATGTGGATCGAGTCACCGATGTCGGCGTCGGACAGGTCGACCGTGATGAACTCGGGGATGGCATTGGCCGGGCAGTGGAACTCGACCTCGTGGCGAACGATGTTCAGCGTGCCGCCGCGCTTCAGGCCGGGCGACTTGTCCTCGTTGGCGAAGTGGACGGGGACGAAGACGTTGACCTGCGTGTCCTTGCCGACCCGCAGGAAGTCCACATGCATCGGGAAGTCACGGACCGGATCGAGCTGGAAGTCCTTGGGGAGGACGCTGATCTTCTTGCCGTCGACGTCGATCGTGGCAATCGTCGTCAGGAAGCCGCCGCCGTGGATCTTGTAGTAGATCTCCTTGTAGGAGAGGGCGATCGCCAGGGGAGGCTGCTTGTCGCCGTAGATGACTGCAGGCACTTTGCCGTTGCGGCGAACGTCACGGGCGGACCCCTTACCGACCTGTTCGCGCACTTCGGCCTTGAGCTCGTACGTAGTGCTCATGGCTGTTCCTTTCGTGTTGTGGAGCGTTTCGCGGCAGACGGTTCTGCGCCGGCCGAAAACGTCGAAAGCCGCCAGTTCTGTGCAAGGTCGTGTCCGAAAACCGGAATCCACTTTTCGGGACCATGCAGGGAAGGCAGCCTTCCGCCGCGTTGCCTCCAAGGGTGTCTACGCGGGTGGCGGCTCTATAGCGGAAGGGATGCTGCCGTGCAAGTTGGCTGCCGGGCTGGACTTGCCCGGCGGCGAATCTCCCCCTTGTGAATAAAAAAAAGCCCGCCACCATGTCCTGGATGGGGGCGAGTGTGTACTCGCGGCGGATTCGCGGCAGCCTCCAATTCCTACAACCGCCAGGGCTGGCGTGTCGCCCGCCACTGCGCCCAGAAGACCCGCGACGGACCGAACGCATCGACTGGGGTCAGCCCGACGTCACGCAGCATGCGGTCGTTGCCGCGCTGCGCCTGCAAGCCGATCTTCCTGAACCAGTTCATCTGCGCCTCCGACGCATCGCTTCCGGACGCTGTATCGCGCCGCCTTTGACATCCGACAAACGAATTGAAATGATGTCAGACATCAATCGAACGAATGGCGTTGCCGATGAAACCGCAACTCGACAGCGATCTTCTCAGGACCTTCGTGGCGATCGCCGACAGCCGTAACTTCACCCACGCGGCCACCGCGGTCGGACGCACCCAATCGGCGGTCTCGATGCAGATGAAACGGCTGGAGGAGACCGTCGGCGCGCCGCTGTTCGAACGCGGCCCTCGCGGCGTGCGGCTGACCTCGAAGGGAGAGGGATTCGTCGCCAACGCCCGCCGCATCGTGGCATTGCTCGACGAGGCCGCCGCCTCGCTACGCGCGCCGCCCCTCGATGGTCCCGTGCGCATCGGCATCCCGGAGGAATACGGTCACTCGGTGTTGTCGCCGGCGCTCGGCGCATTCGCCAAGCTTCATCCCAACGTCGAGATCACCGTCCGCTACGCACCCTCCTCGGTGCAGATGGCGGCGCTGGACGATGACGAGCTCGACCTCGCCGTCGTCTTCGAATGGCAGGAACCGTCTGGCGGCGAGGTGCTGATGATCGATCCGACGGTCTGGGTGACGTCGGAACTGCACCACATGCACGAGGAGCGCCCGCTGCCGGTCGCCGTCTACATGGACTCCAAATGGTGCCGCGACTTCGCGCTGCGCTCGCTCGAAGTGCGCGGCATACCCTACCGCATCGCCTACAAGAGCGAGACCTGCGGCGGCCTGAAGCTCGCGGTCACGTCCGGCCTCGCCGTCGCGCCGATCTCGCGCAGCAACATTCCTGCCGGCTGCCGCGAACTGATCGCCGCCGACGGTTTCGGCACGATCGACAATTCCAATGTCGTGCTTCATCGAAACCGGGCGGCGGTCGGCAGCGCCGTCGACGAGATGGCCGCGGCGATCCGCGAAGCTTTCCGCCGCGGCGGCGGCCAATCGGGGTCGCTGAACGCGGATACCCGTGGCGGCTAGGCGCTATTCTTGACGATTCGCAAAGACCACGGCCGCGCCTCGAGCCATATGGGAAAAAGTCAGGGGCTTTGTGGACGGCCCCGCATGTCTGGTCCTAGGATGACGCCCGGTAGGGAATCGTGATGATCGGCAGAAGGTATTGGTCGCGCTGGAATGTTGCCGCGAGGGCGCTCGTCGCCTTGGCGCTCGTTCTCGTGGCCTTCGCCCACAAGCCGCTCGGCATGTCCGGCCCCGCCGACGCGGCTGCCTATGTACTGCCCGACGGCTCCCCTCAGGTGATCTGCACGACGGCTGAGGATGGTGGCGCGAGCGACAGAGTACTGCACGCTACTATCTGTGACGCCTGCCTGATCTGCGGTTCGATCCTCGTTCCGGCGCCCGCGGCGCTGAAGGCCCCCGCTCCGATTGCGTCGATCGCCCTGGCGCTTCCGCGGGCGGCCCCGATCCTGACACACTCGGCCTGGCCGCCCTCGGCGCCGCCGCACGCGCCGCCGGCCGCCTGAGCCGCAGCACTCGCCCGCCAATCCGGCGCGGCGGTCATTCTATTCCAATCCGTTCAATTCCCGGACCGGCTGCGTGCCGGCCACACATGTTCATGAGGGAAACCCATGTTGAAGAGACTCATCATCGCTACGTCCGTCCTCGCTTGCGGCGCGACACTGGCTCATGCCCACGCCACCTTCGAAACGCAGGAGGCGGCCGTGGGGTCCACCTACAAGGCCGTGCTGCGCGTGCCCCACGGCTGCGACGGCAAGCCGACCAAGGTCGTCCGCGTGCAGATCCCGGAAGGCGTCATCGCGGTGAAGCCGATGCCGAAGGCCGGCTGGAAGCTCGAGACGGTGAAGGGCAAGTACGAGAAGACCTACGAGAACCACGGTTCGCAGGTCTCGGAAGGCGTCAAGGAAGTGATCTGGAGCGGCGGCGAATTGCCGGAGGAGTTCTATGACGAGTTCGTCTTCCGCGGCACGCTGACCGCCGGCCTGCCGGCGGGGGAGGTGCTCTATTTCCCGGCGATCCAGGAATGCGACGGCGCTGCCGAGCGCTGGATCGAGATCCCCGCGGCTGGCCAGAGCGCGCACGATCTCGAGATGCCGGCGCCCGGCGTCAAGCTGCTGCCGAAGAAGTAAGCTGAACCGCCGCGGCGGGGTCGTCCCCCCCGGCGGGGTTACGGGACCCCCCTTTTTGACCGCGCAAACTCATAGAAGCCCGCGGGGG
>CAYJMY010000051.1:0-20445 GCA_964371125.1 uncultured Mesorhizobium sp. | reverse complement strand
GGGGGTTAATGTGGTGGCCTATAAATAACCCCCCCCCGCGGGGGGGGTTTCGCCCCCGGGGGCGGGTTTCCGGAACCACGATTATGGACCGCGAACAGTCATCGAAGCCGGCTGGGGCGAGCCGGGAAGCGCATACCCGGCTGTCGGGCTCTTGGCGCATCGCGTTCGTCGCAGCCGCGATCCTCTCGTGGCTGATCGCCGCATCCGGTCAGGCGTCGGCGCATGCCGCGCTCATATCCTCGGAGCCGGCGGACGGCGCCGTCGTGGCAACGCCGCCGTCCGTGCTGCGCCTCACCTTCAGCGAACCCGTCGCCCCGCTGGTCCTGCGGCTGTTCCGCCCCGACGGGTCGGCGTTCGACCTGACCGACGTCCACACAAAGGATGCCGCGGTCGAGATCGGCCTGCCGGTTCTTCCCGGCGGCACCAGCGTGCTGTCGTGGCGGGTCGTCTCCATCGACGGACATCCGGTCGGCGGATCGGTGTCGTTCTCGATCGGCGCACCCAGCGCCGGACAGCCGCCCGGCGCCACGTCGGACACGACGGTGGCCGTCCGCGCCGCTATATGGCTCGTGCGGACCGTCCTTTATGTCGGGCTCCTCGTCGGTGCCGGCGGGGTGTTTTTCCTCGCCTGGATGGCGCCGGGATCGCGCGCCGGCGTCCGCCTCGTTCAGGCGGCTCTTCTCGCGGGGCTGGCGGCCGCCCCGCTTGCGCTCGGATTGCAGGGCGTTGACGCCCTCGGCGTGGAACCTGCCGGTCTTCTCGAAGGCCGGACCTGGACTGCGGGGATCGGTACCAGCTATGCGAAGACGGTGCTCGTCGCGATCCTTGCGCTCGCCACCGGCCTCGTCGCGACCGGCAGGGGCAGTGGGCCGCTGCAGAAGGCTGCAGGGATTGCCGCCCTTCTCGGAACCGGGCTCGCGCTCGCGCTCAGCGGGCATGCGTCGGCCGCCCCGCCGCAATGGCTGACGCGGCCGGCTGTGTTCGTCCACTGCGTCGCCGCTGCGTTCTGGCTCGGCGCGCTCGTGCCGATGGCCGCCGCATTGCGAAGGCCCGACAGGCAGGCGCTCGCCGCGCTCGAACGGTTCTCGCGGACGATCGTCGTCTTCCTCGCAGCGCTCGTCGCCGCAGGCGTCGCTCTGGCGGTGATCCAGGTGGTCGATCCGAAGGCTCTCGGTGGAACCGAGTACGGGCGGGTCCTGCTCGCGAAGCTTGGCATCGTCGCCGTCCTCCTTGCTCTCGCGGTGGTGAACCGCTGGCGCTTTACCGCGCCGGCGCTCGCCGGTGACGCGGCGGCGGGCCAGAGCCTGCGCCGGTCGATGAAGGCCGAGATCGTGCTGGTCGCCGCGATCCTGGCGATCGTGGCGCTCTGGCGCTTCACGCCGCCGCCGCGTGTGCTGATCGTCGAGGCGGCCACGCCCGTATCGGTTCATCTGCACTCGCAGGCGGCAATGGCCGACGTCTCCGTGCAGCCCGGACGCGCCGGTCCGGTCGCGGTGGCGATCTATCCGATGACCGCCGATTTCACGCCGATGGAGGCCAAGGAGGTGACGCTGGTCCTATCAAAGGCCGATGCCGGGCTGGAGCCGCTGCGACGCGCCGCGACCAGGGTCGACGGCGTGTGGCGGATCGACGACGTGCAGATCCCGCTTGCCGGTGTCTGGCAGATCCGGATCGACATCCTGATATCCGATTTCGAGATCGCGAAGCTGTCGGGCGAGATAGAGTTGAAGCCCTGAACGATCGCGGCCATCGCGTCGCCGGCCTGTCGATGCGCGTTGCCGGAGCCCGAGGTCTCAGTCGAACAGGCTCGAGACCGATTCCTCGCTCGCCGTGCGCGAGATCGCCTCGCCGATCAGGTCGGCGATCGAGACGACGCGGATGTTCGGCGCGTCCATGACGGCCTGGGTCGGCTGGATGGAATCGGTGATGACCAGCTCCTGCAGCTTCGAGCCGGCGATGCGGGCGACGGCGCCGCCGGAGAGCACGCCGTGGGTGATGTAGGCGGTGACGCTGCTGGCTCCCTTTTCGAGCAGCGCGTCGGCGGCGTTGCACAGCGTGCCGCCGGAATCGACGATGTCGTCGAACAGCAGGCAGTCCTTGCCGCGCACGTCGCCGATGACGTTCATGACTTCCGATTCGCCGGGCCGCTCGCGGCGCTTGTCGACGATGGCGAGCTGTGCGTCGACGCGCTTGGCCAGCGCGCGGGCGCGCACCACGCCGCCGACGTCCGGCGACACCACCATGACGTTGGCGAGTTGCTTGTACTTGGACTTGACGTCGCGGGCCATGACCGGAACCGAGAACAGATTGTCGGTCGGGATATCGAAGAAGCCCTGGATCTGGCCGGCGTGGAGGTCGAGGGTGAGCACGCGGTTGGCGCCGGCGCGGGCGATCATGTTGGCGACCAGTTTCGCCGAGATGGGCGTACGGCCCGAAGCGCGCCGATCCTGCCTTGCGTAGCCGAAATAGGGGATGACCGCCGTGATGCGCCGCGCCGAGGAGCGCATGAAAGCGTCGATCATGATCAGCAGTTCCATCAGGTGGTCGTTCGTCGGAAACGACGTGGACTGCAGGATGAAGATATCCTGGCCGCGGACGTTTTCCTGGATCTCGACGAAGATTTCCTGGTCGGCGAAACGCCTGACGCTTGCCTTCCCCAGGGGTATGTTCAGATAGCGCGCAACCGCCTCCGCCAGAACCCGATTGGAATTGCCAGCGAAAAGTTTCATGCAGGGTCCTTGGGGAACAGCCGCTCTCGTTCGCTCGGGCTTTTATCCAGCTTGGCCGCTATTGCAAGCGGCACGCAACGATTCACCGGCATATTCCAAAGAAAGGATACGGCGCCGCCGCCTTACCCTGCGCGAGCCGACAGCCACACGGCAAGCTGACTCGCCGTCGTGTCGGCGACGGCGCGCATCGCGTCCGGCGAAACGGCCGCCCAGCCGGAACCGGCTCCGCCGCTGACCTTCTGCTGACCCTGGATGCGGTGCAGCCTGTTGCCGGCGGGATCGAGCACGTCCCACACATATATGACCGTAGTGTCGCGGCCCTCGGTAATGGCCGAAAGATAGCCCTTGAGCAGGTGCGTGGTGCCGGGCTCCCCGGACCGGGCGATTGCGATCCCGGATTCGCGGACGCGGAGCGCCAGCTGCTCCGTGAGCGGGGTGACGGCCTCGACCGTCGATCCGACGATGGGAGCGAAATGAATCCGCGCCTGCCCGGCGATTGCCGCGGTCTGGACGCTCGACGGAGGCAACTGGCCGGTTGGCGTCACTGCGAGGGCATCGCTTTCGGCCGCATCCGCGGCGACATCCGGAGTGGTCGTCGAGCCGGTGATCGCCGCCGTCGGGGCGGCGATCGCCGACGGTTCGAGCACATCCGACGTCGTACACGCTGCCACATACAGCAGGGCGGAAAGGCTTGCGGCCGTCGCAAATGCCCGGCTCATCCTCCGCTTACTCCTAGTCACGCCCCTCTTCCCGACATTATGGAATCACTGCACGATCAAGTCGAGATCATGGCGCGACAGCGCTTTCGGGGCGCCGTCGGTGGTCAGATAGGTGCGTCCGAGCGTCATTGCGGTCTCAGATTCGGAATCCATGACGATCATGTGGGCAAAGAGCGTCATGTCCGGCGCGATCGGCTCCGGATTGCCCTGGAAAAACATCGGCATGTCCATCCATGAGGGCGTGAAGCGTGCACCGACCGAATAGCCGCAGGCGTTCAGCCGGTGCTTGGTCAGGCCGTGCGTCTCCATGACGCGGGCGTGGGCGTCGAAGACGTCGCCGAACGACTTGCCCGGCGTCATCGACTTCTCGACCGCGGTCAGCGCCGCGCGGCAGGCCTCGAACAGCTCGAGGTGCCGCTTGCCCGGCTTGCCGGTCAGCACGGTCCGCATCATCGGGGCGTGGTAGTGGTGGAAGACGCCGGCCCATTCGAGCGTCAGCTGGTCGTTCTTGTTGAGCTTGCGGCGGCCCGCCTTGTAGCGGCAGAGAAGCGCGTCCGCTCCCGAGCCGATGATGAACTCGTTGGCGGGATAGTCGCCGCCGCCGGCGAAGACCGCCGACTGCATGGCGGCGAGGATGGCGCCTTCGTCGCCTCCCTGCCTGATCAGGGGCAGCGCGGCGTCGAACGCGTCGTCGGCGAGGGCGGCCGCCTTCTCGGCCTTCTTCACCTCTGCGGGGCTCTTGAACAGGCGAAGACGCGACACCAGTCCGGAGGCGTCGGTGATCTGGCCGAACGTCTGCAACTGTTCGTCGAGGCGGCGCCCGTTGAAAGCCGTCAGCCCGTGCGTGTCGTATTCGACGCCGATGCGCGCGCCGAGAAGGCCGAGGTCATTGAGCAAGTTGCGCAGGTCGACCGTCGGGTTGGCGTTGTCGCGGTCCGTCCACACGACGATGTTCTCCAGCGTCGAGGTGTGGCGGGCCTGTCGCAGGTCGGCCGACCGCGTCAACAGCGTCATCGAGCCGTCGAGCTTCACGATCAGGCATTGGAAGAAGCAGAAGCCGAACGTGTCGTATCCGGTCAGCCAGTACATGCTCTCCTGGGCGAAGAGCAGCATGGCGTCGAGCTTCCTGCCGGCCATCTCGATCATCAGCCGATCGCGTCGCGCATCGTATTCGCTGCGCTCGAATTGCAGGGCCATGGTCAGTCCTCCAGTGCGATCGCCGATATCAACCGGCCGTAGTCCGCTTCCTTGCGGTGGGTGGTGCGGCGGTAGGAGAAGAACAGGTCCTCCTCCGCATAGGTGCATCGGCCGATCATCCCGGCCTGGACGCCCGCCCGGGACAGGCGGTCGACGGTATAGGAATTGAGATCGAAAAGCGCGTGCCCCTGGCGGGGGGACGGGGCGAAGTAGCGCAGGTTGGCCGGGTCGACGTCGGCGAAGCGCGCGATGAACTCCGGACCGACCTCGTAGTTCCGCTGGCTGATCGACGGTCCGAGCACGGCGACGATGCGGTCGCGCCGTGCGCCGAGGCTCTCCATGGCCGCGATCGTGCTCTCGAGGACGCCTGTCAGGGCTCCCTTCCACCCGGCATGGGCGGCGCCGATGACCCCTGCTTCGCCGTCGGCGAAGAGGATGGGCCCGCAGTCCGCGGCCGAGGCGCCGAGCGCCAGTCCCGGCCGGTCAGTGACCAGGGCGTCGGCCTTCGGCCGCTCTCCGGCGAACGGCTCGCGTACGATGATTGCGTCGGGCGAGTGGACCTGGTGCAGGCTGAGAAGGTTGTCTGGGCCGACGCCCATCCATTCCGCGACCCGGCGGCGATTCTCGCGAATCCTGGCCGGCTCGTCGTCGGAGCCGGTGCCGGTGTTGAGGCCGCGGTAGATGCCCTCCGACACGCCGCCGATTCGCGTGAAGAAACCGTGGCGAACGCCCGCGGAAGCCAGCCGGTCGAGCATCGGGGAGCGGAGCGGATCCGGTCTGTCTTGCGTCTGCATCGGCGCTTTTGTTGTCTCCACAGACGATTTCGTCAAGCTCGTTGCCGGGGCACCGGCGTTCGGAGCATGTCGGCGGCACCTCCTGCCGGGGCAGTTCAGCCAGTCCGGGTAGCCGCAAACTGGTCGCCGACCATATCCGGGGAACGTGTTTCGACGGGTCGGAGCACCCGGTTCGCTAGGATTTGCCGTCTTCCCCTCGTGGCAGGATCGTCAGGACCTTGAACAGGTCGCCCATCTGGTCGGGACCGGCCAGGCGCTCGACGTCTGCGGCGATCTTTTCGCGCGCGGCGTCGTCGGCGGCCTGGCCGAGCTTGCCTGCGCGCTCGAGCAAGCCCATGCCGAGAAGGAATCCGCCTTGGGTCGTCATGCGGGCTTCGAGCCCATGTGACTGCGCCACGCGCGCCAGCGCCGGGAAATCGACATGCGAGGTGAGATCGGCCTCGCCGGGACTGGCGAAAACGCCCTCGCTACGGTGTTTGCGCACTGCCTGGAACGTGTCTCCTATGGACGGCACGAGGTAGCCGTAGTCGAAGAAGATGCCCGCACCGCCATGCGCCGCGATGTGGGATGCGATCGCCGACATCAGCGCCTCGCGCGCCGGCGCTACCTCGAAGATGCTCCCGCTGCCGGCCTCCCGTATTTCCTGCGGCAGTGTGTCCTCGGTGAGGGCCGCCGTGCCGACGGTGAAACGGAGATTGCCTTCCTCGTCGATGCCGACCGCACGCTCCAGCCATCCTCTTTCGGTCCTGATGAACTGCCGGAAGGGCAGCGCGTCGAAGATCTCGTTGCCGACGATGAAGACGGGCTGGCCGGGCAGGGTGTCGACCGTCGCATGCCAGGCATAGGCCGGGCCGGCGTCGCGCAGCGTCTCCTTCTGCACCGCGACGAGGCGCGGGCTCGCCTCGACCAGGGCGAAATCCGCCCGCGAAGCGAGGCCAGGCGCGAGGCGGCGGATCGTGCGGACAATGTCCTTCATCAGCGTGCCGCGGCCCGGGCCGATCTCGGCGACGGTCGCGGGCAGCGGCATTCCGCCGGCCTGCCAGGCCTGGACGAGCCAGACGGCAACAAGTTCGCCGAACATCTGGCTGATCTCCGGTGCGGTGACGAAGTCGCCTTCGCGGCCAAACGGCTGCCGGGTCGTGTAGTAGCCGTGCTGCGGGTCGAACAGGCAGGCCGCCATGTAGTCGCCAACGCCGATCGGCCCGGATGCCGCGATCAGCGGGACGAGGCGCTCGGCGAGCGGCGTCATTCCGCCGCCGACCACGGCGCGGCGCGGCGCGCGCGCGCCATCGCCCACAGGCCGAACAGAACCATCGGCGCCGAAAGCACCATACCCATCGTCAGCCACCCGCCAAGGAGATAGCCGAGCTGGGCGTCGGGCTCGCGGAAGAACTCGACGAAGATACGCGACAGGCCGTAACCGGCGACGAATGCTCCGGCCACGAAACCGGGCTGCTTCAGCTTCAGGAACCTATGTGTGAGGATGCGCAGCACCAGGAAGAGCACCAGCCCTTCGAGCGCCGCCTCGTAGAGCTGGCTCGGATGGCGGGTGAAAGGCCCGCCGTTCGGGAACTCGATCGCCCAGGGCACGTCGCTCGGCCGGCCCCACAGTTCCGAATTGATGAAGTTGGTAAGCCGCACGAGGCCGATGCCGACGGGGACGCCTGCGGCGACGACATCGAACATCGTCCAGACGCGGATGCCGCGCGAACGTGCGTAGAGGATCATTGCCAGCGTGCAGCCGGCGAAACCGCCATGGAATGACATGCCGCCCTGCCAGACGGCGAGGATATCGAGCGGATTGGCGAGATAGCGGGCGAAATCGTAGAAGAGGATATAGCCGACCCGGCCGCCCAGCACGACGCCGACCGCGGCCCAGACGATGAAGTCGTCCATGTCGACGGGTTTCATCGGGACTTCGCCGTTCGGCCAGAGCCGCGGGTTGGTGACCAGCCGCCGGCCGTACCACCAGGCGAACAGGATGCCGACGATGTAGCCGACGCCGTACCAGTGGATGGCGAGGGGGCCGATCTGCACGATCACCGGATCGATGTTCGGAAAGGGCAGGGCGGCGAATGGAACGGTCAGGTATGGATGCAAGGGGCTCTCCCGTCACCGGCAGGCGCGGACCATGCGGCAGGCCTTCGGCAGGGTCAAGGCATCGATATCCTTGCATTCCGCCGTCCTGCCCACTACGTCAAAACGGCAACCGAGGCCAAACCGATGACGACCGGACCGAACCGCCTGCTCGACGAATTCGCCAAGCTCATGACCGATGCCGCCGGCGCTGCGCAAGGCGTGCGCCGCGAGGTGGAGACCGCATTCCGCGCCCAGGCCGAACGCATCCTCAACTCGATGGACGTGGTCCAGCGCGAAGAGTTCGAGGCGATGCGCGAGATGGCCGTGAAGGCGCGGGCGGAGAACAAGGAACTCGCCGCCCGTGTCGCCGCCCTCGAGGCCCGGATCGAGGCGATTTCGCCGTCCGCGACCGCCGAGCCCACTCCGACGGCCGGAAAGTCTCGCGGCAAGAAATAATTTTTGGCCGAGTTGTCCACAAGTCGGCAGATTCCAAAAACGCTTTTGCGTGAATCGCTTAGGCCGTTCGCCTGACTCTATTGCGGAGGCGTGTTTCCACACCTGCGCCGCGCCGGGTCGAAAATGGGGCTAGCGCTGCGACTCTTCATCAATACACTGAATTTGTTGCATGATTCGGAGCGGGTCATGTGCCGGGCAATTGGGGGCCTGGGCTGAACGTCTTGCGTCTCGTCCGATCTCCTTTGCCGCGTGGTTCATGTTTGTCGTGTGCCCTCCCGCGGAGCGTGCGGTGGCGCTCCCAGAACGACAGGAAGCATCTTGATGGAAATCGCTGAACTCGACCTTGCCCGCATATCGCATCCCGTCGATGTGATCGAGCACGTCGCGCAGGCCAACGACTGGTCATTCGAACGCAACGGCGACGACGAGATTTCGGTTTCGGTTGCCGGAAGCTGGACCGACTATCACGTGTCCTTCTCCTGGATGGAGGACTTCGAAGCATTGCATCTGGCCTGCGCATTCGACGTGCGCGTGCCTGAGAACCGGGCTCTCGAGGTTCTGCGCCTCCTGTCGCTCATCAACGAGCAGATGCTGTTCGGTCATTTCGACCTCTGGGAACAGGAGGGGGCGATCATGTTCCGGCAGTCCCTGCTGCTCGCCGGCGGCCTCGAGCCGTCGAGCCAGCAGGTCGAGGTCCTGCTGTCGAGCGCACTGGAAGCCTGCGAGTGCTATTTCCAGGCCTTCCAGTTCGTCATCTGGTCGGGCGTCTCGGCGCGCGACGCGCTGGCGAGTGTGCTGTTCGAGACCTACGGCAACGCCTGAGGCTCTTGATGTCGGAGGGGAGCGGCGCGCGGAAGCCGGATATTTCGTTCGCGGATTTCGACCGGATCGACATCCGCGCCGGTACGATCGTCGAGGCTGAGCCCTTTCCCGAGGCGCGCAAGCCGGCGATCAAACTCAGGATCGATTTCGGTCCGGAGATCGGCGTCAAGCGCTCGTCGGCGCAGATCACCAAGTACTACCAGCCGGAGACGCTGGTTGGGCGGCAGGTTTTCGCGGTGGTGAATTTCCCGCCGCGCCAGATCGGCAAGTTCATGTCGGAAGTCCTCACCCTCGGCTTTCCGGACGAGGAGGGCGCCGTGGTGCTGGGCGCCATCGACCGCAAGGTGCCGAACGGCGGCCGGCTCTTCTGACAGGATCTTGTCAGCGCTCGAGCACGAGCACGGAATAGCCGTCCGGCGTGAGGAAACGCCGCTTCGGATAGCGCGCCACGACGGCGCGCGCCTCGGCGATGGCGTTGGCGACCACCGTATCCTCATCCGAGAGGCGGCGTATTGCACGCCAGCCGTCGGTCTCTCCCGCCGCGATGCGCATCTCGACCAGCATGGCGAAGATGAGTTCCGGATCGACGATGCGCACGGTCTCGACGAAGCGGCCGCTTTTCCAGGAGCGGAGATAGAGGGCGGCGAAGGGAACGATCTTCTCCTCGCCGGGCGATTGCGCCTTGCGGTATGGAATAACGCCCGGTGGCGCGGCGCTGCGTCGGCCGAGCACGCCGTCGTGGAGGTCGATCCGGCGGTAGGTCGCGCGCTCGCCGTCTCTCCAGATGCGAGAATGCGCAATCAACGCGAGCGCAAACGACGTGCAGCCGCCACCCTCGAAGGTCAACGGGTCAAGGAGAAGCCCGTAGCGGTGCGACGGGCGGTCGGGATGGGTGAGGAAGCGCGCCAGGAAGCCACGCATCGACTGGCAATCGCGCTCGGCGACCTCGAATGCCACGATCGTTCCTTCGCCACGGGCCATCGCCTCCGTGTAGCGCTCGAAGGACTCTCCTGCGCGCAGCACCTTTCCGTCAAGGTAGGCGCTGACGAGAGGCGTCGCCCCCCAGCCGCCGCCGAGCGCCATCTTGAGGCCCTGTCCGTGGGATTCGCCCGTCATCGCGGCCACGCCGCGTCCGCTCCGGCATTGCCAGGCGATGACGCTGTGTCCGAGCAGGCGCTTTTCGTCGAGCCAGCCGGGGGCGTCGATCATGTTAGCCAGGATAGTGTCGCGGATGCGATCGACATCGCGCATGTCGAAGGGGCGGACCGTCGGAACCTGCAGCACGACGACGTAGTTGCGCCCGCGCGGCAGTTCGATCGCCGCCAGTGGCGCGGGCCAGCCGTCCTGTTCGTACGGCGCCAATGTGCGAGCCACGGTGGCGCTCGCCGGCTTCAGCAACGCCGCCAGCACCGTCGCGATAACGGCCAGGAGAAGGAAGATGGAGGTTGTCGGCGAACGCATGGGATGGCGGCTACGAACGATCGCTCCCGGCGACTTGGGCGGTCGGCGGGAGCGGTGGGTGCCGTACTTCGCATCCGGCGCCCGGCCGGTCAATCGCTCAAGGCGTGGCTGCGGCCTGCGAACGCAGCGCCTCGCGCACCGCGTCGAGGAACTGTTCGGCACAGGCGGCCCAGGTATAGTCGGAAGCCTTTGCCAGGGCGTCCGCCCGCGGGACGGCGAGCGCGTCGAGCGCCGCCCGGCCGAGGTCGTCGGCGACGACGCCTCCGACGCCGTCGCCGACGATGTCGATCGGCCCGGTGACCGGGTATGCGGCGACCGGCGTGCCGCTCGCCAGGGCTTCGATGATGACGTTGCCGAACGTGTCGGTGCGGCTTGGAAAGACGAATACGTCCGCCGAGGCGTAGATGTCGGCGAGGTCCTCGACCGGCAATCGCCCGAGGAAGTGCGCACCCGGATACCGGGCCTTCAGCTTGTCCAGTTCCGGGCCTTCGCCGACGAGGACCTTGCTGCCGGGAAGATCCAGGTCGAGGAAGGCGGGCAGGTTCTTCTCCACCGCGATGCGGCCGACGCAGAGGAACAGCGGCCGCGCGAATGGCAGGCGCCTGCCGCGATCCGGGCGAAACAGGGCAGTGTCGACGCCGCGCGTCCACGGCTTCAGCCGGTTGAACCCTTTCGCACGCAGATCCTCGGCCAGAGATTTGGTCGCGACCAGCGTCCCCTGTCCCGAATTGTGGAAGGCGCGCAGCCAGCGATAGGCCCAGGACTCCGGTACAGGGAGCCGGGCGCTGAGATATTCGGGGAAGCGGGTATGGTAGCTGGTGGTGAAGGGCCGGCCGGCGCGCCGGCAGTAGCGCCGCGCCATCAACCCGAGCGGCCCCTCGGTGACGATGTGGATGTGGTCGGCATGTTCGGCCTCGATCCGGCGGGCGACCCTGCCGGGCGTGGTGAGCGCGAGGCGGATGTCGGGATAGGTCGGCAGCGGCAGCGTCCGAAGACCTTCGGGCGTCAGGAAGCGGGTCTCGACGCCGTATCCGACGAGGGTTTCGGACAACCGTTCGAGCGTGTGGACGACGCCGTTGATCTGGGGCCGCCAGGCGTCCGTCACCATCAGAATGCGCATTAGCCGCCGCCTTCTTGCCCGCGGAGCGCCGAAGCAGCGGCGTCCTGCCGAAACGCCGGGCTTTGAGCATCCTTCGATGACAGGAGGATGAATGCGGCGGGCCGCCTTCAGGCGGGGACCTTCACCACCGCGCGCAGGCCGCCCATCGGGCTGTCCTCGAGGGTGATGTCGCCACCATGGCTGCGGGCGATGTCGCGGGCGATCGCCAGTCCGAGGCCGGTGCCGCTGTCGTCCTGATTGCGCGCGACGTCGAGGCGGACGAACGGCTTGAAGACATCCTCGCGCTTGTCCGCCGGGATGCCGGGGCCATCGTCGTCGACGGTTATGGTCAAGGTCCCGCCGCCATGGACGGCCCTTATCGAGACGTTGCGGGCATAACGGAAAGCGTTGCCGACGACGTTGGCAAGAAGACGGGCGAAGGCGTTGGGCCGGACATGGATCTCGGACTTGCCGTCAATCGTCGCGGTCAGGACGTTGCGCCGCAGGGCCGCTTCCTTGCCGAACTTGTCGAAACAGGCGGCGAGGTCGAAGCGCCCGGTATCCTCGAGCGCTTCGCCCCGGGCGAAGTCGAGGTAGCCTTCGAGCATCGACTGCATGTCGTCGATGTCCTTGTTGAGAGCGGCGGTGTCGACCTTCTTGCCGGCCAGGGCGAGTTGGAGGCGGAAGCGGGTGAGGATGGTGCGCAGATCGTGGCTGACGCCGGTCAGCATCGCCGTGCGCTGTTCGATCTGCCGTTCGATGCGTTCGCGCATCAGGATGAAGGCAAGGCCGGCCCTGCGCACTTCCTCCGCCCCCCGCGGCTTGAAATCCCGCGGCGTGGGACGGCCCTTGCCGAAGCTCTCCGCCGCTTCGGCGAGTTGCAGGATCGGCCTGATCTGGTTGCGCAGGAAGGGGATGGCGATGGTCAGGAGCACCAGCGAGGTGCCGACCATCCACAGGAGGAAGATGTGCGTGTTCGAGGCATAAGCCTGGCTGCGCCGGGCAAAGACGCGCAGCACCTTTTCCTCGAGCTGGACGCGAATTTCGACGATGTTCGAGTTGCCGACCGTGTCGAGCCAGAACGGGCGGTTGATCTGGCGCGTGATCTCGGTGCTCAGCGTCTGGTCGAGGATCGAGAAGAACGGCTTCGGGCCAGGGGCCGGCAGAGGGTCGGGTGGCAGGACATCGATCTTCAGGGACAGGCGGTCCTGGGCGATGCGGATCACGTCGGCGTAGTCGTCGCCCGGCGGGTATGTCTCGATCATGTCGATGATCGCGGCGATGTCGCGCGTCACCGCCTGCGAAAGGCGCTGGGTCACCGTCTGCCAGTGGCGCTCCATGAAGACGAAGGCGATGACCGACTGCAGGAGGATCATCGGCGCGATGACGATGATCAGCGAGCGCGCGTAGAGCCGCTTCGGCATGTAGCGCGACACCTGCCGCCAGAAGCGTTGCCAGGCGCGCCGCAGGGGCAAGGTGGCGCGCGCGGTCCGGGCCGCCGCGTCCGCGCCCCGCCGATACGCGACGACGAGACCCTGCCCGATCCTTGCAGGGATCGTGGCCTTCTGCTCGATGTCCGTTTCGGATGCCGCCATCTGCTCCGTATCCGCGTCGGCCGCGGGTCCTGCGATCGCCTCCTTATGTATGGCATCGGGCCGCCAAGCTCAAAGCATTCGTCCCCTGCGGACGCGTGAAAACGCCGTCGGTGTCTTGCCGCGCGGCTTCCTCGGTCCGGATTCTACGGTGATGCGGCCACGATCCCGGCATTTCGATAGGAACAGGTCGACGCTGCAGGGCGACAGGTCGTCGCCCGCTCGCCCTCGGCGACGAACTGACCGACGAAGCGATGTCTGCCGCGGTCAACCGGCTCGGCGGCCGGTCGGTCCGCATCGGGCGGGCTACGCAGCCGTCCGCGGCACTGGCAGCCGTGGAACCGCCCACCGCGGTGCGCGACGGGATCGCGAAGGCGGCGCGATGAGCGTAGTCTCACCGTTGCGGTCGAACCTCGACCTCGGTGTGATCGGCGATCCGGTGTTCCGCGGCCTCCCGCGCGGCGATGCCGATGACCCGGAAGGTCGGCGCGCGAGGCTACTCGACGCTCAGCCGATAGCCGACGCCGCGGACGGTCTGCAGCCATACCGGATTGGAGGGGTCGCGCTCGATCTTGCGGCGCAACCGGTTGATCTGCACGTCGATCGTGCGTTCGCCGACTTCCGATTCGCCGGCGACGAGTTCGTGGCGGGGGATGGTTTCGCCGGCGCGTTCGGCGAAGATCGCGAGGATTTCCTGCTCGCGGTCGGTGAGCTTGAGGGCTTCGCCGCCGCGCTTCAGTTCCCGGCGGGCGATCTGGAACGTGTAGGGGCCGAACACTATCTGCTCGACCTTCGGCACCGCGTGCGGGCCGCCGCGGCGCAGGATATTGTTGATGCGCAGGATCAGCTCGCGCGGATCGAACGGCTTCGGCAGATAGTCGTCGGCGCCCGCCTCGAGCCCGGCAATGCGGCTCTCCGTCTCCGAAAGCGCCGTCAGCATGAGGATGGGCAGACTTCGCTCGGAGCGCAGCGATCGCGTCAGGTCGACGCCGTTCTCACCCGGCATCATGACGTCGAGCACGATGAGGTCGAACTCCAGGCCGGCGAGCCTGCGCCGCGCTTCGGCCGCGGTGCCGGCGACGGTGACGCGAAAGCCGTTCTCGGCAAGATACTGCTTCAGCAGATTGCGGATGCGGGTGTCGTCGTCGACCACCAGGAGGTGAGGGGCGTCGTCGTGGGGCGCCGGGGTTCGATCCGCCATCGGGTGAGCTTCCATGGTCCACTCCTGTGGAATTATCCTATTCCCCGGGCAGTTTGTCGATCTGGACACGCAGTTCTGGATCGACCATCGCCTTGAGGAACCGCTCGACGGCCTCTCGGTCCGCCGGGGCGGCGTCGTGGAATGCCGCAGCGATGCGGCGCGACTGTGGCCGCGCGAGCGCCAGCGCCAGCGTGCGACCTTTCGCCGTCGGGTATAGCTCGCGCTGGCGCCTGTCCTGCAATCCCTGGATCTGTACGATGTGCCCCGTATCGATCAGTTGCTTCAGGACGCGCGCCAGGCTTTGCTTGGTGATCTTGAGCACATCGAGGAGTTCGGCCACAGTGAGCCCCGGAAGCCGGTTGACGAAGTGCAGGACGCGGTGATGTGCCCGTCCGAAGCCGTAGTCCGCGAGGATTTCATCAGGATCGGAGGTGAAGTCGCGATAGGCGAAGAACAGCAGTTCGATGACGCTGAAGTCGATACCGTCCTCGATCGTCAGGGGCGTTCGGATCGGTTCGGTGGCGGTTCTGTCGGCCATGGAGTTCCGCGAAGCTGGGAAATTTATGTCAGCTATGTTGACATAATTTTCGGTCGATGGTAACTTTTGTCAAGCTTTTCGGCGGAATGCGAACGAAAAGGCAAGAGAAAACCCTCCCCGAGGGAATTTCGTGTCGATTGCCTTGCCGTACGGCTCCGCTTTCCGCTCCGCCCCGTTGACGCCGTCATCGCCGCGGAAACAAACACAAAGACGTCCGGGCCGCGGCCCACGGGAGGTTATCATGGCATCCGTTCCTTTCGACCAACTCGAAGGCTTCATCTGGATGAACGGCGAGTTCGTCAAATGGGCCGACGCGAAGATCCACGTGCTGACTCATGGGTTGCATTATGCCAGCGCGGTCTTCGAGGGCGAGCGCGCCTACGGCGGCGAGATCTTCAAGCTGACCGAGCACACCGAGCGCCTGCACGAGTCGGGCCGCATCCTCGGCTTCACCATTCCCTATAGCGTCGCCGAGATCGACGACGCCTGCCGCACGCTGCTGAAGAAGCAGGGCTTCAAGGATGCCTATGTGCGCCCGATCGCCTGGCGCGGGTCGGAGCAGATGGGCGTCTCGGCCCAGAACAACAAGATCAACTGCGCGATCGCCATCTGGCAGTGGCCGAGCTACTTCGACCCGGCCCAGAAGCTGAAGGGCATCCGCCTCGACATCGCGGAGTATCGCCGCCCCGACCCGCGCACGGCGCCGTCGCGCGCCAAGGCTGCCGGCCTCTACATGATCTGCACCCTGTCGAAGCATGCCGCCGAGGCGAAAGGCTGCGCCGATGCCATGATGTTCGACTGGCGCGGCCGCGTGGCCGAGGCGACCGGCGCCAACATCTTCTTCGTCAAGGACGGCAAGATCCATACGCCGGATCCGGACTGCTTCCTCAACGGCATCACGCGGCAGACCGTGATCGATCTGGCCAAGCGGCGCGGTTTCGAGGTGATCGAACGCGCCATCATGCCGGAGGAGCTGGAAGGCTTCGAGCAGTGCTTCCTCACCGGCACCGCCGCCGAAGTGACGCCGGTTTCCGAGATCGGGCCTTATTCCTTCGAGGTCGGCGCGATCACGAAGACGCTGATGGAGGATTACTCCACCGAAGTTCAGCCGAAGCAGGCGATCGCCGCCGAGTAACGTTCGCCGTTACCACGGGATGATGGGCCGGTGGATTACCGGCCCTTTTTCGTTGCTGATACGCTCTCCGCCTTTGACTTTAGTCTAATTCGCGCCTTCACTATGAACGCCTGCCGCTACGGCCGGCCTCATGGGAGGGAATGAACATGGACGCACTTCTTCCAATCATCGTACAGATCGTCGCTGGCGTCATCGGCGGACAGGCGGTCGGCGCCGCGCTGAAGCAAGCCGCCATGAGCCAGCTGCCCAAACTGATCAGCGGCGCAGTGGGCGGGGTGGCCGGCGGGCAGATTCTCGGCTCGCTTCTCGGCGATCCCGCGACCGCGGGCGCACTCGGCGGCCTCGCCGGCGACGCGCTGGGCGGTGTCGGCGGCGGCGCCATTCTCACGGCAATCGTCGGTATGGTGATGAAGTCCATGAACAAGGGCTGACAGACCCCCCGGCTCGACAAAAGGGGCGGCCCTCCCGGTCGCCCCTTTTGCATGTCCGTTCCGAGGTGGACCCGTTGCGCGGCATTGCCTATGTGAGGCGCGAGCCAAGCGGAGAGCCTTTCATGGGTCAGTTGAGAGCCGGGATCATCCCGGTCACGCCCTTCCAGCAGAATTGCACGATCCTGTTCGATGACGAGACCAGGGAAGGGGTGGTCGTCGATCCAGGCGGCGACGTCGATCAGATTCTCGCCGCGCTCGACGGCAACGGCTTGAAGATCGGGGCGATCTGGCTGACCCACGGCCACATCGATCATGCCGGCGGAGCGATGGACCTCAAGGACGCGCTCGGCGTCGACATCGTCGGCCCGCACGAAGCCGACCGCCAGATGCTGCTCAACATCGAAAACCAGGCGCGGATGTTCGGCGTCGGCGATGGCGTGCGCAACTGCACCCCCGATCGCTTCCTCAAGGAGGGCGACAGCGTATCGTTCGGCGACCACGTTTTCGAAGTTCTGCATTGTCCCGGGCATGCGCCCGGTCATGTCGTCTATTTCAACCGCGCGGCGAAGTTCGCCCATGTCGGCGATGTGCTGTTCAGCGGATCGATCGGCCGGACGGATCTGCCGGGTGGCGATCACGCGGCGCTGATCCGGTCCATCAAGGAAAAGCTGTTCCCGCTGGGCGACGACATCGGCTTCATCTGCGGGCACGGACCCGGCGGGCGCTTCGGCGAGGAACGGCGGTCGAATCCATTCCTTGTCTGAGTGATCGCGGCCGACGGACGGCGGAAGCCGCCGTCCGTAGAAGTCGGCGCGGAAGCCGTTTCAGCCCGCCACGCAGAAGCGGGTGCGGCCATCGTAGCCGGTGTACGTACCGGTATCCGGGTCGAAGCTGCGGTAGCGAGCCTCGCAGTAGTCGTACCAGGCCGCACTCCACGGCTCGAGCGACGACGCGCCGGCATTGACCGGCTGCGGCGCCGGCGGGAAGAACTCCGGATCATCGAGCGGATCGCCGCGGTAGACGGGACCCTTGGGCTCCGGCTGCGCGAGCGCGCCCATGACGATGGCGCCGACAGCGAGGCCGAGGATGCCGACAGCCACGAGGTCGGCGTCCGAGTTGGTGCGCTCGTGATGCGGCCGGCGCTGCTCGTGGCGGCCGTAGCGGTCGCGCGCCTCGGCAGGCAGCGTCGCCAGCGTGGTCGCGAGAACGGCGGCCGACAACACGGTCGTTCTGAAAATGCGGTTCATTGCGGTCTCCTTCGCGCCGGGCAAGGTTGAGGCCCCAAGGGGAACCCGACGGTCGAGGCGAACGCTAGGGAGTATGGGCTGAACGCAGGCTGAACGGCGGATCGCAGACGGTCCGCGCCCCGGCGGAATTCGCAAAAGCACGACTGCATCGGCGCGGACGCACCGACGAACCACATGCACAAACGCCGGGGCGGGAGCCCCGGGAGCGACGGTCGGCTCAGCCGACCCGCAGGTTGACCGCCTTAGGACCCTTGCCGCGCTTGTCCGGCTCGGTATCGAACGTCACCTTCTGTCCGTCTTCGAGGCCGGGAAGGCCCGAGGCCTGCACCGCGGAGATATGGACGAACACATCCTTCGCCCCGTCGTCCGGCGTGATGAAGCCGAAGCCTTTGGCATGGTTGAAGAACTTGACAGTGCCGGATTGCGGCATGGGAGACTCCTCTGATCCCATCTCATCATGTCTGCCGGGCAACGCCCGCACAGGCTCGGCCGATCGCTGGAGGAGCAGAAACAGGCATCGCGCCGGAGCTCTGCCGAAGCCCTCTCGTTTCGCGATCCCTAGGACGGGTTATCCCCTGTCCGAGGCAGGCCATTCCGGTCTCCGGGCCGGCAAGCGCCCGAACCGGAATTTTGTCCTCTATTTTTTAGGTGCGGGCAAGAGAAACTTTGACGATGGCCCTTGACGCATCGAATGCCGATCGCCGGGGCGATTCGCATTGTTCGGGGCGAGATGTTTCAGCTCCTGTGTCTTTGTGAATTGCCGGGATCGCGGCCAGGACTATCTTGGTCCGCAGCGTCTGCCCTTCCACGGCATGCGGACGCCTGGAAGTGGACACCATGCTTTCGCCCGATCACGGAGAAAGCCTATGACGCATCCCGGCACTGCCAGTCCCGACCAGTTGGCCATCCTGGCCGCTGCTCTCGACGATTATTGTCTCGAGGCGGGACTCGGCCCCCTCAGCGCCGCGCGAGAAGACGCCGCCAGGTTGGTCTTCGACCTCTTCAATCGCGGCGTCGATGGCCTGGACGATCTGAAGGCCGCGCTCAGGGCGCGGTCGCGACTGGAAATCTCTCGCTGCGCATAGGCGCTGGCGGCTCTGTTCGAACCTCAGCGAGGCGGTGCGCAGTCGTACCGCCCGTGCGGCGACTGAAGAAGCCGCGACACGCTTCAGCAGGCTGCTTTTTCTGCAGCCTGCCAGGCAAAGAAAAAGCACGGCGCGGGGCGCCGTGCTCGCAGTCCTGCCGCCGTAGCGGCGCGTGCCTCAGCCGGCGCGCAAATTGACCGCCTTCGGGCCCTTGCCCATGCGGTCGGGCTCGACGTCGAAGGTCACCTTCTGGCCGTCGACGAGGGTGCGCATGCCCGACGCCTCGATCGCGGAGATGTGGACGAACACGTCCTTCGCGCCGCCATCCGGGGTGATGAAGCCGAAGCCCTTGGTTGCGTTGAAAAACTTTACGGTGCCGGTCTGAGCCATGGGAGAACTCCTTCACCCGTGTGCAAATGAAGGCCTTCTTCCGGTTGGCGGCGGCGGAAGGCCGGTGGTCTTGGCGGTCATGCTTTCGCACATGATGTCACCCCCCGCCAAAGAGGGGCCGTCAGAGATTCACAGTGTCGGGGAAAGGGTCGTCAAAGCGTCCAGTCTCCGGGTCAGCAAATGCCCGAACAGACAAAACTATCGCACGGTTGTATGACCCTTGCAAGATACTTCGGAAATTCAGTGAGTTGGCGCAAAGGGGCCGTTTCCGGCCCGTCCGGGTGACGTTGGGTGATGCCGACGTCTCTCTGGGCTCCCGTGAGGCCTCGCGGGCGCGCGTTCAGGCGTCGATGCCGAGCACGGCGTCGAGCCGTGCCGAGACCTTCTGCCGGAGACCGGCCGGAAGAGCGTCGACCGGCAGCAGTTCTTCCCGCGCGCCGTCCCGCTTGCGCACAAAGGGCATGAGGGCGTGCTGCAATATCCGACCGCGCGACGCGCCTTCGCCGGCGACGTCGACGATGAGAACCGCGCCGATTCGCAGCGGCCAGCGCGTGCGCGACCAGGCCGTGCCGAGGAAGTCGCCGAGCCCGTAGGCGACGAGGCTGTCCTCGACGCGCTCGACGGGCTGGATGACGTGGGAGTGGTGGCCGACGACCAGGCGCGCCCCGGCGGCAACGAGCCGCCGTGCCGTCGCCCGGGTCTCCGCCCGCGGGAAGTGCCGGAACTCCCAGTCCCAGTGCGGCACGGTGCAGTGCAGATCCGCGGCGCCGTTCCCGTCGTCGTCCAGGTCCGACGTGTCTTTCGCATGCGGCGCGGTCCGGACACTGGCGGCGAACGCTTCCCGCGGCGCATTATGCCATCGGGAGAAGGCGTCGAAGGAGACGGTGAGCCCGCCCGCCGCGATCATGGGGGGCTTTTCGTGCGCCATCAGCCCGATCGAGTGCGCGCCAAGGCCGGCAATCGCCTCGCGGCTCGCCTCGAAGCCGACATGGCCCTGGTCCAGCGCGTGATTGTTCGCCAGCGACAGTACGGCGCGCGCCGGCTCGATGGCGGCCGCCCCCATGGCATCCGACAGGAATGCCGCGCTCATCGCGTGCCGGACGCCAAGACGCGTGCCGAGCGGGGCCGCCACCCTGGACACCACAGGGCTTTCGCAGTTGAGGACGGTCAGGTCTGCGCCGCGAAAGAGGGCCTGAAGTTCCTCGTCGATGCGCGGCGGGGTCCGGTTGGCGACCGCCGACAGGTCCCCGGCGAAGACCAGGCGCACCGCCGCGCCCGGCTTGTCCGCGGCCCGGCGCGGCGCGGCGTGGAACGCCGACCTGTCGCCGCGCAGCGACGGACGGAGGAAACGCGGCAGCCATGTCAGGCGATAGGACAGCGGGTAGTTGGACACGCATCCCTTCTAGAGCATTTCTTGCCAAATCTGGATCACTCTGTTTCTCCGATGGCGAGGCGATCCGCCAGGAGGAC
>CAYJMY010000050.1:0-25877 GCA_964371125.1 uncultured Mesorhizobium sp. | reverse complement strand
GGCGCTGAAGCTCGCCGACTACGTCGTCACCGAGGCCGGCTTCGGCGCCGACCTCGGCGCGGAAAAGTTCTTCGACATCAAGTGTCGCAAGGCCGGCCTGAAGCCGGCGGCGGCGGTCATCGTCGCCACTGTGCGCGCCATGAAGATGAACGGCGGCGTGAAGAAGGAAGACCTCGGCAAGGAGAACGTCGAGGCGGTGAAGAAGGGCTGCGCCAACCTCGGCCGCCACATCGAGAACGTGAAGCAGTTCGGCGTGCCGGTGGTGGTCGCCATGAACCACTTCACCACCGACACCGACGCCGAGATCGAGGCGATGAAGACCTATGTCGCCGGCCAGGGCGCCGAGGCGATCCTGTGCAAGCACTGGGCGAAGGGTTCGGAAGGCATCGTCGACCTCGCCAACAAGGTGGTCGAGCTGGCCGAGTCGGGCGCCGCGCAGTTCTCGCCGCTCTATCCCGACGAGATGAAGCTGTTCGACAAGATCGACACGATCGTCAAGCGCATCTACCGCGGCTCGGAGGCGATCGCCGACAAGAGCGTGCGCGACCAGCTGAAGCAGTGGGAGGACGCCGGCTACGGCAACCTGCCGGTGTGCATGGCCAAGACGCAGTACTCGTTCTCGACCGATCCGAACCTGCGCGGCGCGCCGACCGGACACGTCGTGCCGGTGCGCGAGGTCAGGCTGTCGGCCGGCGCCGGCTTCGTCGTGGCGATCTGCGGCGAGATCATGACCATGCCCGGCCTGCCCAAGAGCCCGTCGTCGGAGAAGATCTTCCTCAACGAGCAGGGCTACATCGAAGGCCTGTTCTAGGACGCGGTCCAGGATCGGCGGCCGGCCTTTGTTGGAGGCCGGCCGTTCTGCCCTCACGCCGCGGCGGACAGCGCGCCCGAGAGGCGCGACCACACGGCGTCGGCCATGCCCCGATCGATCCTGAGCCCGAAGACGACGTCGAGGACGGTGGCGAATTCGTCGGACGAACCCAGCGCGCGCTTTTCGACGGCGTCGGCGCTCTCCAGCGTCAACGACGTGTCGAACATCGCGGCGCGACCATCGGCACGGTGCCGGCTGAGCATCAGGTGCGAGGGGAAGGGCGACCTGTCCCAGCGGGCGCAAACGAAGTTGGCCGCCTCGACGTCGGCTGCCGTCACCGGGAAGGGATCGAAACCATAGAGGGCGAACCAGCCGCTTTCCTCGCGCCGCTCGAGCACGAGTTCGCCGGTCGCGGCGTCGGCCCCGAGGCGAAAGTGGCGGCCGCCGATCCTGTGTTCCGTGCCGACCGCGGCAAGCGGCACGATGCCGTGGGCGCCGGGTCCGCCGAAGCCCGAATCGACGAGGAACTCGCTTCCGTCGAACCCGACGATCCAGGCATAGTGCGAGCGCGGGCCGCCGACCGGGGCGCCCATGCGCACCCGTCCGAGGAACGGGCGCTTGACGAAGCCGGCGGCGTCGAGGGCCGAGCCGAGCAGCGTGTTCAATTCCAGGCAGTAGCCGCCACGGCGGTCGGAGACCAGCTTGCGCCAGACCGTGGCCGGCGAAAGGTCCGGCACGCGGCCGAGCAGCGGCTCCAGGTTCTCGAAGGCGATCGAACGCATCTGGGCCTTCACCAGGGCGTCGAGGCCGTCGACGGAGAGGTCGACGCGGTCGAGGCCGATGCGGCCGAGATAGTGGGCGAGCGAGAAGGTCATGCTTGAAACTCCGATTGGAAAGGCCGCCTTCTGGTTCGATTGACACGCTTCGGGCAATCCGCAAATTTGCATGGCCCCATGCGCCGGAGAAGACCTCATCGATGCTGTCCGACTGGGGCGACCTGCGGACCATTCTCGCCATCGCCCGTGCCGGAACCCTGTCGGGGGCGGCGCGCGCGCTGGGGCTGAGCCAATCGACGGTGTCGCGGCGCCTGCAAGCGATCGAGCGCGCCGCCAGCGGGCAGATCTTCGTGCGCTCGAGCGACGGCGGCTTCGAGCCGAGCCCGCTCGGGGCGCGACTGGTCGGCGCGGCCGAGGAGATGCGGGCGGCCTTCGAGACGGCGCGCGCCGCGCTGAGCCGTGCCGAGGCGCCGGTGCGCATCGCCACTTGTGAGGCGATCGCCAACGCCGTGCTCGCCCCCGTTCTGCCTCGCTGGGCGGTCGAGGAAGGCGGTCGCTTCGACATCGCCGTCCATGACGACCTGTTCGCGCTGCCTGACGACGATTTCGACGTGCTGGTAACGCCGCTGGAATCGGCGCCCGACGAAATGGTCGGCAGCCGGATCGCCCGCCTCGACTGGGGGCTCTTTGCCGGCGACGCCTGGCTCGCCCGCCACCCCGCACCGCCGCGCGAAGGAAGCCTCGCCGGATACGCCGTCATCGCCGCGTCTGGCTCGCTCGCCGAGGTCAAGGCGTACCGCTGGTTCGCCACGCTCGGCGGCGAGCCGGTGGCGTCGGCGACCAGCCCGCTCGCCATGGCCGACCTCGCCGCGCACGGCGTCGGCATCGCGCTTCTGCCGCGTCTGGTCGCGGCAGGCGACCGGCGACTGACGGAGTTGCCGTTTTCCGGATTGCCGTCGAGCGACGTGTGGATGGTGGCCAGGCGCGCCGCCGCCGAACGGCCACAGGTCGCGGCGTTCCTGAAATGGTCGCGGCGCAGCCTGAAGGATAGAAGCCGCACCGGGACACAGGCCGGCCCGAAGTAGCACCGTCCCGCCGGCGTCCGCTCAGCCGAGCGCGCGCAGCGGCGTGAAAAGGTTCATGTCGCGGAAGGAACAGAAGGCGGGCGGGGCGAGGTCGAGCACGGCGACCTCTGTGGCGAAGTCGCGGCCGATCGCTTCCAGCGCCGGCAGGTAGCTTTCTTCCGCACCCGCCGGCAGCCATTCCTTCACGTAGGCCAGCGTGACGTGGAACGTGTAGTCGGCATGGTCGGGATGGCGGTAGCCGAAGACGTCCGCCAGGCGGTCGCGCAGCGCCCGCAGCTTCCGCTCGTCTTCGGGCGTCGCGCCCGCGACGACGAGGCCGAGCGGCGTCACCTCGACCAGCTTCACGGCAAAGGGCTCGGCCGGGGCAAAATCCTCCAGCCGGGTGTCGAGGATGCGCGTCGTCTCGTCGATCGGCGCGTCGAGATCCATGCCCTCGGGCCAGAAGTCTTCGGCGCGGCGACCCTCGATCGTGCCCTGGAAGACGGTCATGTGCCAGCTTTCCACCGGGGTCCAGGCGAAGCGGTCGGCGAAGGGCAACGCCTCCAGCCGCTCGCGCACGCGGCGCAGCGCATCTTCGGTCGCCGAGCCGGGGACGACGTGGCTGACCACCGTGTTGCCCGGCTCGAAGAGGAAGTTGCCGCCGGCGTCGAAGCGTCGGCCGAGGTAGAAGGGCGGGCCGTCCTTGCCGGTCTCGAGGAAATGCATGGCGAAGGTCTCGGCGGTCGGGTAGCGCATCGGTTTGTCCTGCTGCGGGCTTCGCCGTGTAGCCCGTTTTGCTGACGGGTTCGTGACGGCTTGCCTGCCGCGATCAACCGTCTAAGGGTGATCGCGATGACGTTTTCACTGACCGACCTCGTACGCGACCTGCGCGACTTCCGGCTGGCGACCCTGCCGGTGGCGATGATCGCCATCGCCGCCGCCGGCATCTTCGGCTTCCTCGCCATCGCCGACGAAATGGCGGAGGGCGAGATCGACGCGCTCGATACGCGGCTTCTGCTTGCGCTGCGTAATCCGGCCGACCCTTCCGATCCGCTCGGCCCGCCATGGCTCGAGGAAACCGCGCTCGAGATCACGGCGCTCGGCGGCTATCCGCTGATCGTGCTGACGCTGGCCGCGGTCATCGGCTTCCTGCTGGTGACGCGGCGGCCGGGTCCCGCGCTCTACGCCCTGCTGTCGGTCTCGGGCGGGACGGTGGTCAGCCAACTGCTGAAATCGTTCTACGACCGGCCGCGGCCCGACCTCGTCGCCCATCTCGACACGATCCACACGGCGAGCTTCCCGAGCGGCCATGCGATGATGTCGACGGTCGCCTACCTGACGCTCGCGGCGCTGATCGTGCGCATCGTCGAATCGTGGCGGGCGCGGGCCTACGTGCTCACCGTCGCGGTCCTCGTCTCGCTGGCGGTCGGCGCCAGCCGCGTCTATCTCGGCGTGCACTGGCCGAGCGACGTCGCCGCCGGCTGGGCGATGGGCGTCGCTTGGGCGAGTCTCAGCTGGCTCGCGGTCACCGCGCTGCGCCGCCGGGGCGGGCGAGGCGCGGCGGGAAAGGCCGGCGCGAAGCGTCTTGCCGACGGCTAGTTTCGGCGCTATGGAGGTTTCCATGCTCATGACTTCGACCCAGAACAAGTGGTGGCGGGCCTGCTGACAGCGGCCTTTCGAAGCGCGTGCGCGTGAAAATTGAAGGTGGCCGCAGGAGAAGTCCGGGCGGCCATTTGCTTTTTGGCGCCTCCGGACCGCCCGCGGCAGGACAGGGAGACGGGGAATGACGGTCGAAATCCTTGAAGACGGCGCCGAGCGCTTCGTCACCGCCGGCGGCATCGCCATCCGCCGCGAGCGCTACGAGGTTCCTTATGCGGGTGCCATCGAGCCCTATGTCGACGGGCTGAACAGCCGCCGCGGCGCTGTGTTCTCGTCGAACTACGAGTATCCGGGCCGCTACACGCGCTGGGACACGGCGATCATCGACCCGCCGCTGGTCGTCTCGGCGCGCGGCCGCGCCATGGCGATCGAGGCGCTGAACGCGCGCGGCGAGGCGCTGCTGGTGCCGATCCGCAAGGCGCTGCGCCAGGTCGCCGACGTGACCGTCACCGAGGACACGGCGACCGCGCTGCGCCTCGACGTCGCCGAGCCGGGCCGCGTCTTCACCGAGGAGGAGCGCAGCCGCGTGCCGTCGGTGTTCACTGTGCTGCGCGCCATCGTCGCCCTGTTCCGCACTGGGGAGGATCCGAACCTCGGCCTCTACGGCGCCTTCGGCTACGACCTCGCCTTCCAGTTCGACCCGGTCGACTACGTCCTGAAGCGCAAGCAGAGCCAGCGCGACCTCGTCCTCTACCTGCCCGACGAGGTGCTGGTGGTCGACCACTATTCGGCCAAGGCCTGGACCGACCGCTACGACTATTCCGGCGAGGGTTTTTCCACCGTCGGCCTGCCGCGCACGGTGACGGAAGAGCCGTTCCGGCCGTCCGACCGCATTCCGCCGCGCGGCGACCATGAGCCCGGCGAATATGCCAAGCTGGTGGAGAAAGCCAAGGAGAGCTTCCGCCGCGGCGACCTCTTCGAGGTGGTACCCGGGCAGATGTTCTACGAGCGCTGCGAGACGGCGCCCTCGGAAATCTCGCGGCGGCTGAAGACGATCAACCCGTCGCCCTATTCCTTCTTCATCAATCTCGGCCAGCGCGAGTATCTCGTCGGCGCCTCGCCGGAGATGTTCGTCCGCGTCAACGGCCGCCGCGTCGAGACCTGCCCGATCTCCGGCACGATCCGCCGCGGCGACGACGCTATCTCCGACAGCGAGCAGATCCTCAAGCTGCTCAATTCGAAGAAGGACGAGAGCGAGCTGACCATGTGCTCGGACGTCGACCGCAACGACAAGAGCCGTGTCTGCGAGCCGGGCTCGGTGCGCGTCATCGGCCGGCGGCAGATCGAGATGTATTCGCGCCTGATCCACACGGTCGACCACATCGAGGGGCGGCTGCGCGAGGGCATGGACGCCTTCGACGCCTTCCTCAGCCACGCCTGGGCGGTCACCGTCACCGGCGCGCCGAAGCTCTGGGCCATGCGCTTCATCGAGGGCCACGAGAAGAGCCCGCGCGCCTGGTATGGCGGCGCGATCGGCATGGTCCATTTCAACGGCGACCTGAACACCGGGCTGACGCTGCGCACCATCCGCATCGAGGACGGCATCGCCGAGGTGCGCGCCGGCGCCACGCTGCTCTACGATTCCGATCCGGCCGAGGAAGAGGCCGAGACCGAACTGAAGGCCTCCGCCATGCTTTCCGCCATCCGCGACGCCAGGACCGGCAACGCCGCCGGCGCCGAGCGCAAGACCGCCCGCGTCGGCGAAGGGGTCAGCATCCTGCTCGTCGACCATGAGGACAGCTTCGTCCACACGCTCGCCAACTACTTCCGCCAGACCGGCGCCAACGTCTCGACGGTGCGCACGCCGGTGGCCGAGGAGCTGTTCGACCGGCTGAAGCCGGACCTCGTCGTGCTCTCCCCCGGACCCGGCATGCCGAAGGACTTCGACTGCGCGGCGACCATTCGCAAGGCGCGGGCGCGCGGATTGCCGATCTTCGGCGTCTGCCTCGGGCTGCAGGCGCTCGCGGAAGCCTATGGCGGCGAACTGCGGCAACTCCACGTGCCGATGCACGGCAAGCCGTCGCGCATCCGCGTGTCGAAGCCGGGCATCGTCTTCTCGGGCCTGCCCAAGGAGGTGACCGTCGGCCGCTACCATTCCATCTTCGCCGATCCGGTCCGCCTGCCGGCCGATTTCACGGTGACGGCCGAGACCGAGGACGGCGTCATCATGGCCTTCGAGCACCGCAAGGAGCCGATTGCGGCCGTGCAATTCCATCCCGAATCGATCATGACGCTCGGCCAGAACGCCGGCATGCGCATGATCGAGAACGTCGTAGCGCATCTGCCGCGCAAGGCCCGGGAAAAGGCGGCTTAGTCTGACGTGGCAGCCCTGACATACCCCTCTGGCCTGCCGGCCATCTCCTCCTCGATGGGGGAGACCATGCTCTCCCGGCGGCTTCTTCAAATCGCGGGCGTTGCCGCAGGCGCGGCGGCGGCACGGCCGCCGATCTCCTCCCGTGAGGAGGAGATGGCCGGCAGGCCGGAGGGGCGCGTCTTGCCGTGACACCCAAAGAAAAAATCGCCGCCCTGGCCGCCTGGTCGATCGCCGTCGCGCTCGGCGTGATGGCGCTGAAGTTCGTCGCCTGGCGCATGACGGGATCGGTGGCGCTCTATTCGGACGCGCTGGAATCGATCGTCAACGTCATCGCCGCGGCCGCCGCCTACTGGGCCATCCGGGTCAGCCACAAGCCGGCCGACAGCAGCCACCAGCACGGCCACCACAAGGCGGAGTACTTCTCCGCCGTGCTCGAGGGCGTGCTGATCGTGCTCGCCGCCTTCCTGATCATCGCCGAGGTGTGGAAGGCCTGGCAGCAGCCGGTGGTGCTCGATCAGCCGTGGCAGGGACTCGCAGTCAACGGCCTCGCCGCGCTGGTCAACGTTGCCTGGGCGGGCCTGCTGATCCGCACCGGGCGCCGGGGCCGTTCGCCGGCGCTGGTCGCCGACGGCAAGCACATCATGACCGACGTCGTCACCTCGGTCGGCGTCATCGCCGGCCTGATCGGTGCGGTGGTCACCGGCTGGACCGTGCTCGACCCGTTGCTCGCACTGATCGTGGCGCTCAACATCCTGTGGCAGGGCTGGGGCGTCATCGGCTCGTCGATCGGCGGGCTGATGGACCGGGCGGTCGAGCCGGAGGAGCACATACGCATTCGCGACATCATCTCGGCAAACTCGAAGGGGGCGCTGGAAGTCCACGACCTGAAGACGCGCATCGCCGGCCGCGCCACCTTCATCGAGTTCCACCTGGTCGTCGACGCCGGTATGACCGTCGGCGAAAGCCATGTCATCTGCGACCGCATCGAGGAGGCGCTGAAGGCGGAGATTCCTTCGGTGCGCATCATCATCCACGTCGAGCCGGACGACGAGGCGAAGCTGCCGAAAGGCACTGTCGCGGTGCCCTTCGCCTGAGGCTTGCCGAAAAGCCTACTTGCCGAAGGGCACCACCAGGAAGCGCCGGTCGGGCCCCTCGAAGCCGTAGGGATAGGTGGCGACCACCGCCACGGCGTGCTCGATCCCGCCGCCGAGATAGGGGAAGACGACGGCGTAGATCGCGTAGTCCATCGCGCAGCCGCGCGACTTCGGCAGTGCGCCGTGGTCGCGGTGGAGTTCGCGGTCCGGCCCGTCGCCGGAAAGCGCCAGGGCGAAGCCTTTCGTCTCGCCGACCAGTTCCGGGTCGCAGCCGGCAGGCGCCGGCGCCGCAAAAGTCTCGATCGAGAGCGTGAAGTTGCCCTCGGTCTGCCCCGACAGGCCGTAGGCCGGGTAGCCGAAGCGCATGTTCGGAGAGGGGTCGAGCACGCCGTCGCCCATCAGCGCGGCGACCTGCGCCGGCATGGCAATCCTGAGCGCGTCGAGCTTCGCCTTCGCCGCCGCCGCAACCTTGGCGCGGACGGCGGCGAGCGGCACCTCCTCGCTGTCGGCCCTCTCGCGATAGGGGGTTCCGGCGACCCACTGGTCCTTGACGAGATCGACCACATAGAGGCTCGAATAGGCGAAGCCGGAGCCGTCCTGGACGCCGAATTCCTCGAAGGCGAGGTGGCTGAGGTCCTCGGAATAGCCGACGATTTCGATCAGCGCGTGGTCACCGGCGCGGGCGGGCGCTGCGGCAGCCAGCGCGGCGGCGCCAGCCAGAAAAAGCGCGGCGAAGGTTCGTCCCAATCGCTTCGAGGTCATCCCGGTCTCCCTCTCGTTTGGCACAGAGGATCGCCGGCCGGCACGTCCGTCAAGAGGCAGGGCCGGGCGCCACCCGGATCGCCAGCATCCCCGGTTTGCGAATCGGACGCGGCGGCGTAAGTGGAGGGCATGCCCGATCCCTCCGCAACGCCGCCCGGCTTCTTCTCGACGAGGCCGCGCAGCGTCCAGTGGGCGGCGCTGGTCGTTCTTTCCCTCGCCCTTGCGGTCGCGATCGAGCTTGTCGGCCTGCCCGCCGCGGCGCTGATCGGGCCGATGTTCGCGGCGATCGTGCTCGGCACGTCGGGCGCCGCGGTGCGCATGCCGCGACCGGCCTTCGCCACGGCCCAGGCGATCGTCGGCTGCCTTGTCGCCGCGTCGATCGAGATCGAGATCGTCATCGCCTTCCTCGACGACTGGATGCTTTTCCTCGGCGTTGCCGCGGTCACCGTCGCCGCCTCGTCCTTCGTCGGTTATCTGATCAGCCGCTGGCGCATCCTGCCGGGCACGACCGGCGTGTGGGGTTCCGCGCCGGGTGCCGCGAGCGCCATGGTGCTGATGGCCGGCGCATTCGGCGCAGACCAGCGGCTCGTCGCCTTCATGCAGTACCTGCGCGTGCTGATGGTCTCCGTCGCCGCAGCCCTCGTCGCCGGCCTGTGGGTCGACACGAGCGGCGTTTCGGCGCCGGCGCATCCGTGGTTCCCGCCGATCGACTGGCTTCCCTTCGCCACGACGCTCGCCGTCGTCGTCGGCGGCATGGCGGCGGGCCGGCTGCTGCGCCTGCCGACGCCCAACTTCTTCGGCGCCATGGTCGTCGGCTTCGCCGCGCATCTCGGCCTCGGCCTGCCCTTCCAGTTGCCGCCCTGGCTGCTCGCCGGCAGCTACGTCGTGATCGGCTGGACGATCGGGCTCAACTTCAACCGGGAGATCGTCGCCCACGCGGTACGCGCGCTGCCGAAGCTCGTCGCCTCGATCGCCGCGCTGATGGCGTTCTGCGCCGGGCTCGGCTACCTGATCCACCGTCTGCTCGGCGTCGACCCGCTGACCGCCTATCTCGCCACCAGCCCGGGCGGCATGGATTCGGTCGCCATCATCGCCGCCGCCTCGCAGAACGTGAACCTGTCATTCGTCATGGCGCTGCAGATGGCGCGGTTCCTCTTCGTGCTCGCCTTCGGCGCGCCGATCGCCAGGCTCGTGGCGCGTACGATCAAGCCGTAGGCGGCAGGGCGGATTCGCCAGGCTCAAGCGCTCCGCGCCGCTGGCCGTTGCATGCAATTGCCGCTTGTGTATAGGACGGCGTCACCCGGAGCCCTGCCGCCTTGACCGACACGACCGCCGCCCCCTATCGCCTGCGTTCCGACCCGACCGTCTATTCGGTGATCCTGGCGGTGTCGTTCTGCCACTTCATCAACGACATCATGCAGTCGTTGCTGGCGGCGATCTACCCGATGATCAAGGAGGACTACGGCCTCGACTTCTGGCAGATCGGCCTGCTCACCTTCACCTTCCAGGTGACGGCCTCGCTGCTTCAGCCGCTGATCGGCATGTACACCGACAAGCGGCCGTTGCCCTATTCGCTGTCCTTCGGCATGGGGTCGAGCCTTCTCGGCCTGCTTTTCCTCGGCTTCGCCACCCACTACTGGGTGCTGCTCGTCGGCGCCGCATTCATCGGCATAGGCTCGGCGATCTTCCATCCCGAATCCTCGCGCGTCGCCCGCCTGGCGTCGGGCGGACGCTACGGTCTGGCGCAGTCGCTGTTCCAGGTGGGCGGCAACACCGGCCAGGCGCTCGGGCCGCTGCTCGCCGCCTTCATCGTCGTGCCGCGCGGCCAGGGGAGCGTGTCGTGGTTCGCCTTCGCCGCGCTCGTCGGCATGGTGATCCTGTGGCGGGTGGGGATGTGGTATGCGCGCAACCGCATCGCCGCCGCCTCGCGCCACGGCGCCGGGCGGGAACTGCCCTTCGCCAGGAACCGCATCGTCGTCGCGCTGGTGGTGCTCGGCATCCTGACGTTCTCCAAGAACGTCTACATGGCCAGCCTGTCGAGCTACTACACCTTCTACGTCATCGAGAAGTTCGGCGTCTCCATCCAGGATTCGCAGGTCCTGCTCTTCGTCCTGCTCGGCGCGGCGGCTGTGGGCACCATTGTCGGCGGGCCGCTCGGCGACCGCTTCGGCGCCAAGACGGTGATCTGGTTCTCGATCCTCGGCGTCCTGCCGTTCACGCTGGCGCTGCCGCATGTCGACCTGTTCTGGACGGCGGTGCTGTCGGCCGTCATCGGCCTGATCATGGCGTCGGCCTTCCCGGCGATCGTCGTCTTCGCCCAGGAACTCCTGCCCGGCCGCGTCGGCATGGTCGCCGGCATCTTCTTCGGCTTCGCCTTCGGCATGGGCGGGCTGGGCGCGGCGGTGCTCGGCATCGTCGCCGACATCCGCGGCATCGACTACGTCTACGGCATCTGCGCCTTCCTGCCGGCGCTCGGCCTGCTCACCGTGTTCCTGCCGGACATGCGGGCCGCCCGCGCCTAGCGCGCGTCGCGCCCGAATCTCGGGGGCGCATCAATGATCGTCAACCGACGTCCGCCGGCGCGATCGGCGCATTCTTGCGCCTGATCAACGCCGACCAGGGCGGGGATCGCTATTCTTGAACTTCCTAAAGTAGCGGCAAGGAGACAATTTATGTCGAGGATTTCATTTCGGGTCGCAGCCACCGCCGCATTCCTGCTCACATCGACATTTGTGGCCTTGGCCCAGGCGGGCGGCGGGACAGACAGCGATTTTCGCTACTATCACGGACCAGGCATGATGTGGGGCGGCGATCAGTGGGGAGGTTTCGGCATGGTGCTCGGGCCGATATTCATGATCCTCGTGTTGATCGGCGTCGTCGCGGGAACGGTGTACCTGCTCAGAATGTTCGGAGTGGCCGCTCCGGGCACGAAAGAGAGCGGCGGTGACGGCAAGGCGCTCAACATTCTGAAAGAGCGTTACGCTAGAGGCGAAATCGACTCCAAGGAATTCGAGGAGAGAAAACGGCTGCTCGCCGACTGACCGAGTTGCGCCTCAGACCGATCGAAAGCGGTGTGGGTCGGCGAAGGCCGTCTTCGTGGCGCCGGGATCGCCTGCCGTCGAGCAGGCCGACAGGGAAGATGCAACCAGTGTCGACCCGAGAATGACAGCAGCCTTGCGCATCGAACCGTCCGTTCCGTTGATCGGCTTCGATGTTTGCCAGAAACATGGTTAGCGCATTGCATATGGCTTGCGTAAAAGAGCGCGAATGCCCGCAATCCTCGGTTGTATAGGCGAAGGGCCGTAAGGCGCGACGGGCTCTGCATCGCGTGAATGACGACACCGGACACGCTTGACGCAACCCGAACCGTGGTCTTTCAGTTGAGGGGTTCGCAGCGCCACGACGGCGCGACGACGGGAAAGGGATGACGCATGCGCTGGAGAGGCCGCCGCCAGAGCGACAACATCGAGGACGCGCGGGGGCGCGGGGGCGCCGGCCTGCCCGGCGGCTTCGGCCGGTCCGGCCCGGTGCGTATCCCGGTCGGCCGCTCGGCCGGCGGCGGATTGACGACGATCATCATCCTCGTCGTGCTTTTCTTCGCGCTGCGCGCCTGCGGAATCGATCCGCTGGAGATCCTCTCCGAGGGCGGCGGCGTGCCGGGCGGCGGCGGCCAGGTGACCGAGCAGGGCCCGCCGGCGTCCGACGAGATGCGCCAGTTCGTGGCGACGGTGCTCGCCGAGACCGAGGACGTCTGGAACGGCATCTTCAAGGCCGAGGGCGCCACCTACGAGGAGCCGAAGCTCGTCATGTTCTCCGGACAGATCGGCTCGGCCTGCGGCTATGCGTCGTCGGCTTCGGGGCCGTTCTACTGCCCGGGCGACAAAAAGGTTTATCTCGACACGGCCTTCTTCGACCAGCTCGACCGTCAGTTCGGCGCCGCCGGAGACTTCGCCCAGGCCTACGTCATCGCCCACGAGGTCGGCCACCACGTGCAGAATCTGATCGGCGTGCTGCCGAAGTTCAACCAGATGCGCCAGGAGATGAGCGAGGCGGATGCCAACCAGATGTCGATGCGCGTCGAACTGCAGGCGGACTGCTTCGCCGGCGTGTGGGGTCACTACACGGCGCAGAAGGGACTGCTCGAGCAAGGCGACATCGAGGAGGCGCTGAACGCGGCGCGGCAGATCGGCGACGACACGCTGCAGAAGAAGACGCAGGGCTACGTCGTGCCGGAGAGCTTCAACCACGGCACCTCGAAGCAGCGGCAGACCTGGCTGGCGCGCGGGCTGAAGACGGGCCGGCTTTCGGACTGCGACACGTTCAACAACGACATCTGACGGCAGCGCCGGGGCGATGCGCCGGATCCGCGGCCGCCGGCCGCGGGTCGTTAACGCCCGGTTACCGCGGGCGTAAGAAATCACATGCCGCGCGAGGGATGGATTTAAGACGTTTCGCCTAAGGTGCCCATTCGGAAGAACCTCCGGAGGGACACATGCGCATCGAGATCAGGGATTTCGCTGCCGACAGGGACGGCAACTTCGCCATCATGACGGCGGTGCTCGCCGTGCCGCTGCTGTTCGCCGCCGCCTACATGATCGACGTCTCGACCATCACCCGGACCAAGACCGAACTGCAGCAGTCGCTCGACGCGGCCGTGCTCGCCGTCGCCCGGGAAGGCAAGGACGTCTCCGACGACGTGGCCAACCGCATCGCCGCGCAGTTCCTCTCCGGCAATTTCGACCCCGAATACACGAAGCTCAGCGTGACCAGGGTCGGCACCGAGTTCACCGTGAAGGCGCAGACGACGGCGAAGATGGCCTTCGGCGGCCTGCTCGGCTATTCGTCCTGGCCGATCAACGCCTCGTCCAGCGCCGACATCGCCTACGCCTCCTACGAGATCGCGCTGGTGCTCGACCAGACCGGTTCGATGGCGGGCGGCAAGCTGACCGCGCTGAAGGACGCCGTCGTCGGCCTCGTCGATTCCATGTCGACGCAGGTCAACGACAAGAACAAGCTGAAGTTCGCCATGGTACCCTTCAACAACTTCGTCAACGTCGGCGCGCAGCACGGGCCGTCGTTCGATGCGAAGGGCAAGCAGGTCGCCGGCGCCGGTGCGCCGTGGCTCGACTTGAAGGGCGCGGCGGAGTTCCCGCAGAGCGAACTCGACGTCGGCGCCAGCCGCTTCCAGCTCTATGCCAACATGGGCGTTTCCTGGCCGGGATGCGTGGAGACGCGCTACCTCTCCGGAACCGACTACGACGTCGACGACACCGCACCCAACGCGGCGCAGCCGAAGACGCTGTACGTCCCCGCCTTCGCCATCGACGAGCCGGACACGGCCGCCTACGGCAACAGCTACATCAAGTCCAACGCCAGGCCGAACGACAACACCATCATCGAGAAGAAGAAGCGCTGGGCAAAGTACGGCGTCAGGACCGACCTGCTCGGCAAGCCGCTGAACAACGGCCTGCTCGACCCGCTGGCGGGCGCGGCGCTCGATCCGCTGACCAGGAAGGTCAAGATCGACGCCAGCGTCTCGACGCTCAACGGCCTGCCCAAGGGGCCGGGCAACGGCTGCAATGTGCAGCCGCTGACGACGCTGACCAATGACTACAAGGCCGTCAAGGACAAGGTGAACGCCCTGAAGGCCGCTGGCACCACCAACATCAAGGAGGGTGTCGCCTGGGGCCACCGCGTGCTCTCGTCCGGCGCGCCGTTCTCCGACAGCGCCGCCGGCAAGACGACGAGCCTCGAACGCATCATGATCGTGCTGACCGACGGCGCCAACGTGTTCGGCAACGCGCCGAACGACCTCGGCTCGCGCTATGCGAGCGACGGCTACCTCGTCGACGGCCGCATCGGCATCGAGTCGGGCGGCGCCTCCGCGACCAACGCGCTGATGAACGCGCGAACGCTCGCCGCCTGCACGGCGGCCAAGGCGGCCGGCGTCGAGATCTATACGATCAGGCTGGAGGAGCCGGACGTGGCGACCGGCACGATGCTCAAGGAGTGCGCCAGCGCCGAGGACCACTATTTCGACGTGCCGAGCCGCACCCAGCTCGACGAGGCGTTCGGCAAGATCAAGGATCGCATCGTCAGGATCAGGATCTCGTCCTGACCGGCGGGGACGCCGGCTCCCGGAACAGGAAAACGGCCGCGGGCGATCGCGGCCGTTCTTCGTTTCGCGCCTGCGCGATCTCAGCGTTCGGCGATCGCCGGCTCGCCGCGCCGCTCGCGGATCATGTTGACGAAGCGGCGGAACAGGTAGTGCGAGTCCTGCGGGCCGGGCGAGGCCTCGGGATGGTGCTGGACCGAGAAGACCGGCCGGCCGGCGAGCGCGATACCGCAGTTCGAGCCGTCGAACAGCGAGACATGGGTCTCGTCGACGCCGTCGGGAAGCGTGTCGGCGTCGACGGCGAAGCCGTGGTTCATCGACACGATCTCGACCTTGCCGGTGGTGTGGTCCTTGACCGGGTGGTTGGCGCCGTGATGACCCTGGTGCATCTTCATCGTCTTGCCGCCGACGGCGAGCGCCAGCATCTGGTGGCCGAGACAGATGCCGAAGGTCGGGATGCCGGTGCCGATCAGTTCGCGGATGACGGGAACGGCATATTCGCCCGTCGCCGCCGGATCGCCGGGACCGTTGGACAGGAAGATACCGTCCGGCTGCATGGCGAGGATCGCATCGGCGCTGGTCTTGGCCGGCACCACGGTCACCTTGGCGCCGAGCCCGGCGAGCAGGCGCAGGATGTTGCGCTTGACCCCGTAGTCGATGGCGACGACGTGCATGGAGGGCGCCTCCTGGGCGCCGTAGCCCTCGTCCCATTGCCACGGCGTCTCGCTCCACACCGAGGACTGGCCGGAGGTGACCTCCCTGGCGAGGTCGAGGCCGACGAGGCCGGACCATTCGCGCGCCTGCCGCTTCAGGTCCTCGACGTCGAAGACGCCGTCGGGAGAATGCGCGATGACTGCGTTGGGCGCGCCCTTCTCGCGGATCAGCGCCGTCAGCGCCCGCGTGTCGATGCCGGTGAGCGCGATGACTCCGCGGCGCTTCAGCCACTGGTCGAGCGGGCCGGTCGCCCGGTAGTTTGAGGGCTGGGTGACGTCGGCGCGGAACACGGCGCCGACCGCGCCGGCGCGCGCCGCCGGCACGAGATCCTCGATATCCTCATCGTTGGTGCCGATGTTGCCGATGTGCGGGAAGGTGAAGGTGACGATCTGCCCGGCATAGGAAGGATCGGTGAGGATCTCCTGGTAGCCGGTGAGCGCCGTGTTGAAGCAGACCTCGGCGACCGCGCTTCCCGTGGCGCCGAGGCCGCGGCCCTCGACGACCGTGCCATCGGCCAGCACCAGCACCGCGGTCGGCGTCCGGGATGCCCAGGGGGCGGTGGTCGCGCTCATCGTCTCACTCCTTCGTGCAGGCTGCGCTCTTGAATGCGGCGGTGCCGGGGGCCATATCACGCAGCGAAAAGCACGGGGCGCCGCGATCTCCGCGAACCCCCGTGCGCAACCCAATCCAGCTGTGCAAGGCCGGGACCATAGGCGAAGGGGCGGATTCGGTCAATGACCGGGGCGCCGCCGGAGCCGAAATTAAAATTCTCGTGAAAACAGGACGTTAGTATCAGGCGGCCGGTTTGATTTGGCCGCCCGGGAAGGATATGGTCGGCCGTGCCGAAGGAGAACAGCATGCGCGAGACAATCGACGCGGCGCTCAAGGACGCCTTGAAGACCCAGGACAAGCGGCGGATTTCGACGCTGCGGCTGATCCGGGCTGCGATCCAGGACCGCGACATCGTCAACCGGGGCGCCGGCAAGGATCCCGTCAGCGACGAGGAGATCCTGCAGATCCTCTCGAAGATGGTGAAGCAGCGCGAGGAATCCGCCAAGGCTTTCGAGGACGGCAATCGCCTCGAACTTGCCGCGCAGGAGCGCGGCGAGATCTGCATCATCCGCGACTTCATGCCCCGGCAGCTCGGCGACGAGCAGGTCCGCCAGGCCTGCGAGAAGATCATCGCCGAGGTCGGCGGCGGCGGCCTGCGCGACATGGGCAAGTGCATGGCCGCGCTGAAGGACCGCTATCCCGGCCAGATGGACTTCTCCAAGGCGAGCGGCGTCGTGAAGTCGCTGCTGCAGTAGCGGCTTTGCGGCCGGGTTGCCGACGCCGGGATTTCGCAGCGATTGACGAGACAATGCAACTGCATTACCTCTGGTGTTCCAATTCGAATACCAGAGGCTGAAATGGCCACATTCGCTCAGGAAGTCTCGAAGCTCACCGATCGCTATCAGACCACGGTGCCGAGCGGCGTGCGAAAGCACCTGCAGCTCGGGAAGGGCGACCAGATCCGATATTGCACCGAACCGAGCGGGCGGGTCTACATCGAGGCTGTGCACGAGGTTGCCGATCCGGCGCTCGGTTCATTTCTCGATCTTCTCGAAGCAGACATTCAGGCTCACCCCGAGCGGCTGAGGGCGTTCGAGGGGGTGTTGTACGATCGGCTGAAGGCGCTGGTCGGGGATGTCGACGTCGATCTCGACGCAACGCTGTCTGCCGACGACGAATGACGGGACGTGACGCGGCACCCAGAGGCCCGCTCGTCATCAACGGCTGGTCGATCTATGCCCATCCGCTCTTCCTCGATCAAATCGAAGCTCTGATCGAGGAAGTGGAGGAGCGCAAGGCGCGCGATCCGGCAAACTACCGCACGAAGAACTGCACCAAGCGGCTAGCTGCGATCATCAGGCTCGTGACCAGGGACATTCCCACTGATCCGGCTCAGGCGCAGTTCCGACAGGGTGATAGCCTCGGTGCCGGCCGCAAGCACTGGTTCAGGGCGAAGTTCTTTCAGCAGTACCGTCTATTCTACCGGTTCGACAGCGCCAGCAAACTCATCGTGGTCGCCTGGGTGAATGATGACGACACATTGCGTGCGTATGACAGCAGGACAGATGCTTATGCGACCTTCAGGAGCATGCTGGATCGCGGCAATCCTCCCGACGACTTCGACGCGCTATTGAAATCGGCGAAGGCTTTGGCGGAACGGCTCGAGACCGCTGGCAGGGCCGTGGGTGACGATTGACAGTCCGTCGCAGGTTTGGAAGACGCTATCTGCCTTTTGCCGGCGCCGCGGAAATCCTCTCCCACAAAGGGCCGGGCTCGAAGTCGTAGCCTCGCTCCAGCCAGCCGACCACGTCCAGCGGATGGGCGACGATCAGGTCGCGGCCAGAATGGCGATGCCTGAGCGCAAACAACTGTCTCGGCCCCGATGACGTGTTCACGATCCGCGTATCCGCGCGCACGGCATCTCCTGTCCCGAAATCCTTCAGATTGTCCGTGACGAGGAGGTCCGTCCGCGATGCGAAGGCGGTCGCCAGTACGCCGGCATCCTCGGCGTCGGCCATGGCGAACTGCTCGCGGCCGCCGAGAAGCAGGTAAGGATCCAGTTCGTCCGGCCCGAACCGCATGATGCCCATGACGGCGTCGGCATAGGCCGCCGAATCGTCGGGCGCCACGCCCTTGTTGCCCAGCACGATTTCGAGCGTTTCCAGCATCTCGTGGGAAACGACGAGTTGGGCTTCCCGTCCCTCGTCACCCCATCTGCCCGCGGCGACCATGGCGACGATTTTCTGCACGGCGGTGCCACGCCGCCCTTGCGCCGTCGCCAGGAGGTTCGTCACCCAGACGTTGACGTCGAGGAGGACGCGCAGCGGCGTCGTCATATCGCCGGGCCGGCCCGCCTTACCTCTTCGACCAGGCGCGTCGCTTCCTCCATGAGGTCGATCTCGTCCGCATCCGCACCGCCGAGCGCACCCCCGGCCGCGATCCGCTCGGCCGCGCTCTCCAGGCGTACCCGGTAGACGGCAGCCATCATTTCGCGGGCGAGCCTTTTCATGGATTTCGTGTCCTGCTGCGACTGAAGCTCGAGCAGCGTGTCGCGAACCTCCTTCGGCAGTCCGGTGAACACGGCGAGGGCGCTGGATACGACGTTCGAGATCGACCGATGCTCCTTGTCGGCGACATTGCGCACGCGAAGAGCCATCTGGTCGTCGACATTGGCGGAGAGCGTTACGGCGATGGCTTCCACCTCCTATGGGAATGGCGTATTTCTATATAAACGCTGCATCGGGGTGATGCAACGCGTCCCTCCGTGCGCCCGGGCGCGTCACATCTTCTCGCCGGGCAGTTCGCTCGCCTCTTTCACCCACGCGGCGAACTGCGCCTCGTCGAACGGATCGTCTTCGCGGATGTCGAGATAGCGCACCTCGGCCTGCTTCGACGCGACGGGCGGCGGCGGCGTCAGCGCCGCACCGCGGAAGAAGGCGACCTTCACGTACTTCGCGAAGCAGTGGAAGCTGAGGAACCAGGTGTTTTTCGCCGCACCCGGAGCCCCGTAGAACGGCGAGTTCCACTTCACCGCCTTGCGCACGCCGGGCACGGTCTCCGTCACCAGCGCGTCGAGCCGTCGCACAACCTCGCGCTTCCAGCCCGGCACGGCGGCGATGTAGGCCGCGACCGGCGCCTCGCCGTATCCCTTGGCGATCTGCGGATTGCCGCCCGACAGCAGCACCGGACCGCCGGCGCCGCTCCCGCTGCCGCCGCCCTTCCGCGCCTTCGTCGATGTCTTGCCGGCCATGGCGTGGTCTCCCTTCGCGGCGGGAGAATAGCGCAGCGCAAGGCGATCGCCACCGCGATCCCGATTTCGTCAGGAGGCGCGCAGGCGCGATTCCCTGAGCATGCCGTGCTCCTCCAGCACCGGGTAGGCCATCGAGGCGAGCAGCGAGTTGATCTGCTTTAGGTCGCGGATCGTGTCGAGATGGATCGAGCTGGTCTCGACGCTTTTCGCCGCGCCTTCGCCGAGCCGGGCGAAATGGCTCTGGCTCGACGACTTCTCCATGTCGCGCAGCCGGTCCTTCTCGAGGATCAGCTGGCGCGCGGTCTCGGCGTCGCGGGAAATGAGCACGTTGAAGGCGAGCCGCGCATTGGCCAGAACCGAGCCGTGGAAGGCGAGCAGTTCCCGCCAGCCCTGGTCGGTGAACTCGACGCCGCGGTCGAGCTTCTTCTTCACATGGACGAGCATGTTGCGCACGATGATGTCGCCGACCTGCTCCAGCCTCACGCAGGCGCCGATCAGTTCCTGGCAGCGCAGCGCCTCCTCCACGGTCAACTCGTGCTGGGTGACCTTGGCGAGGTAGAGCTTGATCGCGGCGTGGCGGCTGTCGACCCGGTCGTCGAGTGCGGCGAGTGCGGCGATCGAGTCCTTGTCGGCCTCTTCGTAGAGGCCGATGATGCGCTGGAGCATGATCTCGATCGTCTCGCAGACGCGCACCACCTCACGTGTCGCGTTGGCCAGCGCCTGGCTCGGCTTGTCGAGGGTGCCGGCGTCGAGCGCGCTGAGTTCGGCCCCCGCCAGAGCCGAGGCAGGCTCGGGCGCGGTGCCGAGCGCGACGATGCGCTGCGCGGCGCGGCTGACCAGGCCGGCGACGACGAGCCCGCAGACGGCGAGGGCCAGGTTGAAGACGATGTGGGCGTTGACGATCTGGTCGGCCGGCGTGTCGCCGAGCATGTCGAGCGGCGGGCTGGCCAGGATTACCGCGGTCAGCGCCGCGACCGCCCCTGTGCCCCTCAGGATCAGGTTGCCGAGCGGCACGATGCGCGCCAGCGGCGGCGAGGCGCGCGACAGGAGCGCGGCGATGACGCCGCCGCCGAGATTGGCGCCGAGCACCAGCACCACGCCGAGCTCGGCCGGCACCAGGCCGCGGGCGGCGAGCGCCGCCACCAGCAGGATCGCCGCGACGCTCGAATGGAACAGCCAGGTCATGATGCCGGCGAGCAGGAAGGCGGTGACCGGATCGCCCGACAGGTAGTTGACGACGACCGGCAGGATGCGGCTCTCGCGCAGCGGCTCCGACGCCTCGCCGATCAGGCGCAGCGACAGGATGAGCAGGCCGATGCCGACGAGGATGCGTCCGAACTGCCGCCATCTGCGCTGCTCGGTGGCGAAGAACATGGTGGTGCCGGCGACGAGGCAGAGCGGCACCAGGATTTCCAGGTCGAAGGAGAGGATCTTGACCACCAGCGCCGAGCCGAGGTCGGCGCCGACCACGGCGAGCAGGCCGGCGGTGGCGCCGACGAAGCCGGATCCGACGAAGGAGCCGACCAGCAGCGTCACCGCGGTGGCGCTCTGCAGGGCGATGGCGAGCAGCGTGCCCGCGGCGATCGCCAGCACGGGGTTGCGCACGACGGCGCGCAGCCGGTGGCGAAGGATGTCGCCATAGGCGCGCTCGACGCCGGTCCTGACCATGCGCGTAGCGAACAGCAGCAGGGCGACCGCGCCGGCAAGATGGACGAGGAAGACGGCGCCGTTCATCGGGCGACGGCCTTCGCAGGGGGAGTCGGGGCGTGGGGGGGTCTCATGGTCCGATCATATTAGCCGGATAATCATTCCAGTCCACCCGCCGATCCGCGACGCGTGCTGTCGGAATCGGTCCGCGGCCGGCCTTCGAAGCGGGCAGATGCGACGAAACGGGTGATCGGCGCGAAGTGTGCGGGTATCGTGGCGGCCCGGGTGGGCCGTGAAAGCTCACGCCCTCGGCAGGGGTGGTCTGGCGCCGCTCCTTCTTTCCCAGACGTGGGAGAGGGCGGCAACGCAGGCGGCGACGAGCATGGCGAAGATGCCGAGCACGGGCAGGCTGCGATAGCCGAAGCCGGTCTCCAGCAGCAGCGCCCCGATCGACGAGGCGAGGGCGATGCCGACATTGAAGCCTGACGGGATCAGAGACGAGGCGAGGTTGGGGGCATCGGCTGTCCAGGTCAGGATGCGCGTCTGGATCGGCGTGCCGATGGCGAAGTTGACCGTGCCCCAAAGGACGATGACGGCGACCATCGGCAGCGCATTCTCTGCCGCCGCGTACATCATCGCCAGCACGGCCGACTGCGCCACGAGCAGCGCGATCAGCGACGGCATCAGCTTCCAGCCGGCCAGCCGGCCGCCGACGAAGACGCCGAGCGTCGCGCCGATGCCGTTGAGCAGCAGCACCCAGGGCACGGTCGCGGCCGAAAGGCCGGTCACTTCCTGGAGCAGCGGCGCGATATAGGTGTAGGGCACGAACTGGCCGACCATCAGAAGCAGCATGAGGATCAGCGAGGTCCACACCTGCTGGCGGCCGAGAACGCGCACCTCGCCGGCGAAACCGGCCGCGGGCGCCGCCCTGTCGCGGGTGCGCGGCAGCAGCGCGATCATCGCGGCGGTGGCGACGATGCCCAGCGCGAACATAGCCCAGAAGGTGGCGCGCCAGCCGAACAGATTGCCGATCGCGGCGCCGGCCGGCACGCCGACGATGTTGGACACGGTCAGGCCGGCGAGCACGAAAGCGACCGCCATGCCGCGCCTGTCCTCGCGCACCAGGCCGACGGCGACGACCATGGCGACGCCGAAGAAGGCGCCGTGGGCGACGGCGACTGCGACGCGGACCAGGAGCATCGAGGCGAAGCCCGGCGCCAGGGCGCAGGCCACCTGGCCGGCGGTGAAGACGAGGGCGAGCGAGACGAGCAGCGTGCGCCGCGCCACGTTGGTCGTCGCCACGGTGAGCAGCGGGCCGCCGATGGCGATGCCCAGCGCGTAGCCGGTGACGAGATAGCCTGCCGAGGGCACGGACACGCCGAGGCCTTCCGCCACCTGCGGCAGGATGCCGGCGATGACGAACTCGGTGGTGCCGAAGGCGAAGGCGGCGACGAAGAGGGCGATCAGCGGGAGCGGCATGGGCGGTGACGCGTTGAAACGAGCGCTCACAGACCATGCGAGGCCACCCGCTGCAATCGCAAATTGCGAGGCCCGGCTTCAGTTTTTCTAAAAGGTGAGCTCTTCGCTGGACAGGGGAAATGGGGGAGCCGGCCGGATCGTCGGGCCGGCTAATCCGCCGGATCCTTCATTTTCTTCACCTCGTGCATGTAGCTGCGCAGGACGGCGTTGATGCGCGACTGATAGCCCTTGCCGCCCGCCTTGAAGAAATCGAGCACGTCCCGGTCCAGCCGGATCGACACCGCCTGCTTCTCGACCGGATAGACGATGACGGCCTTCGACCAGTCGATGTCCATGAACTCGGCCCAGTCGGGATCATCGCGCATGTTGGCTTCGATCTCCGCGTCGGTCATGGCGTCGACGCGCGCCCAGTCGGTGCGGCTGCCGTGCTTGCGGATACGCTCCCGGGCTTCCTCAAGTGTAGTGGAGACGATATTCTCTTTGCTCATTTTTCCGAGCCCTCCTGGCGGAAATGATCCGGCACGCCTCGCCGCGAGGCGCGTAAACGACCGCGATCACATGGTTCGAATGCGGGCATATCGCCAAAATGCGGACTTCTCCGTTTCTATCTGAACGAGCCTCCAGATGAGGCTGCGACAACGCAATCAAAGCCTCGTCGAAATCGATGCCGTGCTTCGCGACGTTGATGCGCTCTTTGGCTGCGTCCCATTCAAACCGAGTGAACCATATCGCTTCAACGACGCGCATGCCGCCCTCCCATGGATCGAGCCTGTCAACACGTCATGCGCTTGCGAAAAGCGTATATACATCTGTATTTCGAGCGGTACAACCTGTGAAACGCGGTGACTAACGAACCAGGCTCTCGCGTGGCGCGACCGGGAGGCATACATACATCCCATGCGCTTTTCCGATACCTTCCTCGATGAGATCCGCGACCGCGTGCCGATATCCTCGGTGATCGGCCAGCGCGTCACGTGGGACCGCAAGAAGACCAACGCGCCGCGCGGCGACTGGTGGGCGTGCTGCCCGTTCCACGGCGAGAAGACGCCGTCCTTCCATTGCGAGGACAAGAAAGGCCGCTACCACTGCTTCGGCTGCGGTGTGTCGGGCGACCATTTCCGTTTCCTGACCGATCTCGAGGGGTTGAGTTTTCCCGAAGCGGTCGAGCGCGTCGCCGGCATGGCCGGCGTGCCGATGCCGGCCCGCGACGAGCGCGAGGAGCGGCGCGAGAAGGAGCGCGCCAGCCTGACCGACGTCATGGAGATGGCGACGCGCTTCTTCCAAGACCAGCTGCAGTCGGCGGCCGGCGCGAAGGCGCGCGCCTATCTGCGCGAGCGCGGCCTGTCCGCCGCCACGCAGCAGGCCTTCCGCCTCGGCTATGCGCCCGACAGCCGCAATGCGCTGAAGGAGCACCTGGCTTCGAAAGGCATCGAGAAGGTGCAGATCGAGGCCTGCGGGCTGGTCGTCTTCGGCGACGACATCCCCGTCTCCTACGACCGCTTCCGCGACCGGGTGATGTTCCCCATTCCCGATTCGCGCGGGCGCATCATCGCCTTCGGCGGCCGGGCGCTGTCGCCCGACGTCTCGGCGAAATATCTCAATTCGCCGGAAACCGAGCTCTTCCACAAGGGCAACGTGCTCTACAATTTCGCCCGCGCCCGCAAGTCGCTGCAGAAGGAAGGCACGGTGATCGCGGTGGAAGGCTACATGGACGTCATCGCGCTGGCGCAGGCCGGTTTCGAAAACGTCGTGGCCCCGCTCGGCACGGCGCTGACCGAGAACCAGATGGAGCTGCTCTGGCGCATGGCCGGCGAGCCGGTGCTCTGCTTCGACGGCGACCAGGCGGGGCTGAAGGCGGCCTGGCGGGCCGCCGACCTGATCCTGCCGTCGATCCAGCCGGGCCGGAGCGCCCGCTTCGCGCTGCTGCCGGAAGGGCAGGACCCCGACGACCTGGTGCGCGCCGCCGGCGCCGACGCCTTCCGCGCCGTGCTCGCCGAGGCGCGGCCGCTCTCCGACCTCTTGTGGATGCGCGAGACCTCCGGCGGGGTCTTCGACACGCCCGAGCGGCGCGCCGAGCTGGAAAAGACGCTGCGCGATCTCACCGCCCGCATCCGCGACGAGAGCGTGCGCTATCATTATGCGCAGGAGATGCGCGAGCGCGTGCACGCCTTCTTCGGCGCCGCGCGCGGCAGGGGCCAGCGGCAGGGCGAGCGCGGGCAGGGCGACCGTGGCCAGGGCGAACGCGGGCGCGGCGATTGGGGGCCGAACTCCCGGCGCGGCCGCGACCAGGGCTCGCCGGGCCGTCTCGCCGTCTCCGACAGCCTCGCCCGCTCGGCGATGGTCAAGCGGGCGGCGGGCTTCCTGCCGCTGCGCGAGACCGTGCTGATCGTGGCGCTGTGCAACCATCCGCCGCTCATCGACGAGAATTTCGAGGCGGTGGAGACGCTCGACCTCGTCCATCCCGACCTGCGCCGCCTGCATGCTGCCCTGATCGACGCGCTGGCCCACGGTGTCGCCCACGAGCGCCGCGCCGTCGTCGAGGCGATCGAACGCGCCGGTCTGGCCGAGACGTGGCAGCGCGCGCTGGAACTGGTGCGCCGGGCGCGCCAGTGGCCGGCGCTGGAGGACGCCGCGCTGGAGGACGCCCGCGACGCCTTCGCGCAGGCGTTTCACTTGCACCACAGCGCGCGCACCCTACATAGGGAACTGAAAGCAGCGGAAGCTGCCCTGGCTGCGGAGCCGACCGACGAAAACTACCGCAATCTGGTCGAGATCCAGGCGCAGTTCCGGGACGTACAGGCAACCGAGGCGCTGATCGAAGGTTTTGGCATATCGTCGGGGCGCGCGGGCCGGGGCTACTGAGGGTTTTGGGGCATTTGATTCGCTTTTTTGCGGCGAATCATGCGACAGCCGCTTGACCTTCCGCCGGATTGACGGAATCAGGACGGATTCGAGGAAGCTGCGGGCCTGCCCGCAATCGGACATCTACGAGACGCGACGCTGAATCTGGACGGGAAGCGATGCCTGCCCCAGATATCAGGGTTAATCGGGATTTAACGCAAGGTCGGTTACGCCTGTCGATGGCGCAGGGATTTTCCGCAAATCACTGACTGCATGGCCGAGGCGCCGGAACGCCTTGCGGCCGTTTCGACCGTTTGGAGACGACGAAGAATGGCGACAAAGGAAAAGGAAGAGGTCGAGACCGAGCGCGAAGGGACCACCGACGGGCCCCTGCTCGACCTTTCCGACGACGCTGTCAAGAAGATGATCAAGCTCGCCAAGAAGCGCGGCTACGTCACCATGGACGAGCTCAACGCCGTGCTGCCTTCCGAGGAGGTCACCTCCGAGCAGATCGAGGACACGATGGCGATGCTCTCCGACATGGGCATCAACGTCGTCGAGGACGACGAGACCGGCGAGGAGCCCGAGGCCGCCGACACGGCCGCCGACGCTGAGGACGACGCCAACGAGCTGGCCGAGCAGACCGGCACGGCGGTCGCTGCCGTCGCCAAGAAGGAGCCGACCGACCGCACCGACGATCCCGTGCGCATGTACCTGCGCGAGATGGGCTCGGTGGAGCTTTTATCGCGCGAGGGCGAGATCGCCATCGCCAAGCGCATCGAGGCCGGCCGCGAGACCA
>CAYJMY010000049.1:0-26051 GCA_964371125.1 uncultured Mesorhizobium sp. | reverse complement strand
GGCGCACGGTCTGCGCCTTGATGGTGATGCCGCGCTCGCGCTCGATGTCCATCGAATCGAGCACCTGCTCCTTGCCGGCCATCTCGCGCGCGTCCATGGCGCCGGTCATCTGGATCAGCCGGTCGGCGAGCGTCGACTTGCCGTGGTCGATGTGGGCGACAATGGAAAAATTGCGGATGTGGTCGAGCGGCGTGGTCATGACGCGGGCTTTAGCAGGGAAGCGGGCAAAGGCAAAGGGCGGCCCGTGGCTGCGCGCGCGCTCGCCGCGGGGCGTCCTTTCCTCTTTGGCGCGAGGTGTCTCGGACGTTCCGCACGCCAAGGTTGCATGACCCAAGATAACACGCTATAGTTGAGTTATTGCTGCAGCTACCGGTTGTATCCCGTGACGGGCGACCGACGGCGGCAGGCGCCCGGGAGGGGTGGCGTGGACTGGTCGGACTTCCTTTCGCAGGCAAGGGCGGCGCTCGGCACCGGCGATCCGGCGGTGACGGTGGCGGTGCTCGACGGACCGGTCGACACCTCGCATCCGTGCTTCGCAGGGGCGCGGCTGGAACTGGCGGAGGTCTTCGCCCAGGCCGGCGGCGGCGCGGCAACCGCGCACGGCACGCACGTCGCCAGCCAGTTGTTCGGCCAACCCGGCAGCGCGATGGAGGGGCTGGCACCCGACTGCCGTGGCCTGATCGTGCCGGTGTTCGGCGGCGCACAGCCGGCCTGCTCGCAGCTCGACCTGGCGCGGGCGATCCTGATCGCGGTCGACCGCGGCGCCGACATCATCAACGTCTCCAGCGGCCAGCCTTCCGACGACGGCGAGCCAGACCCGGTGCTCGCCCAGGCGATCGAGACCTGCGGGCGACGCAACGTGCTCATCGTCGCGGCGGCCGGCAACGACGGCTGCGCCTGCCTGCACGTACCGGCCGCGGCGCAGAGCGTTCTCGCCGCCGGCGCCATGGACGCGGCGGGGCGACCACTGCCGTCGAGCAATTTCGGGCCGACCTATCGCATCCAGGGTCTGCTCGCGCCGGGTCATGACATGCCCGGCGCGGTGCCCGGCGGCGGCGTCACGCGGCGCAGCGGCACCAGCTACGCGGCGCCAGCGGTCTCCGGCGTCGCCGCACTGCTGGTCGGCCTGCAACGGCGGCTGGGGAAGACACCCGATCCGCACGGCGTGCGCCGGGCATTGCTGGCCGCCGCCGAACCGTGCCGACCCGGGCCGGGGGAAGACTGCAGCACCGCGCTCGCCGGAAAGATCGACATTTCAAGAGCCGTCGACGCCATCACAGGGGGAGATACCATGACGACCGACACCGACATGCTCGTGCCGAGCGACGCTGCCGACAACGGCGCCGCGACCGAAACCATCCACCGGTACGACCCGGACGCCTTCGCCGCGCGCCGGCCTCCAACGCACACGCGAGCAGAACTGCGGCCCTCGGACGGCGGCAACGCCTTTGCGAGCGACGCCCCTGCCTCGTCCGCAGCCCGCGCAGACGCCGGTGTCATCCCGTCGGATTGCGGCTGCGGATGCGGTGGCAAGAAGGAGGGCGGCTGCGGCTGCGGCGGCAAGAAGGAAGGCGGCGGCTGCGCATGCGGCGGCGGGCGGCCTCAGATCGTCTACGCCATCGGCCGCCTCGGCATCGATTTCGGCAGCGAAGCGCGGCGCGATTCCTTCCTGCAGGCCATGTCGGTGCGCCCGGTCGATTCGCCGATCGAATCGCCGGTGCCGGAGGGCTTCAGCCAGCAGCTTCTCGCCTATCTCGACGAGAGCCCCTACGAGGCGCCGGGACTCATCTGGACGCTCAACCTCGACGCGACGCCGATCTATGCCATCCAGCCGCTCGGCGCCTACGCCGAAGCCGCCTACGATCGGCTGCGCGAGGCACTTCGGGCACAGATCAACGAGGGCGTCGAGTTGATCTCGGTGCCGGGAACGATCGCCGGACAGGTGCGGCTGCAATCGGGCCAGATCGTACCGCTCATCGTTCCGGCGATCCGCGGCCTCTATTCCTGGGCGACGCAGCCGCTGGTCGCCCACGTGCTCGGCGCCATGCCGGCGGCGGCGGCCGACCGGGAGGTCTACGAACGGCAGGCGAGTGGCCTCGCCAACTACCTGGACCGGGTCTACTACGACCTGCGCAACCTCGGCATCACCGGCGAGGAGCGGGCGCTCAACTATTCGGCGACGAACGCCGTGCAGATCGCCTCGGTGATCCAAAGCGCTACCAGCGACCAGCTCGACCTCGACCGCATCGCCGTCCGCAAGAGCCCGGTCTGCCGGCCGGATTCGGAATGCTACGACGTCGAGCTGTCCTTCTTCGATCCGCGCAACACCAACGTGGCGAGCCGCGTCTTCCGCTTCACCGTCGACGTCAGCGACGTCATTCCGGTGACGGTGGGACCGGTACGCAGCTGGACCAGGAGGGCGTGATGGCGAAGCGTGGCCGCAAGTCCCGCCGACCGACAACGGCGACCAGCACCGACGCCCTGCCATACCGGTCCGGGTGGCGCCTTCCCGTGCTCGCGCCGCCGGTCGTGCGCGGACCGAAGACGGATCCGGCACACTGGGGCATCGGCGCTTCCGACATCAACTGCGAGGCATGCATCGCCCGATGCAACCTGCTCGAGGCGCCACTCCGCAGCATCTGCAAAGACCTGTGCGCGGCGACGTGCATTCGGTGAGTACACCCATCAGCTTCTAACGAGGGAGGAACACAATGAGGCTTCCGCAACAAGTCCAGCCGATCGGTCGCATGCCGGGGATTACGCCCTCGACCGCCGCGGTCCATCCATCGGGATGCAATATCTTCAAGAAGGCCGCCTGCGCGGCGGCCCTGGTGGCCTGCGGCGCCGTCTGCATCGGGACCGGCACCCTGGCCTGCGCGCAATGCCTCGCCGGCATCGGTGCGGCCGGCTGCATCGACTGCGTGTGACCGGCGGCGCATCGCCGCGGGAGCGGCGCCGTCGACCCGTCTCCGATGGAGACATTTCCACCACCGGCATCCCGAGCCGGCCGCCACGAGAGGAAACCGAAATGAAGTTCCCGACCCAAGCCAAACCCATCGCGCGTTTCACGAACTCCGCGAAGGACGGAAGCTCGGCAGTACTGCCGTCGGACTGCTGCGGAGCGGGCGAATGCTGCCTCGGCACCTGCCTTTTCGGCAAGTGCGTCGGGGCCTGCGTGCCGAACATCGGCCAGTGCTGAGGACCACGGGCAGGCCGACCCGGCCTGCCCGTGCCTACGGCGTTTTGCGCCGGGACTAAACGCAGCTTCGTTCAGTCGTAGCGCAGGTCGCCGGCCTTTCCGCCGAAGACGCGGTAGGCGTAGAAGGAGTAGCCGACGATCACCGGCAGGACGAAGCAGGCGCCGACGAGCACGACGGCGAGGCTTTCGGGCGCTGCCGCGGCTTGCCAGATGGTCAGCCGGTCGGGCACGACATAGGGGTAGAACGAGTAGGCGAGCCCGGCGAAGCCGAGCGTGAAGATCAGCGCCAGAGTGAGGAAGGGCAGGATCGCATCGCGGTCGGCTTCCTTCGGCAGGGCAAAGGTCTGCCGCCACAGCCAGGCGAACAGCAGCGCCGAGGCGACCGGCAGCGGCGCCAGCAGGACGATCTGCGGCCAGGCGAACCATTTCTCGAAGATGCGCGGCGAGGCGAGCGGGGTGGCGATCGACACGGCTGTAAGGCCGGTGGCCGTGAAGACAAGGGCGCCGCGCAGCCAGCGGACCGCCTTCTTCTGCAGGGCGCCTTCGGTCTTGTAGATCAGCCAGGCCGCGCCCATCGCCGCGTAGGCGGCGGCGAGGCAGACGGCGACGAGCGCGGCGAAGGCCATGGCGGGAAGGCCGGTGTCGAGGCCGAGAACGTAGATGCCGAGCATATAGCCCTGCGCCAGCGACGCGAGCAGCGAGCCGCCGAGGAAGGCGCGGTCCCAGCGCCGCTTGCGCGCCACCGGCACCTTGGCGCGGAAGTCGAAGGCCACGCCGCGCAGGATGAGCCCGGCGAGCAGCAGGAACACCGGCAGGTAGAGCGCGGTGAGGATGACGCCGTGGGCGAGCGGGAAGGAGACGAGCAGCACGCCGACGGCGAGAACCAGCCAGGTCTCGTTGGCGTCCCAGAAGGGGCCGATCGCGGCGATCATGACGTCCTTCTCGCGGTCGTCGGCGGCGGCGAAAAGAATGCCGATGCCGAGGTCGAAGCCGTCGAGCACGACATAGACGAGGATCGACAGGCCCATCAGGGCGGCGAACACGAGCGGAAGGAGCGTCGGCCAATCGAAGGTCATCGCGCGGCCTCCATGTCCTGCGCCGGCTGGGCCATCGGCCGGTCGGCGAGCGCCGGCAGCGGCGAGGCGTCGCCGTCCTTTGCCGCCTTCAGCGCGAGGTGAACGAGGACGCCGAGATAGGCGGCGAGGAGGACGGCGTATAGGGCGAGGTATCCGGCGAGCGTCAGCGCGACATGACTGCCGGCGACCGGGCCTATCGCCTCGTCGGTGCGCAAAATGCCGGTGACCAGCCAGGGCTGGCGGCCGATCTCGGTCGTGTACCAGCCGGCAAGCGTGGCCACCCAGCCGGACACCGCCATCGGTACCATGAAAAAGGCGAGCGGCCTGGGCAGGGCGCTGCGGCGGACGAAGACGGCGGCGGTCCAGGACACGACGAGCATCAGCAGACCCGTGCCGACCATGATGCGAAAGCCCCAGAAGACGGGAAGTACCGGCGGATGGTTGCCGATGAAGTCGTTCAATCCCGGGACGACGCCGTCGAGGCTGTGGGTGAGGATCAGGCTGCCGGCGTTGGGGATGGCGATCTCGAAGCGGTTCTCGCGGGCTTCCTCGTCGGGCCAGGCGAACAGGATCAGCGGCACGTTGCCCCTCGTCTCCCAGTTCGCCTCCATCGCGGCGACCTTCTGCGGCTGGTGCTCGAGCGTGTTCAGCCCGTGCTGGTCGCCGACGAGGATCTGCACGGGGATGAGGACCGCCGCGGCGAAGACCCCGGTGCGCAGCGCCTTCCACATGGAATCGGAGCGGTCGCCGGCGAGATGGCGCAGCGCTGAGAAACCGGCGACCAGGAAGGCGACGGTGAGGCCCGAGGCGATGAGCATGTGGACCAGCCGCCAGGGGAAGGACGGATTGAAGATGATCTTCGCCCAGTCGGTCGCATGGGCGACGCCGTCGCGCATCTCGAAGCCGGCCGGCGTCTGCATCCACGAATTGAGCGCCAGGATCCAGAACGCCGACATGGTGGTGCCGAAGGCGACGAGGAAGGTGGCCAGCGTGTGCACGCGGTTGGAGACGCGGCGGAAGCCGAACAACATGATGCCGAGGAAGACCGCCTCGAGGAAGAAGGCGGTCAGCACCTCGTAGGCGAGCAACGGCCCGGCGATGTTGCCGACCTTCTCCATGTAGCCCGGCCAGTTGGTGCCGAACTGGAAGCTCATGGTCACGCCGGAAACGACGCCGAGGGCGAAGGACAGCGCGAAGACCTTCACCCAGGTGAAGTAGGCGCGCATCCAGCCGACATCGCCGGTGCGGTTGTAGCGCAGCTTGAAGAAGAGCAGGACCCAGCCGAGCGCGATGGTGACCGCGGGGAAGAGGATGTGGAACGAGATGTTCGCCCCGAACTGGATTCGCGACAGGAGCAGGGGGTCCATGGCGGGTTCCGACCTTCGACCAGATGAAAACTAGGGCCGTCAAGCGACTCGGTCAAAGCGGCGCGGCGTCGCGCGGGACCGAGTGTCGCAGCCGGACGCAGGCAATGTCTGGTTAACGAACCCGTAACGCGAAACGGCTATCCTCAATCAATTAATCGCCGCGCGGACCCCCCAGATGAACATAGCCCTACGCCGCATCGACGCCGACGACACCGGGAACGAGGCCGGATACGGCACGGTCGATATCGCCGATATCGGCCGCCGCGCCAGCCGGCTCGGCATCGAGATCGCCGACATCGTCGGGCTGATCGACGACCTCGGCGGGCTCGGCCGCACTCAGCTGGACACGCTGCGCAACGTGGTGCGGTCGGCGCGGGAATCGGGCGAGACGAACAGCCGCCTGGCGCGGTCGATGGAAGAGGCGCGCTCCTCGGCCGCGGAGACGCGAACGATACTCGCGTCCGGCGCCGACACGCTCGCCAAGACGCTCGCCAGCGCCGTCGACAACATGCGCTCGCTGAGCGAGGGCGTGCTCGGCTTCAACGAATCGCTGGTGAAGGTCAGCACGACCATCGCCATGGTGCGCGAGGCGAGCGCCTCGATCAACGAGATCGCCCGCGAAACGCAGCTCGTTGCCCTCAACGCCAGCATCGAAGCGGCCAGACTCGGCGAGGCGGGCCGGGGCTTCGCCGTGATCGGCAGCGCGGTGAAGGTGCTCGCCGACCAGATCAGCGCCTTCGCCAAGCAGAACGAGACCAGCCTCGCCGCGCTTCAGGGAACGCTGACCGACCTTTCCCAGCGCACGAGGCAGAGCGCCACGACCGCCGAGGCGGCGGTCGCCGCCTCCAACGAGGCGGCGGAATCGACGCGCACGCTGCAGGCGCTATCGCCGCCCGTGCAGCCGCTCACCGACCGCATCGCGAGCATGGCCGACCCGGTCCAGCGCAACATCGACAGCAGCGCCGGGCTCGGCCAGAACGTGCGCGAACTCGCCTCGCTGTCGAAGAGCAGCCAGGGCAAGCTCGACGCCGCGGGCGAGCGCTCGCAGGCCATCCTCGACATTTCCGAAGACTTCATCCTGTTCATCGCCCAGAGCGGCATCGAGACGCCCGACACGCCGGTGATCGAGATCTGCCGGATGACGGCGGACACGATCGCGGAACTGTTTTCCAGCGCCGTCGACCGGGGCGAGATGTCGATGTCCGACCTGTTCGACGAGAACTATGTGCCGGTGCCGGGAACCAACCCGCCGCAGGTGCTGACCCGCTTCACCGCCTTCACCGACCGCGTCCTGCCGCCGATCCAGGAACCGGTGGTCCCGCTCAACGAGCGCATCACCTTCTGCGCGGCCGTCGACCGCAACGGCTACCTTCCCACCCACAACCTCATCTATTCGAAGCCGCAGGGCGACGACCCGGTGTGGAACGCCGCCAACTGCCGAAACCACCGCATCTTCAACGACCGTACCGGCCTCGGCGCCGGGCGCAACACGAAGCCTTTCCTGCTGCAGACATACCGGCGCGACATGGGCGGCGGCAATTTCGTGCTGATGAAGGATGTCTCCGCGCCAATCATCGTCAAGGGCCGTCACTGGGGCGGGTTCCGCGTCGGCTTCAAGCCGTAGGGCGTGACCGCCAACGGGCACGAGACAAGCTCCGCGCAACGCAAGCGGCGTAGACTGGCACGGACTGAAGCCCGAGCCGCGGAAGCACCGCCATGCAGATCGCCGGCATACGCTCCGTCCTCAACGGACGCACCACCCGTGCCGACGCACCCGCGGGACGGACTCCGGAACCTGCCCAGCCGGTCCGCGACGCGGCGGTGCAGGCACGCGCCTCCGCGCTCGTTCCGCTGCCACCCTCGCCCGTGCGCAGCGCAGCGGTGGCGCGCCCGTACGTGATCGCATTCCCGACCGCAGAAGATGCGACAGCCGCAAACGCACGCACGACGCGCGACGCCCAGCGCGCCTATCGTGACACGCAGAACGCGGCCGCACCGCGCGCCGCGCTGGCGGCCGTCGAAGATGCTGCCGACGAGACAGCCGCCCCGGCACGTTCCGTCACGCGCGCGGCGCGGGCGGATGCGCCGGCCCGCGACGAAGCCGTTCCCGACGGGCCGCGGCCGATGCCGACCGGCGTTCCCGGCCTGATCGCCCAAGGACTGGCGACGCTTTGGCGGCTCCTTCCCAGGCAAGCCGGCAACTCAGCCGACGAGCGGCGCAATGCGCCAGGCAAAGCGACGGCCGCAGGCGCCGGCCGTGCGCGGGAAATGCCGGCGGAACAGGGAGGCTGGACCGAGGCGCTGACGCTGTTCACCCTCGTCGCCACGGTCTGCCTGGCGATCTGGCTCCTGCTGTTCTGAAAACGACTCCTCCTCGGCGGGCCGCTACCAGCGTGTGACGCGCGGCGCCGCCAGCGCGCCGACACCGGCGAGGCCGGCAATCGCCAGCGAATACCAGGTGGCGACGAACAGCGGCGAATCGTCGGTGCAGTGCGCGGCGTAGAACGTCGCCGCAAGCCCGCCCGCGGCGAGGCCGGCGACGGCGCCGGCAAGCACCGGCCGGGTCGGCGCACCGTAGCGCAGGACGCCGAGGAAGACGGCCAGCGGGATCGCGCCGATCAGCGGGATGAAGACCAGGCATACCGCCAGGTTGGTGCCGACGAGGCGCGCGGCATAGTCGCCGGCCGGAACGATGGCGAGTTCGACCACTACGGCCGCGGCGAGCAGCAGCGGCGCCAGCGCCAGGAGCGGCACGGCGCGCGAAACCGGCGCGCCCGGCCGCGCGAGGAGGCGAAGCAGGGTGAGGGCCGACACCGCTAGAAGCCCGGTGACGAGGAACTTGAAGAGGAAGCGCGGCGTTTCGGCCGCCGCGGCGATGTCGGCGCGCGGTCCGAGCAAGGCGAAGAAGGCGGCGGCCGCGACCGCGAGCGAAAGGGCTGCCGCCGCCCACCAAGCGGCGCCGAGCGCCGGCGACCGCCTGGCGGCGTCGGCGGAAATCGCCCTGATCAGATCGTCCGTGCGCATCTCAGTCCCTTCCGAACTTCCTGGCAATCGCCGCGAGGCCACGGTGGAGCGCGACGCGGACCGCGGTCTCGGTCATGCCGAGCCGCTGCGCGGTCTCGCCGATCGAGCGGCCCTCGACCGTGATGGCGGCGACGACGCCGCGCTGGCCCGGCGCCAGCACATCCAGCGCGCGGCCGACGTCGCGTTCCGAGACGCGGTCGGCCTCCGGCTGGGCGAGCGTCTCGACCACGTCGTCGAGATCGATCTCGATTCGCCTGCCGCGGCGGCGGTAGGCGTCGATGATCTTGAAGCGCGCGATGGCGTAGACCCACGGCAATACCGGAGCGTCGGCGATCCAGGTGTGCCGCTTCAGGTGGATGGCCAAGAGGGTCTCCTGCACGATGTCCTCCGGGTCGACGCCGCCGTCGGCGGTCCTGCGTCTGGCGAAGCCGCGAACCAGCGCCGCCGTGCGTTCGAGGAAACGTGCATAGTCGCGCTCGTCGCCCGCGATGGCCGACCGCAACAGGCCGGCAAGCACGGCTTCGTCGCTGACTGCCACGTGTCCGTCCTCCTGTTTCGCGCGCGAGCGCGATCTTGTTACGCGGCCCGCAGAAAAAAGTCCAAGCGGGCGGCCGCGGCGATCACGAACTCGTGTAGCGGGACCGCGTAACGCCAGCGGCCTACCGACCGAACTGGACAATGCGCGGCCGATGGACGGCGCGCGAAAGAGATCCAAGGAGACGATCCCATGACCCGTACCACGCTCGCACTCGCCCTCGCCGGCTCGCTCACCACCGCCCTCGCCGCCGCCGCCTATGCCGGTCCGGTGAGCGCGGAATACATGTCGGGCAAGGAGAAGTGCTACGGCATCGCCCTCGCCGGCCAGAACGACTGCGCCGCCGGGGCCGGGACGACCTGCGCCGGCACCTCGACCAAGGACTATCAGGGCAATGCCTGGAAGGCGGTTCCGGCCGGTACCTGCACGACGATGAACGTCGACGGCCACAAGGGCATGCTCGAACCCATGTGAGGCTGAAGCCTTGGGGAGGCCCCGCCCGGCGGGGCCTCCCGCATTCGCCGACCCCTTTTCCAGCCGCGCCAGCCGAGAGGCCGCCCGATGATCACCAGAGACGAGACGATGACGTTGCCGCCGCGCGCGGGCCTCGGCCTGAAACCGCAGCACTACGACGCGGTCCTCGCCGGCGAACCCGACGTGGGCTTCTTCGAGGTGCACGCGGAGAACTACATGGGCGCCGGCGGCCCGCCGCACCGTTACCTCGAGGCGATCTCGGCACGCTATCCGCTGTCGCTGCACGGCGTCGGCCTGTCGATCGGCGCGGCGCGGCCGCTCGACAAGGCGCATCTCGGACGTCTCAGGCGGCTGGTCGACCGATACCGGCCGGCGAGCTTTTCCGAGCATCTCGCCTGGTCGACGCACGACACCGGCTTCCTCAACGACCTCCTGCCGCTGCCCTATACGGCGGAAACGCTGGCGCGCGTCGCAGCCCATGTCGACGAAACGCAGCAGGTGCTGGGGCGCAGGATGCTGCTGGAGAATCCGTCGACCTACCTCCTATTCGCCGAGAGCACGATCGACGAGATCGACTTTCTCGCGGCGGTCGCCGAACGGACCGGCTGCGGCCTGCTGCTCGACGTCAACAACGTGATGGTTTCGGCCGTCAACCACAGGCTCGACCCGTTCGCCTACATCGACCGCTTTCCGGTCGGGAGGGTCGGCGAGATCCATCTCGCCGGCTATGACGAGACCACCGATGCGGCCGGCGACCGGCTGCTGATCGACGCCCACGGCACGCCGGTGAAGACCGACGTCGTCGAGCTCTACCGCCATACGCTTTCGCGCACCGGGCCGGTGGCCACGCTGATCGAATGGGATAACGACGTGCCCGACTTCCCGACGCTGAAGGCAGAGGCAGACCGCGCCGACGCCCTGATCGCGGCCGCAGCTGCACCGCGCAACGTATCGCGGACGAAGGCGGCGTGAGATGGGCCTCGCGACACTCGACCTCTTCGCCGCGGCGCTCATCGACGCGCGGAACCCGCTGCCGGCGGGCATCACCACGGCGCGCGGCGACGTCGACGCGGCGCGCTTCGCCGTCTACCGCAACAACGTCCATGTCGGACTGACCGGCGCGCTTGCCCAGCGCTTCCCGGTGACGGGGCGCCTGGTCGGCGAGGAGTTCTTCCGCGGCATGGCGCGCGTCTATGTCCAGGACAACAAGCCGGCGTCGCCGCTGATGTTCGAATATGGCGATGGCTTTCCCGACTTCGTCGCCGGTTTCGCGCCGGCGCGACACCTTGTCTATCTCGCCGACGTGGCGCGCATCGAGGCGGCGTGGAGCCGGGCCTACCATGCCGCCGACGTCGGAGTGCTGCCGGTCGCAGCGCTGGCGGCAATCGCGCCGGAACGCCTCGCCGAAACACGGCTGGCAAGACATCCGGCCGCTGCCATCGTGACGTCGGCTCACCCGGCGGGATCGATTTGGGCGGCGCACCAGACAGATCCGGTCGGCACGGTCGTCGCCCGGCGGCCGGAGACGATGCTCATCGCGAGACCCGATGCCACGGTGAACGTACACGTGCTTCCGGAGACCGACGCGGTCTTCGCCGCCGCCGTGCTCGACGGCGCAACGCTCGGCGAAGCCGCCGAAACCGCGCTCGCCGGGCAACCTAAGTTCGTCTTCGGCGCAGCCCTCGTCGGGCTGGTCACACTCGGCGCCTTCGCCGCGAACGAGGAAGGATAGAATCATGTCGACCATGGACCCTTACAAGTCGGTCACCGCCGACGCCCGCAGGCCGGCGCAAGGCCTCCTCGCCCCGCTCGCACGCTTCGACGCCATTCTCGGCGCCATCCCGCATTGGCTGCCGCTTCTCGTGCTGCGCTTCGCGCTGGCGATCCCGTTCTACCGATCGGGCCTGACCAAGTGGGATGGCTTCCTGCAGCTTTCCGGCGGCGCGGAGTTCCTGTTCGCACAGGAGTTCAGGCTGCATATCCTCGGCGGCGAGTATCCGTATCCGTTCCCGATCTTTGCCGCCCATGCGGCGGGCATCGCCGAGATCGTTCTGCCGGTGCTGCTCGTCTTCGGCCTGCTCACCCGCCTGTCGGCGCTGGGTCTGCTGGCGATGACGGCAGTGATCCAGATCACGGTACCGGAGGGCTGGGCAAACTTCCACCTGCCTTGGGCGGCGATGGCGCTGGCGCTGGCCACCTTCGGCGGCGGACGGCTTTCGCTCGACGCGCTGTTGATGCGCCGGAACGGGTGATGGCCGGCTGGCCCACGGCCACGGCGCACCGCGGCCATTGACGCCCCGGAGGCTTTGCCGGACAAGGCGGGAGGCGCCGTCCGCGCCTTCGGGAGAGCTTCGTGACCCTGTCCGGCCTGCTGCAGCTCGCGGCGTCGACCGTGATCTACCTCGCCGCCGCCATGGTCGCTAAATCCTGGGCGCTGAACCCCGGCTGGGCCAAACTGGTGCTGACGCTGGCGCTCTACACGGCAGGCAACCTGATCATGCTCAGGCTGGTGCGCGATTTCGGCATGGCATCGGCCTTCAGCCTCTCGGCGGTGATCCAACTCGTCGCCGTCAACGTCATCGCGCTGACCTGGTTCGGCGAGAGGCTGACGACCGTGCAGACCGGCGGCGTGGCGCTCGCCGTGATCGCCGTCGGCATGATCACGCTCGGCCCGAGCCTCGGCAGGTAGGGCGCGGCAGCGGATCATCGTCTCCGCCGGTCAACTGAGCGTGAGGCTGCGGAACGCATCGGGCTTTCGTGGTTTGATGCGGCGAAGGCCGGGTGCATCAATTGTTGCCCGGCGACGCCAGCCCCGGGAGCCTGCCATGAACCGCCTCGCCCTGACACTAGCCGCCGCTGGGGTGCTGACGGCGGCCGCGCCCGCCGCGGCGCTCGACGAGACCTTCGCGACAAGAGGACCGGCGATCCGCGTGACGACCGTTGCCGAAGGCCTCGTCCATCCCTGGGCGATCGCCTTCCTGCCCGACGGCGGCATGCTGGTGACGGAGCGGCCCGGTTCGCTCAGGATGGTTGGTCCGGACGGCGGCCTCTCGGAGCCGATTTCCGGCGTGCCCGAAGTCGATGCGCGCGGCCAGGGCGGCCTGCTCGACGTGACAATCGATCCGGCCTTCGCCGCGAACCGGCTGGTCTACCTCAGCTACGCCGAACGCGGCGAGGGCGGCAACGGCACGGCCGTGGCCCGCGGGCGGCTCAGCGACGACGCCACGGCGCTGGAACACGTCGCCGTGATCTTCCGGCAGTTGCCGAAGGTCGACAGCCTCCAGCACTTCGGCTCGCGGCTGGTGTTCGACCGCGACGGGCACCTCTACGTGACGCTCGGCGAACGCTCGCAGGAGCGGTTCCGCGTGCAGGCGCAGGACCTCGCCTCGCATCTCGGCAAGATCGTGCGCATCAATCCCGACGGCAGCGTGCCAGAGGACAACCCGTTCGTCGGGAAGGCCGACGCGCGGCCGGAGATCTACGCCTACGGCGTGCGCAACGTGCAGGCCGCGGCGATCAACCCGCTGAGCGGCGAGCTCTGGGAGATAGAGCACGGACCGCGCGGCGGCGACGAGCTCAACATCGTCCGCCCGGGTGCGAACTATGGCTGGCCGGTGGTGACCCTCGGCGTCAACTACAGCGGCACGACCATCGGCGAGGGCGTGAAGACGAAGGAAGGCATGGTCGACGCCATCCATAGCTGGACGCCGGTGATCGCGCCCTCGGGCATGATCTTCTACGACGGCGCGGCCTTCCCGGAGTGGAAGGGCGACCTGTTCGTCGGCGGGCTCGCTTCGACGGCGCTGGTCAGGCTCGACGTCGAGGGCGACACGGTCGGCGGCGAGGAGCGGCTGCTGGAGAGCCTCGGCCTACGCATCCGCGACGTGGCCGAGGGACCCGACGGCACCATCTATGTGGCTACCGACGAGAGCGAGGGCGCCATCCTCAGGATCGCGCCGGCGGACTGAGGCCGGGCCGCGGCGTACCACTCCCCGGCCAGCCGGGCGGTCCGCCGGCGCAAGGAGGCGAAAAAAAGCGGTCCAGCATGTCACACGGATCGTGGCCGTCTCGTCATGGGAGTGTCCAACGAGAGAGACACGACCCATGCGAACGATCCTCATCATCCTTGCCGCCTGGCACGGCGCCGGCGGTATCTTCATGCTCTTCGCTCCGGAGGCGTGGTATGCCTTCGCGCCCGACGTGACCGAGACCGGGCCGGCGAACCTGCACTTCATCCGCGACATCGGGCTGGCCTTCATCGCTTCCGCCGCCGCGCTCGTCGCCGCGACCCGCGCCGAGGCTCCCGCTGCCGTTCTGGTGGCGCCGGCGATCTTCCTCGGCGGCCATGCCGGCATCCACCTCGTCGAACTGCTCGAGCACGGCGCGACAGCGGCGACGGCGCTGCGCGATACGCTGCTGATCCTCGTCCCCGGCTTCCTGCCGCTCGTCTTCCTGAGGCGACGGCCGCTCGAGGGGAGGACCGCATGATGCTTGCTTCCGTGCTAAAGCGCCGGCTCGCCGCCTTCGGCGCGCGTTACGACTACGACACCTCCTACCTGACGGAGCTCGCCGACCTCGATCCCGGCGGCGCAGCGAAGCTCGCAATGGTCTCGGCCTTCACCGGCCATCATTTCGGCCTGCCGCCGGCGCCCTACTATGCTGCCAAGGCGGTCGCGGCGAAGTCGGCCGACTGTGGCCCGTGCCTGGAACTGGCGTTGGCGATGGGAACGGAGGCCGGCGTCGACCGGGCCGACCTCGCCAGGATCCTGACCGGCCGCGCCGACGAGGCGCCGGACGGCATGGCGCTCGCCGCGCGCTATGCCAACGCCGTCGTAACGAACGGCGCCGATCTTGCCGACCTCCTGGCCGAATGCGAAACCATATGGGGCCGCCGCGGCGTCGCCGGACTGGCGGCCGCCGTCGTGTCCGGCCTGTTCTATCCGATGCTCAAGCGCGGGCTCGGCCATGGCCTGGCCTGCCGGCCGGTGATCGCGAGCCTCGCGGCGGAGCTCGAGCGAAGGGAGCGGAGGGAGACGGTCCATGCCTGAAGGCGCGGCCGGGACCAACGAAGGCGAGCAAGAACGGCTGGCGGCGTTCCTCGGCGAGCGCAAGCGGCTGCTGCGGCTTGCCTACCGCTATCTCGGCTCCGTCAGCGAGGCCGAGGACGCCGTGCAGGACGCCTGGCTGCGCTTCGCCGCCGCCGACGAGGCCGGGCATGCCGGCCGTTATCTGTCGCGCATCGTCACCAACCTGTGTCTCGACCGGCTGAAGGCTGCGCAGGCGCGGCGCGAGCGTTATGTCGGGCCGTGGCTGCCGGAGCCGCTGATCGAGGCGGCCAGCGCCGTCGAACCCGAAACGAACGACGCTGCGCTGGACATCTCGTTCGGCGTCATGCGGGCGCTCGAGCGTCTGTCGCCGCTCGAGCGGGCGTCGCTGTTCCTGCACGACCTCTACGAACTGAGTTTCGAGGAAGTGGCCGAGACGCTGAAGCGCTCGCCCGCCGCCTGCCGGCAGATGGCCTCGCGGGCGCGGCGCTCGCTGAGGCAAGGCAGCGCCCGCTTCCAGCCGAGCGAGGCGGACGTGGCGCGCTTCGTCGCCAGCTTCACCGAAGCGGCGCGGACCGGCGACGTCGGACCGCTGAAGCGGCTTCTCGCCGAGGACGTCGACTTCGTCGCGGACGGCGGCGGCAAGGTCCCCGCTGCGCTCACCGGGGGGCGCGGCGCCGACAAGGGGGCGCGCTGCCTGCGCGCCCGGGCGCGCAAGCCCACGGCGGACATGGCCGTCGCAATCGCGCCGGCGGCGATCAACGGCGGGCCGGGGCTGATCGTACGGGTCGACGGGCGCATCGACCACACGATGGCGTTCTCCGTCGACCGGGCCGGCGCGATCGCGGCGATCTACGTGGTGCGCAATCCCGACAAGCTACGCGCCGTGCCACAAGCCGGCGGCAGCTGAGGCGCGGCCTCGGGAACGGGGCGCCCTACTCCGCGGCGCGGACGCGCCGGGTGCCGCCGCCGTCCTCCGCCCAAGAGATGCTGCGGTAGTCGAAGCCGTATTCGAGCGTCGGCTTGACGATGCGGAAATAGGGCGAGAGGTCGAAGTCGCGCGGCGTGTAGAGCGAGTGATGGCGGATATGCAGGATCTCCTCGCGCGAATAATGCGACTGCGCCGAAGCGCGGCCGGGCGCGCGCGTCATCTCGGGCAGGATCGGGTAGCGCACCGTGGCGTAGGCCTGGGCAATCAGCGTCGAGCAGATGGCCCGCGTCGGGTCGCCCGAGCCGAAGGCGATCATGCGCCGGCGCCAGCGCACCGGCACCGGTGGCGTCGGGAAGAAGTAGCGCAGCATGTCGAAGATGTTCTTCAGATCGTAGCGCAGGCCGATGCGCTCGACCATGAAGGAGACGATCTTGCTGCGGTCCTCCGGAGTGAGCCCGCTGGCACGGCAGATGCGGGTGTTGTAGGTGCGGTACTTGCTCAAAGGTACGCCGATGCAGCCGTCGCCGAGATTGACCTCGATGAGGCGCGGGCGCTCGCCGCCGTCGGTCGGCTCGGGCAGGGCGTCGCCGACATAGAGTGCGGAATGCGACCAGGTCGACTGGGTGAGATACTTGATCGCCGCGGATATCTTCTGGTTGCCCTCGATGAGCAGGATGTCGCCGGGCTCGAGCGTGCGGCGCAGCGTGTCGGGATCGGACGGCGTATACGGCTCGTAGCCGGAGGACGAGGATTCCAGGCGGTTCGCGAGGAATCGCCCGAACCGGTCAAGAAAGGTTTCGCGCTCCGCGCTCATCGCCGTCCACACGCCTCCCGCTCGTGAGGCCGCGACTATGGACTGGGAGCCGGCAAAGGTGAAGGCCGAGGAAACGTCAGTCCGCGGACGCCACGTCGTCGCGATAGCGGCCGGCGACCTTGCGGCCGATCCTGCGGGGGACGGGATCGAACGCGGCCTCGGCATCGTCGAGGCAGCGGCGGCGCAGTGTCTTTTCCGTACGCTTGAGAAGCCGCACGAGCAAATCCCGCGTGTCGTCGGCGCCGAACACGGAATGGTCGGATGCGGCAAGCAGCCGCATGACCAGGGCGTCGTTCAGCTCGCCGAGGCGCTCGCCGAGCGCGTCGAGCACCTTTAGCCGCGCCTTGACCGGGGGCGGCCAGTAGGCGCGCAGGAGCTCGACATGCATGGTATGGGCCTTCACGCACTTGCGCAGTTCGTGGAAGTCTTCGGTCTTGCCCGAGCGGCGCGCCCGCTTCAGCGCCTTTGCGGCGCGGCGCACGACGCGACCGGCACCCTCGGCGAGCAGGTCGGCTGCCTCGCCGGGGTCGTCCGGCAGGTTGGCGGTGGCAAGCGCGGCGCGGCCGCCTTCTGCTGTCCACACCGCCGCGCCGATGACCGAATCGATGCCGGACGTCTCGCCGGCGATGCGGTCGTGGCGGGCCACCAGCGCCGCGCGCAGCTCGGCGAATGCGGCGCCATTCGTCTCGTCGGGGAAGTCGGCGACGACGCGGTCGAGCGTCTCGACCAGCGCCGCGGCCTCGCGGGCGCCGGCGATGCTGCGCGCGAGATCGCGCCAGCGCCCGTCCTCGGCCTTCCAGTAAGCGGGGTCGGCGGTGCGCACCAGGCGGATCAGCGCGCGAAGCCGCTTGATCCTGCGGCGACAGCGGTGAAATCCCTCCTCCGGCTTGCGGCGGGCGAGATCGAGGTCGGACATGACGCCGTCGACCAGTTCCGAGCCGATGTGGCGGACCTCGACGGCGAACGGTCGGTCGGGGCGGATCCTGTAACTCATGCCCGCGGCTTCCCGTAGAGCGCGAGGCTCGAATTGTAGTAGGCGCTCTCGCCGGTGATCTCGCGGCCGAGCCAAGGCGGCAGGTCGGCGTCGGCGACCTCGTCGGCGGTTTCCAGCTCGACGACGACGAGCCCGGCGAGGTCGCCTTCAAAAACGTCGACCTCGTAGACGTAGCTACGCCAGGGCACATGATGGCGGGTCTTCTCGATGACGCGGCCGGCGGCCCAGGCGCGCATCTCCTCGGCATCCGCGAGCGGCACGGGATACTCGAACTCCTCGCGATGGCGGCCGTGGTCGCCGAACTTCAACGTGATCGCCGCGTGGCCGTCGCCGCGGATGCGCACGCGCGCCGAGCGGTCCGGCTCGGCGAAGACGTAGAACTGGATCATGGCCACGGCTTCGCCGACGCCGGCGCGCCACGCGTCGTGCGCCACAAGGAATTTCCGTTCGCTTTCTCTCGCCACGCGGCGACTTAACCGTCCGCGCCTGTCACATTCAACACCGTTGACATTAATCAATCGTTTGATTAAACAAAGTCCATGAACGAAAAGCAGATATCAGGCGGGCCGCGCGAGGCACTTTCGTCGCAGGCCGAACAGACGCGGGCGGCGCTGATCCGCGCGGCACTCAACCTCTTCGGCCAGAAGGGTTTCGACGGGACGTCGACGCGCGACATCGCCGCGGCGTCCAACGCCAACATCGGTTCGATCGCCTACCATTTCGGCGGCAAGGAGGGATTGAGGCTCGCCTGCGCGGGTTTCATCGTCGAGACGATCCAGAGGATCGCCGGTCCGGCGATCGCGGCCGCCGCCGTTCCCGCCGAGGGTGAAAGCGGGCAAGCCGCGGCGATGGCGCAGATCGACGCGATCCTGCAGCGCATGGTCGGCTTCATCGTCGCCGAACCGCAGGCCGGCGAGATCGTCCAGTTCGTCCTGCGCGAACTCTCGCATCCGACCGCCGCGCTCGACGCGATCTATGCCGGCGTCTTCGAGCCCGTCCATCGGCGCCTGTGCGCCATCTGGGCGGCGGCGACCGGCGAAGAGGCCGAGGCCGAGGAAACGCGCCTGCGCGTCTTCGCCATCATCGGACAGGTCGTTTACTTCCGCATCGGCCGCGAGGCGGTTCTGCGGCGCATGGGCTGGAGTTCGATCGGCCCCGCCGAGGCGGCGCGCATCGCCGGCGTCGTCTCCGAGAATGTCCATGCCATCCGGACCGCGATCAAAGGCAAATCGTCATGAGCATGCTCTGCTCCATTCCCTACCTGGCAACGCTTCTGTCGGCCTGCGGGCCGGCGGCGCCCATCGCGGTCGGTTACGTCGAGGGCGACTATGTGCTGCTCGCGCCGATCGAGGTCGCCCAGATCCGCAGCGTCTCGGTCAGGCGCGGCGAGCACGTCGAAAAGGGCGCGCCGGTCGCGGCGCTCGAGGCGGACGACGCGACCATCGCCGTTGCCCAGGCTGAGGCCGCGCTCGGACAGGCCGAGGCGCAGCTCGCCGACTTGAGGCTGGGTCGCCGGCCGGAGGAGATCGCCGTGCTCGAGGCGACGCTACGCTCGGCCGAGGCACAGGCATCGGAGGCGCGGCGCGTGCTCGCCCGGATCCAGGACCTGTTCAAGCGCGGCATCGCCACGCAGGCCCAGCTCGACGAGGCATCGACGCAGGTCGAGGTCGCCGACGCCGCCATCGGCCAGGCCAGGGCCAACCTCGCCGTCGCCGCGCTGCCGGCGCGTCCCGAGACGATCAAGGCCGCGGAAAGCCAGGTTCGGCAGGCGGCGGCCGCCCTCGACCAGGCGCGCTGGCGGCTTTCCCAACGCAGCATCGCCGCGCCCGCATCCGGACGGATCGACGACGTGATCCGCAACCCGGGCGACATTGCCGGCCCGTCGGCGCCGGTCGTCTCGCTGCTCCCCGACGGCGCGGTGAAGCTGCGCATCTACGTGCCGGAAGCCAGGTTTGCGACGGTTTCCGTCGGCTCGCTGCTCAAGGTCAACTGCGACGGCTGCGCGCCGGGCCTGACGGCGCGGGTCAGCTACGTGTCGACCAGCCCGGAGTTCACGCCGCCGGTGATCTACTCGCTGGAGACGCGGCAGAAGCTGGTCTACCTCGTCGAGGCAAGGCCGGAAGGCGGCGGTGACGGGCTGCAGCCGGGCCAGATCGTGGATGTGGAACTCGGCGGCAAGCCATGAACGCCATCGAGGTCAGTGGGCTGGTCAAGCGCTTCGGCGACAAGACCGTGGTCGACAACGTGTCGATGAGCGTCGCCGAGGGCGAGATCGTCGGCTTCCTCGGGCCGAACGGTTCGGGCAAGACGACGACGATCCGGATGATGTGCGGCCTGCTTACCCCCGACGAGGGCGAGGGCCAGGTGCTCGGCCACGACCTGCGCAGGGACGGACTGAAGATCAAGCGCGAAGTCGGCTACATGACGCAGAAGTTCTCGTTCTACGAGGACCTGACGATCGCCGAGAACCTGATGTTCGTCGCCCGCCTCTACCGGATGAAGCCGGCGAAAGAGGCGGTCGACCGGACCCTGGAGGAACTCGGGCTGACGACGCGGCGCAACCAACTCGCCGGCACGCTGTCGGGCGGCTGGAAGCAGCGGCTGGCGCTCGCCGCCTGCATCATGCACCAGCCCAGGCTGCTCCTCCTCGACGAACCGACGGCGGGCGTCGACCCCAAGGCGCGGCGCGACTTCTGGGACGAGATCCACCGTCTCGCCCATGGCGGCCTCACCGTGCTCGTCTCCACCCACTACATGGACGAGGCCGAGCGCTGCCATCGCATCAGCTACATCTCCTACGGCCGCATGCTGGCGACAGGGACGGTGGACGAAGTGGTTGCCGGCTCGGGCCTGACCACCTTCGTCGTCCACGGGCCGCGGCTGGACGAGGTGGCGGCCGCCGTCTCCGGCAAGCCCGGCGTCGACCAGGTGGCACCGTTCGGCACGACGCTGCACGTGGTGGGCTCCGACCTCGCCGCGCTGGAAGCGGCGCTGGCGCCGATCCGCACGCGCCCGGCGACCATCGTCGAGGCCGGCCAGACGAGCCTCGAGGACGTCTTCATCCAGTTCATGGGCGCCTCGCGGGACAACATGTCATGAACGCGGTGTTCTCGCTCGGCCGGCTGGCGGCGCTGCTCGCGAAAGAGTTCATCCAGATGCGGCGCGACCGCATCACCTTCGCCATGATGCTCGGCGTGCCGCTGATGCAGCTCGTGCTATTCGGCTTCGCCATCAACAACGACCCGAAGGCGCTGCCGGCCGCACTCGTGGCGACCAGCAACGACCATTACACCCGCGCCATGGTCTCGGCGCTGGAGACCACCGGCTACTACCGCTTCGAGCACGTGGCGGCGAGCGCGGCGGAGGCCGAAGCGCTGATCCAGAGCGGCGAGGTCGCCTTCGTGGTGACCATTCCCGCCGATTTCGCCACAAGGATGGCGCGCGGCGACCGCCCGCAGATCCTGATCGAGGCCGACGCCACCGACCCGTCGGCGTCGAGCGGCGCCATCTCGACGCTCGGCACCGTCGCCCAGCAGGCGCTGCTGCGCGAGCAGGGGCTCGAGGCCGCGGCCGCGCGCGCCGCCGCCGGCACGCTGGAGGTCGTCGTGCACCGCCGCTATAACCCCGAGGGCATCTCCCAGTACAATATCGTGCCCGGCCTGCTCGGCGTCATCCTGCAGATGACCATGGTGATGATGACGTCCATGGCGCTGACGCGCGAGACTGAGCGCGGCACGATGGAGAACCTGCTGGCCATGCCGGCGAGCCCGGTGGAGATCATGCTCGGCAAGATCCTGCCCTACCTGGTCGTCGGCGCCGTGCAGGTGGTCGTCGTTCTGGCGGCGGCGAAGCTCCTGTTCGGCGTACCCTTTGCCGGCTCGATGACGCTGCTCATGTCGGCGATCCTGGTCTTCGTCCTGTCGCTCGTCCTGCTCGGCTACACGATCTCGACCGCGGCGCGCTCGCAGATGCAGGCCATGCAGTTGACCTTCTTCTTCTTCCTGCCGTCGCTGCTGCTCTCGGGCTTCATGTTCCCCTATCGCGGCATGCCGGGTTGGGCGCAGGTGCTGGGCGAGATCTTCCCGCTGACGCATTTCCTCAGGGTGATCCGCGCCATCATGCTGAAGGGCGCCGACTTCGCCGCCGTTTCATTCGAAATCGGGGCGCTGGTCGCCTTCATCCTCGTCTATGCCGCACTGGCGCTGCTGCGCTTCCGGCGGACGCTGGATTGAAGCCTCCGGTCACGCCGCCTCGATGATCCGCGCATAGGCGGCAGGGTCGACATTGGCGCCGGAGAGCACGACGACGACGGTCCGGCCGGCGACGGGAACCTTGCCGGCAAGCAGCGCGGCGAGGCCGACAACCCCGCCCGGCTCGACGACGAGCTTCAGCGACAGCATCGCCTCGCGCACCGCGGCGGCGGCCTCGGCGTCGCCGACCGCGACGACGCCGGCTATTCTGTGGCGGTTGACCTCGAAGGTGACGGCGCCCGGCTCCGGGGTCAGCAGCGCGTCGCAGATCGAGTTGCGCCCCGGGTGGTTGGCGACGCGCCGGCCCTCGGCAAGCGAGCGGCGCGTGTCGTCGAAGTTCTCCGGCTCGACACCCCAGACCGCCGCGTCGGGCAGCGCGTCGCAGACGGCGATCGCCACGCCGGCGGTCAGCCCGCCGCCGCCGCACGGCACCACCACCGTGTCGGGCTTTGCGCCAGCGGCGCGCGCCTGGTCGAGTATCTCCAAGCCGACGGTCCCCTGTCCGGCGACGATAAGCGGATCGTCGTAGGGCGGCACCAGCACCAGACCTGCATCGAGCCAGGGCTTCACCACGGTCATGCGGTCGTCGCGGAAGCGGTCGAAGGGCACGATTTCGGCACCCATGGCGCGGACGCTGTCGAGCTTCACACGCGGCGCGTCGGCCGGCATGGCGATGACGGCGCGGATGCCGAACAGGCGCGCCGCCTCAGCCACGCCCTGCGCGTGATTGCCGGAGGAGAAGGCGACGACGCCGCGGCTGCGTTCCTCGGGCGAAAGCGAAGCGATCTTGTTGTAGGCGCCGCGGATCTTGAAGGAGCCGGTGCGCTGCAGCGTCTCGGCCTTGAAGAACACGCGTCCGCCGAGCCGCTCGTTCAGCGCGGCATGTTCGAGGAGTGGCGTGACGACAGCGACGCCGGCCAGCCGCCGCGCGGCCTCGCGCACGTCGTCTATACCGGGGACGGCAATGGCGGCAGCATTCATGACAACAGGTCTTCCGGCGAGTCGGCATCGATAGTGGCCCGAGCGGCGCCACCTCACCAATGAAAAGATGTGATCCATCAATCGGCGCGGCCGGGCGCGGTGGCCTCGGCCAAATCGGCGCACGGTCGGAGGAAGGACGATCAGGCGTTGAACCGGGGCCGCAACGGCGTTAAGTTTAGAATAGTTCTAAACTGGATACCCACTGTCATGCTTTCCCGTGTCTTCGGCTTCGACCGCCGCTCCTTCGATTCGCTTTCGGAGCAGGAAATCCTCGCCCTCGCCATCGCGTCGGAGGAGGACGACAGCCGCATCTACCGCGCCTATGCCGATGGCGTGCGCGAGGCGTTCCCGCAGTCGGCGAGGATGTTCGACGCCATGGCAGAGGAAGAGGACGGCCACCGCGCAGCACTCATCGACCTGCACCGCGCCCGCTTCGGCGAGCGCATCCCGCTGATCCGCCGCGAGCACGTGCGCGGCTTCTACGAGCGCAAGCCGGACTGGCTGGTGCGGCCGCTCGGCATCGACAAGGTGCGCGGCCAGGCGGCAGAGATGGAACGCCAGGCGCAGCGCTTCTACGAGGAGGCGATAAAGCGGACATCCGACGCCTCGACGCGCAAGCTGCTCGGCGACCTTGCCGCGGCCGAGGGCAGGCACGAGGCGGTCGCCCAGAGCATGGAGCAGACCCACGTGCCGGAGGACGTGCAGGCCGAGGAGCGCACGGCCGAGCGCCGCCAGTTCATCCTCACCTACGTCCAGCCGGGACTGGCCGGGCTGATGGACGGCTCGGTGTCGACGCTGGCGCCGATCTTCGCCGCTGCGTTCGCCACCGGCGACACCTGGCAGACCTTCCTCGTCGGCCTGTCCGCCTCGGTCGGCGCCGGCATCTCGATGGGCTTCACCGAGGCCGCGCATGACGACGGCAAACTGTCGGGCCGCGGCTCGCCGCTGAAACGCGGCTTGGCCTCGGGCATCATGACGGCGCTCGGCGGGCTCGGCCACGCCCTACCCTACCTGATTCCGGACTTCTGGACGGCGACCAGCGTGGCGGTGGCGGTCGTGTTCCTGGAACTCTGGGCGATTGCCTTCATCCAGAACCGCTACATGGAGACGCCGTTCCTGCGCGCCACCTTCCAGGTCGTGCTCGGCGGCGCGCTTGTGTTCGCCGCGGGCGTGCTGATCGGCAGCGCGTAGGGCGGAGGCTCAGCCGCCGGCATCGCGGCCGGTGAACAGTCGCGCTGCGGCGGGCGAAAGGCATGCGGGAACGGCGGCGCTGGGGAAGCGCGCCGTTCCCGCCGGCGGCCAGCCCTCGGGGCGGCCAGCAAACCGCCTATTCGGCGGCGGCCAGGTTGACCTTGCTCTCGGCGAGTTCGGTCAGCTTCCTGTCGGTCGCCTTCTCCTCGTCGAGGTTCCGCTTCAGGACCGCCGCGCAGTCGGCGCGGCCGAGCTGCTTCGCCCACTCGACCAGCGTGCCGTAGCGGGTCATCTCGTAGTGCTCGACCGCCTGAGCGGCGGCGATGAGGGCTGCGTCGAGCACCTGCTTGTCGTCGACCTCGCCAGCGATCTCGCTGGCCTCCTCGAGAATACCGTCGATGGCGGGGCAGTTGACCTCCTCCGCAGCGACGCCGTGCATGCCGAACACTTCCTCGACGCGCGCGATATGGCCCCTGGTCTCTTCCAGGTGCTTCTGGAAGCCCTGCTTGAGCATCGGGTTGGTCGCCTTCTCGATCATGTCGGGAAGCGCGTCGCGGATCTGTTTCTCGGCGTAGTAGATGTCGCGGAGGGTGTGGACGAACAGGTCGTCCAGCGACTTGATGTCCTTCGAAAAGAAGCCCATGGCTCTCTCCCTTTCCTTGTTTCTTGGTCTTCGGGGCAGCGACGGCGCATGCCGTCGCGGCATCGCCCCGCCCGCCAAGACAACGGGCGACCGACCGCCCGGTTCCGAAGAACCGGACCGCAGCGCAGTCGATGGCGCACGGATCGGCGGCGCGGCCGGCGTTGCCAGAAGGCCACAGTGCGGACAATTGCGCGCGCGCCGCTAGAATGCCGCGATTCCCACCGGATTCGGTCATGATTCCAAGGCGTTTTGCGCAAACATTAACATGCCGTTCACGGACTATTCACCGGCGCGGCGTATCATCCACCCACATTCGGAAGGGACATCCGAGGGTCAGGGACAAGAACAATGGCATTCCGGCGTCAGATCAAGGTGTTCGCATTCGCGTTGCGCGAGTTCATCGCGCCTACCTACCGGCCCGAGCGACACTACATGCGCGGCCCCGGACCGGCCTGCGCAAGGCGCGCCGCGGGTTCGCACTACGCCTGACCCCTCTGCCGTTCTGCAAGGGTCGCCCGCGCAAGGCGCGACCGCGACGGCTTCCCCGTCCTGCCCGGCAAACGTGACGCACTCCCCGGCGGGTCGACCAGCCAGTGCTCCTGCGACTGCGCCCCGTTCGGCCGAATGCGTCCAGCCGTGGGGGCAACTTCTGCCCACCGGCCGCCCTTCAGCAGGCGGCGCTCGACGCGCAAGAGGCTTCTGTAGAGCCCGGCCGCAGCGCGGCGCCGCCCACCGAATCCATTTCGGAAGCCATGGGGATCAGGCCGCGGATGCCGGCGCAGTCCCCTTCCTTTGGAAAATCTCGGGCATCTCGGCCGCCGGCTTCGGCTCGCTGAACAGGAACCCCTGAAACTCCGTGCACCCTTCCGATGACAGGCTCGTAAGCTGCTCCTGCGTCTCGACGCCTTCGGCGGTCGTGGTTATGCCGAGGCTGCTGCCCAAACCGACCACCGCGCGCACGATGGCGAGACTTTCTTCCCGGTGCGGCAGATCCTGGATAAACGACTGGTCGATCTTGATCTTGTCGAACGGGAAGCTGCGCAGATAGCCGAGCGAGGAGTAGCCGGTGCCGAAGTCATCCATGGCGATCCGGATGCCGAGATCGCGGAGCTGATGCAGGATGGTGAACGCCCCTTCGTTGTCCTGCAGAAGCACCAGTTCCGTGATCTCCAGCTCCAGGCGCCTGGCCGGAAGCCCCGACGACTCCAGCGCCTTGTGCACGGCCGGAACGAGGTTCCTGCTCTTGAACTGGGCCGGCGAGAGATTCACTGCGATCGTGATGTCGTCCGGCCATGAGGCCGCGTCGGCGCAGGCCTGCTGCAGGATCCATTCGCCGAGCGGAACGATCAGACCGGTATCCTCGGCCACGGAGATGAATTCCACCGGCTGTATCATGCCGCGTTCCGGATGATGCCAGCGGATCAGCGCTTCGCAACTGGTGACCCGATTGCTCCTGACGTCGATGATCGGCTGATAGTTCAGCTCGAACTCGTGGTTGACGATTGCCTTGCGCAGATCGAGTTCGAG
>CAYJMY010000048.1:0-26557 GCA_964371125.1 uncultured Mesorhizobium sp. | reverse complement strand
GGCTTGTCCCGAGGATCTGCCGACATCTCCAATCGAAGTGCAGTTTCACTCGCCTTGCCGTGGAGTTTCACGTTGTGGCGGCAGTAGATCCTCGGGACAAGCCCGAGGATGACGGCGTCGTGGAGTGTAGCGCGCGCGCTCAACTTGCGACCCCGTACAGCCGGAGAAACTGCTCGACCGCCCGCTTTGCGTCGCGCGCGATCGCGGACGTCGTCAGGGCGAGCCTGTCGCCGAGCAGCAGCCTGATCTGCACGTCGCGCCCGGCGAGGCCGAAGAACGTGCGGAAGGCCTCTTCGGTGTCGTCGAAGGCAAGCAGGCCGGCTTCACGCGCGGCCTCCAGCAGCGGCTTCAGCCGCTCGCCGATGGCGAAGCGGCCGTTGGCGAGCACGATGGCGCCGAGATTGCTCTTGCCCGAGCCGGCATGGCCGACCGCAACGCGGTTCAACGCGATCGAGGTCTTCGACGAGATGACGGCGAGCCAGTTGGCGGCAAAATCCTCGAGGCTCTCGCGCAGCGACGCCGCACCGAGCTTCTGCCGGTCGTAGTTGCCCGCTCGCACCTTCGACGCCTGCCAGCGCACGGTCGCGGTGAGCAGCCCGTCGCGGTCGCCGAACCACTTGTACAGCGTTTCCTTGGAACAGTTGGCGCGCCGGGCGACCGCGGTCATGGTCAGCGCGTCGCCACCCTCGACGAGCAGCGCGAGAACGGCGTCGAGTACATCCTGCTGGCGGGGCGTCGGGCCCTGCTCCCCTGTCGATGCGTTCGCGCTCTCCACGCCGTGATATCTCTCGCCGTACCGTACGTTACGGTTCGGCTCTATGGCCCGACTTGGCGGCGAACGCAAGGGCTGAATTGCAGAAGTTCAACGTTCCCACGGCACCCACTCCCGCTCCCTGAGCCCCACCCTGCCGAACGGGTCGACGATCGTTCCCGACACCATCGCGGCGAGGAGCTGCGGCGCCGGCGGGATCTTCGCCACCGTCGCCACCAGCCTGTCGCGGAGGAACGGCAGCGCCGCCGAATCCGACTGGTAGAACGGCGTGAAGGCGAGCGACAGCGCCTGGAAGATGCGCACATGCCATCGCCGGGCGCGGCAGTAGATGGCGAGCGCGGCGTCGATATCCGGTGCGGTGGCGAGCCCATGCGCCAGCGCTGCCGCGTCGAGCAGCGCCATGTTGGCGCCCTGCCCGAGCTGCGGGCTGGTCGAATGCGCGGCGTCGCCGATGACGGCCAGCCGCGCGCCCGCCGGCATGCGCGAGGTGTGGTGCCCGTAGCGGGCAAGCGTCAGCTGCTCGAAGTCGCCGATCTGGTCGAGATAGGCCCCGCAGTCCGGCCAGAGCCCGGCCACGCTCGCCTTCCAGGCGTCGAGGCCGGCCTTGCGCACGACGTCCGCCACGTCTGGCTTGATGCTCCAGAAGAAGGCAGCCATCGGCCCGGCGGCGGCGTTCGGCCGGCCGATCGGCAGGACCCCGATCATGACACTCGCCCGGTCGTAGCGCTGCAGCAGCGCATTCGCATCGAAGCCTTCGCCGCGCCAGCCGAGCGAGGCCCAGAAGGCGCCGTAGGCGAGCGGCCGCGGCTCCGACGGATCGCGCGAGAAGCGGCGCAGCCGCGAGCGCGCGCCGCTGGCGTCGACGACGAGGTCGAATGCGCCCGCCCGCCGTCCGCCCCTGGCGACGGGTATCGCCTTGCCGCCCGTCTCCAGCGCCTCGATCTCGATGCCCGTCTCGATCGGAATCGCCGCCGCGACGACCGCGCGGTGGAGAACGTCGAAAAGCGCGGCGCGGTGCACGGCGAGGCCGAACCTGCCGCCACGGACCGCATCGTAGCGGACGTCGAGCACCGTCCGGCCGGTCCGCGCATCGGCCCCGTGCAGCCGGTCGATGCGGCTGCCGAGCGCCACAATCTCGTCGAGCAGGCCGAGCGCGCCCAGCACCGTCAACCCGGTCGGTTGCAGGATCAGGCCGGAGCCGAGCGGCGTAGGCGCCGCGCAGCGGTGGGGGGTGGTGTCCCGGTGGGCGGCGGGGTGGTGGAGGAGCGCTGCGGCCAGCCCCGCCGGCCCCGCGCCGACGATCGCGATGTCCATTCTGCCGCCCATGCTCCCTGCCCGCCTTCGCCGTCTGCCATGTCGCCCGCGTGCAGCAAAGACGCCGGATTAGGCGGGATGATGATCAGAGCCCGGCGGCGTCGAAATTTGCCCGCGCCGTGCGCACAGCCGCGTGGTTGCGCTCGGCCCATTGCAGCAGGTGACCCAGCGGCCCGAACATCGAGTGGCCGAGATCGGTCAGGCGGTACTCGACGCTCGGCGGCTTGGTGGGGAAGACCTCCCGGTGCACGTAGCCGTCGCGTTGCAGGTCGCGGAGCGTCTGCGTGAGCATGCGTTGCGAGATGTCGGGTACCAGCCGGCGCAGCTCGCCGAAGCGGTAGGGCTTCTCGGCGAGCGCCGCCATCAGCAGCGAGTTCCACTTGCCGGAGATGTTGGCAATGACGTCGCGGATCGGGCAATCGGCGAGGTTCGCCCCGGGACCGGCCATCGCCTTGTAGATCTCCAGTTTCGACTTCAGGTCGACGATGCGGCCATCCATGGCGGTTCCTTCCGCGTAACCATCGGCGCGGAAACTGCCTCCTTTACGAACGGCGGTCAATATACAATGTAGCGCTGGTCTCAAAAAGAGAGCAACAGCTCTCGACTCGCAAGGACCAGATCATGACCGACAGCATCCTCGTCACCGGCGCTTCCGGAAAACTCGGCCGCGCCGTCATCAGCCATCTTCTCGACAGCCGGGGCGTCGCGCCCGCCCGCATCGTCGCCGGCAGCCGCGATCCGGACAAGCTCGCCGAGTTCGCCGCGCGAGGCGTCGCAACCCGCAAGGTCGACTTCGACGATCCGGCGGGACTGGAACAGGCCTTCGCCGGTATCGGCACGGTCCTCATCATATCGACGGACGCGCTCGACGGCGCCGGCACCCGCCTTCGCCAGCACCTGGCGGCCGTCGCGGCCGCCAAGAAGGCCGGCGTCAAGCGCATCGCCTACACCTCGCTGCCCGACGCGGAGACGTCAAAGGTCTCCTTCGCCCCGGACCATCTCGGCACCGAACGGGCGATCGCGGCCACCGGCTTGCCCTACCTGATCTTCCGCAACAGCTGGTACCAGGAAAACCTGTTCATGAGCCTGCCGCAGGCGGTGAAGACCGGCCAGTGGTACACGTCCGCGGGCCAGGGTCGCACTGCCTTCGTCGCCCGCGACGACATCGCCGCCGCGATCGCCGGCGCGCTCGCCAACCCGCCGGCCGGCCGCGCCACCTGGACGCTGACCGGCAGTGAAGCCTTGACCAACGACGAGATCGCGAAGCTCGCCGCCGAGATCCTCGGCAAGCCGATTACGGTCGTCCATCTCAGCGACGAGCAACTCGCCGGCGGGATGAAGGCGGCCGGAGTTCCCGAAGCCATCGTCCCGACGCTGGTCTCGTTCGAGACCGCGACGCGCGCTGGCGACCTCGGCACCGCCACCAACGACGCCGTTACGCTTTCGGGCCGCCAACCGCGACCGGTGCGCGACTTCCTCGCCGCGAGCAAGGCCGCGCTCCTCGCCTGAGGAGCCGTTCTGGCCGGTTGTCCGGGGGGCGGTCCGACCGGTGGACCGCCTACCAGCCGCAGGCCTTGAGGAACCGCCTGACGGTTTCGGTCATCCCGTACTCCAGCGCATCGGCGGTCAGCCCGTGGCCGATCGAGACTTCGGCGAGGTCGGGGATGCGCCTCGCCAAGGCCGGGAGGTTGGCGACCGTGAGGTCGTGCCCGGCATTGACGCCGAGGCCCGCCACGCGTGCCGCGTCCGCCGTTTTTCCGAGCATTTCCAGATGCTTGGATGCTTTTGCGGAATCGGCGTGGCAGCCACCGTAAGGACCGGTGTAGAGCTCGATGCGATCGGTGCCGGTGTCAGCCGCGGCGGCAACGCCGGCCGGATCGGCGTCGGAGAACAGCGAGACGCGGAAGCCGCCCTTCTTCAGCCGCTTCACGATCGGCGTCAGGAACTCCGCCCGGGCACGGAAGTCCCAGCCGTGGTCGGAGGTGGCCTGCGACGGATCGTCCGGGACCAGCGTCACCTGCTCCGGCTCGTTGGCCTCGACCAGTCGCAGGAAATCCTCGGTCGGATAGCCCTCAATGTTGAACTCCGCCCTGGGGAACTCGTCGTCGATCAGCGCCCTGAGCACGGGCAGGTCGGCGTGACGGGTGTGCCGCTCGTCCGGCCGCGGATGCACGGTCAGCCCGTGCGCGCCGGCGGCGAGCGCGATGCGGCCGAGATGCTCGACGCTCGGCCACGGCAGGTCGCGGCGGTTTCTCAGCAGCGCGACGGCGTTGAGGTTGACGGACAGTTTCGCGGGCATGGTGCACTTCCAGCGGCGACAAAGGACATGCCCCTATACAGGTCTACTCCGCCGACAGGAATGTCCGAACCTGTGTTCCAGCGGAACGAAATGGGCTAGCCTGCGGGTCGGCAAAGGCGGCGGAGGAGCCGATGAGCAGTGTGGTCGAGCGCGGTGCGGCGGTCGGAACGCTCTGGCGTCACGACAAGCGCTACCTGTGGCTGCTTTCGGTGATCACGCCGGCCGCGCCCGGCGTCGGCGCCGCGCTGCTGATGCTCTCCGGCAACGGGCTTTGGGCCTTCTTCGCGCTCGCGGTCTACTACGGCCTGGTGCCGCTGCTCGACATGCTGGTCGGCGAGGATCCGTTCGATCCGCCGGAGGAACTGGTCGAGGCGCTGAGCGCCGATGCGTGGTACCGCGCCCTGCTCTTCGCCACGCTGCCGGTCTATTATGTTTCCCTCGGCATGTCGGTCGTCGCCGCGGGTACGATGGACCTGCCGTTCTGGGCGTTCCTCGGCCTCGCGCTCGGCGCGGCGGCCTCGTCCGGGCCGGCCCTCGTCGTCGGCCACGAACTCGGCCACAAGCCCGGCCGCCGCGAACAGGCCGGCGCCAAGATCGCCTGCGCGCTGACCGGCTACGCCCATTTCTGCATCGAGCACAATCGCGGCCACCACGTGCAGGTCGCCACACCGGAAGACCCGGCCTCGGCGCGTTTCGGCGAGAGCCTCTACGCCTTCGCCGCGCGCGAACTGCCCGGCGCGCTCCTGCGCGGCTGGCGCCTGGAAGCCGATCGGCTGCGCCGGAAGGGGTTTTCCATCTGGTCGTGGCGCAACGACCTGTTGCAGGGCTACGTGCTTCACCTGGCGCTGGTCGCCGCGTCGGTCGCCGCCTTTGGCTGGCCGATGCTTCTCTTCTTCGCCGTCCACGACCTCGCCGGCTGGTTCCACCTGACGATGGCGAACTACGTCGAGCACTACGGCCTGCTGCGCGCGAAACGGCCGGACGGCCGCTATGAAACCTGCCAGCCCCGGCATTCGTGGAACACCAACCACATCGTCTCCAACCTGATGCTGTTCCACCTGCAGCGCCATTCGGACCATCACGCCAATCCGCTTCGGCCCTACCAGGCGCTGCGCAACTTCGACGACCTGCCGCGCTTGCCGAGCGGCTATCCCGGATCGTTCCTGCTGGCGCTCGTACCGCCGCTGTGGTTCCGCGTCATGGATCGGAAGGCCCTCGCCTGGGCCGGCGGCGATGTGGCGAAGCTCAATCGCGGCCCTGCCCCGGCCTGATGGGGCCCGTCAGCGCACGACCGTTAGCCGTTCGGCCGCCCGCGTGATCGCCGTATAGAGCCAGCGCTGGCGCGTGTCCTTGAAGGCCCAGCTCTCGTCGAACAGGACGACGTTGTTCCACTGCGAGCCCTGCGCCTTGTGCACGGTCAGCGCATAGCCGTAGTCGAAGTCGTCGAAACGCTTCTTCTGTTGCCAGGGAATTTCGGTATCGGGATCCTCGAAGGCCGCCTTCAGCAGCTTGATCTTGGCGACGCCGCGCTCCGGATCGTCCTCCTCGGGCGAGACGAGCAGGTTGATGCCGGGCTTCACCGTCTCGCGCGACGAGGTCATCACCTTCCACAGCGAGCCGTTGAGCAGCCCCTTGGCCGGATCGTTCCTGAGACACACCAGCTTGTCGCCGGCCTGCGGATACTCGGCGGTAAAACCTTTGAGCTCGCGCAGACGCTTGTTGTAGCGCCGCCTGGTGCGGTTGGTGCCGACCAGCACCTGGTCCGCGGCGAGCACGAGGTCCTGGTCGACGTCCTCGCGGCCGATCACCTGGGCGGCGCCGTAGTCGCCCTTCATGAACTCGCGGCCCTCGCGCACGTCGAGCGCCAGCCGGATGATCGGGTTGTCGCGCGCCTGGCGGTGGATCTCGGTCAGCAGGTAGTCCGGCTCGTGCTCGGTGAAGAAGCCGCCGCCGGAGATCGGCGGTAGCTGCGCCGGGTCGCCGAGCACCAGGATCGGCGTGCCAAAGGAGAGCAGGTCGCGGCCGAGCTCCTCGTCGACCATCGAGCATTCGTCGATGACGACGAGCTTGGCCCGCGCCACGGGGCTCTGCCGGTTGAGCGAGAATGTCGGATTGATCGAGGTCTTGCCGGTCGCCTCGTCGGCGACGGCCTCCTCGCCGCGCGGCCGGTAGATCAGCGAATGGATGGTGCGCGCGTTGACGGCGCCCTTCGAGCGCAGCACCTGCGCCGCCTTGCCGGTGAAGGCGGCGAACTGCACCTGGCCGTCGACATGTTCGGCGAAATGGCGGGCAAGCGTCGTCTTGCCGGTGCCGGCATAGCCGAACAGCCGGAACACCTGCGGGCGCCCGGCCTTCAGCCATTTGGCCACCGCCTTCAGCGCTTCGTCCTGCTGGGGTGAGAATTCCATGGTTCCGACAGACAGGATTCGCCGCGCGAGGGCAAGGCTGGTGGCTACGGCTTCGTCGCCGGACCGTCAGCCCGCGAGACGACGGGAGCTGGATTCAGTCCGGCGCCGACGGGCCGCACCGTGACCAGCGGATATCACAGCGCAGAGTGGAACACAACGGGAACGCACCCGAGCGTCTCGCCCTGCCCTCACGCCTCCGGCTCGAGCGCCGCGACGATGCGCTTCACCATATCGAGGTAGAGCGGCATCTGATCGGGCGGAAGGGCCGCGGCTGCCAGCCCGTTGATCTCGGCGACCGCTGCGCGAATGACGTCGGACTTTTCCATGGCCTCGGGCGTCAGCGCGAACAGGGAACTGCGCCGATCCGCCGGATCGACCGCGCGCGCGACGAGACCGTCGCGTTCCATGCGCGACAGCGTCGCCGCCATGGTCGGCTGCTCGACAGCGGCGAGTTCGGTGAGCGCCTTCTGCGACAGCGCCCCGCCATTGCCCAACGCGAAGAAGACGGGGAGATATCCGGTGGAAACCCCCGATCCGCGCAGCCTCCGGTCCATGGCCCTGGCAAACAGCCTGGCGGCCAGGTTGGTCATGTATCCGGCGGAGCGCTCACGGTCGAAACCGATTTGCATAGCTTGCTATCCAATTACATTGTATGCTATATAATCATCCGTATAGAAACCGTGCAAGGAGAACTGTCATGGCGCTGAAAAGCTCTTCGGACCGCTACGGCGCGGTCGCCATCGCCATTCACTGGATAACCGCCGTCGCCGTCGCCGGCCTGCTGGTCAGCGGCTTCCGCGCCGCCGGCACGATTGATCCGGTGGCGAAAGCGGGCCTGCTCAGAGTTCATGCGGTGGTCGGGGCGACGGTCCTCGCCCTCACCCTTGCACGGATCGCCTGGTGGGTCTTTGCCGATCGCCGCCCCGCCGAAGCGGCCGGCACGCCCCGGCTTCAGGGCTCCGCCGCCCGCGCCGTGCATCTGCTTTTCTACGTGGTCCTGATCGGCATGGCCGCCAGCGGCGTCGGCATGCTTGCCCTGTCGGGCGCCGCAAACATCCTGTTCGGCGGCGCACCGGGTCCTCTGCCGGATTTCATGGCCTATGCGCCGCGCATCCCCCACGGGCTCGGCGCCTTGCTGCTGGTCGCGCTCGTCGTGGTGCACGTGGCGGCGGCGCTCTACCACCAGTTCGTGCTGCGCGACCGGCTCATGGCGCGGATGGGGCTCTGACCACCGCGCGGGGCGCGGTTCAGCCGCGCCCTGCCATGGCCAAGGGATCGTTCTCGAGCAGGATCGGCTTGCCATGCGGCGTGGCGCGCGCGGCGCGATGCCAGGCTTCGGTGAGGTCGTCGATCTCCAGCGCCTCGGCGACGCCTTTCGTCGACAACAGGCGTTCCAGCGCCCTCAGCCAGCAATCGTAGTAGTCGCTGCCGTCCGCGGCAGCGTCCGGCGCCTTCAGCTCGACGGAAAGCGTGTTCGCCCACTCGTCCCACGAGAACAGGCCGCGCTCATGCAGCGCGACCACCATGGCGAAGGCCTGCGCCTGCCAGGGTTCGGCGAACACCGGCCCGTCCGCATCGGTGGGCAGGCCCGGCGAAACCCGCGTCGCGTCATGCCGGCTCAAGGTAGTTCTCCCATGCATCGATGCTGACCGAAAGCGTCGGATCGGAACCTTCGCCCCACAGGTCGCGGCCCTGGAACACCACAGTATAGACCCATTCAGGGTTCTCGCCCTTGCCGTGCGCGCTGCTGTCGGGAAGGACGAACCCGTCGCGCACCGCCTCGACCACGCCTTCGCGGCCGCGCACGTAGCGCGGCAGCCGCGTATGGCCGACGGGATGCATGTTGCGCGCCCTGACCCGGTCGCCGGCGGCGAATTTCGGCGGCGTCGCCACCGGGCGGTCGCACGGCCCGCCGCGCGCGAGGACCGCCGGCACGTCGGCGGCCTTCAGCACGCGCTTCGGCGTCGCCCCCGGGCCATGCATCTCGCCGTCGCGCAGTTCGTCGCGATCGACGAAGCCGTGGCGCACCAGCAGCGTCTCCAGCGCCTTGATCCAGATTTCGTAATAGCTCGACGCGTAGTAGTCGGCCGGAGCGAGGCTCTCGCGGGCATGCCGGCTCTCGTCGAGCGTCCAGGCGCCCATGGCGCCGGCACACAGCGTCACCCCCAGCGCGCGCTTTTCCCATTCGGCATGGAAAAAGGGTTCGTCGCGTTCGGGCGCGACGGGGCCGAAGCCCATCTGCCCGCCGAGATCATGGGGTCCGTTCATGCCGCCTCCGGTGACCTGGCGATACCCGTGCCGATCATCGAATCGCGGGTGACCAGCGCCGCCAGTTGCTCCTCGTCCCAGCCCTCCGTGCCGGCCGGCCGTTCCGGCACGACGAGATAGCGCAGCTCGGCCGTCGAATCCCATACGCGGATCGCCTTTTTCGCCGGCAGTTCGACGCCGAACTCGGCGAGCACGCCGCGCGGGTCGATGACCGCCCGGCTGCGGTAGGGCGGCGCCTTGTACCAGACCGGCGGCAGGCCGAGCACCGACCACGGATAACAGGAGCACAGCGTACACACGACCATGTTGTGCGTGTCGCCCGTGTTGAATACCGCCTGCATGTGTTCGCCCTGGCGGCCGCCGTAGCCGAGGGAGGAAATCGCCGCCGTCGCGTCGCGTTTCAGCCAGTCGGCGAAGCCCGGATCGCTCCACGCCTTGGCGACCACGCGGGCGCCGTTGCGCGGGCCGACCTTGGTTTCGTAGGTGTCGACGATGACGTCGATCGCCGCAGGGTCGACGAGGCCCTTGCGCGTCAGGATCGTTTCCAGCGCGCGGACCCGCGCCGCCATCGGGTCGAGTTCGTTGTCATGGTCGTGATGGTGGCCATGGTCATGGTCGTGCCCATGGTCGTGATCATCATCATGGTCGTGGTCGTGGTCGTGGTCGTGGTCGTGGTCGTGGTCATGTGGTGTCATGTCGAAAAGCCTAGTTCCGGCCTGCCGGTCCCGCAAGGCGCAGTTGTCAGACAAGCATTGGCCACAGCGTCGCGGCGAGCAGAACGCCCATGCCGATGTTGAACCATTTGAGTCGCTGTGGATCGGAGAGGAAGCCACGCAGCGCCGTGCCGAAGCCCGCCCAGGTCGACACGCTCGGCAGGTTGACCGCGGCGAAGGCCAGCGCGACCAGGACCACCGAGAGGACCGGCGCCTGCGGGTTGGTGTAGACGGCCATGGCCGTCACCGCCATCACCCAGGCCTTGGGATTGACCCACTGGAAGGCGGCGGCCTCGAGGAAGGACATCGGCCGCGTCGCGGCGCCCTCGTCCGCCCTGCCCATCGAGCGCGACGTGGCGATGCGCCAGGCGAGAAAGAGGAGGTAGGCTCCACCCGCGACCTTCAGCGCCAGATGCAGCGACGGGAAGGCGGTCAGCACCGCTCCCAGCCCGAAGCCGACGCCGAGCAGCAGCGACAGGAAGCCTCCGGCGATGCCCAGCATGTGCGGGATCGTGCGCACGAAGCCGAAGTTCACGCCGGATGCGAGCAGCATGAGATTGTTCGGCCCCGGCGTGATCGAGGTGACGAAGGCGTAGACGACGAGGACCGTGAACGCTTTGGCGGACATAGAGAGCCTCCCAGATAAGTCAGATATGCTGACCTAAATGGATTGTTGCGTCGATGGGACAGGTCGGTCGGCGGCTTGGCGCAGGACGCGCGGCGGCCGGTCTGCGTCGTCACATCCCCTGCGGGCCGCGGTTCATGGCGGCAACGCCGGTGCGGCAGATCTCCACCAGCCCGAGCGGCTTCATGATGGCGATGAACTGGTCGATCTTGGAGCCCTTGCCGGTGATCTCGAAGATGAAGTGCTCGGTGTTGGCGTCGATGACCTTGGCGCGGAAGGCATCGGCGAGCCGCAGCGCCTCGACCCGGTCGTCGCCCTTGCCCGTGACCTTGACCAGCGCCAGTTCCCGCTCGATCGGCGCGCCGTTGCCGATGTCGTCGGCGACGACGGTGAGATCGACGACGCGATGGACGGGCACGATGCGCTCGAGCTGGTGCTTGATCTGCTCGAGCACGTGCGGCGTGCCGCGCGTCACGATGGTGATGCGCGACAGGTGCTTCTCGTGCTCGGTCTCCGAGACGGTCAGGCTCTCGATGTTGTAGCCGCGCCCGGAAAACAGGCCGATGACGCGGGCGAGCACGCCCGGCTCGTTGTCGACCAGCACCGAGAGCGTGTGCTTCTCGGGCTTTTCGGTCTCCTTGGCGATGAAGTAGGCGGAACCGGTGGGCTGTAGCTGGGCGTTCATGGACGTCTTTCGTTTCTAAGAACCGTACTTGGTGTTTGAAGGCCGTCGGACCGGTGGCGTCGCCCCTGTCCGCTTGGCCTTACGAATGAACGCGTCGTCAAAGGTAAAGACGACACCGCAGTCGGCCGAGGCGTGCAGGTGAAGGGCGTCGGCGAAGTCGAGACCGTGTCGGCAAGAAGCCACAGCATTCTCAACGATGTGATCATCCTGTACCGTGACCGAAGCGAGGCCGAGCAAGCGATCGAAGGCGTCGCATATCTGAGCCGGCCGGAAACCGAAGCGGCTGCGCAGCACCCATTCGCTTTCGAGCATCACGGTCACCGGAACGAACACAGGCCCATCGTCAAACACCCGACGAGCCGGCGCAACGTGCTTGCTCCCGTCGTCGACGAGGAAACGTACGAGGATGTTCGTATCAACCGCGCTCGGCATGCCACTTTCGCCTGGCCTCTTCCAGCACAGCGCGGTCCATCTCTTCGATCGTGACCGGCGCGCCGTCGTACTTTAGAAAACCGGCGACCTCGTCTAGCGTATAGGTCTTTCGCGACTTTTTCGGGCGCGGCCTGAGCACAATCACATCGCCTGCGCTCTCGACCTCGACCTCAGAGCCGGCATCGAGCCCATGCGCGTCTCTTACCGCCTTCGGCAGCACCAACTGCCCCTTGCTGGAAATCTTCGCCCGCACGTTCATCGCAGCCTCCAGGTAAGACGCCGTAAGACATATGCGCCTTACCTCGTCTTACTTCAAGCTTACACCAGTTCCCTGCCCTTGGCGTCGATGGCGTTGGCGACGACCTCGTCCGTCGCCTCGTCGGGCAGCAGCATCTCGTTGTGCGCCTTGCCCGACGGGATCATCGGGAAGCAGTTGGCGAGGTTGGCGACGCGGCAGTCGAACAGCACGGGCTTCTTCACGTCGATCATCTCCTGGATGGCGGCGTCGAGGTCGCCCGGCTTGTCGCATCGGATGCCGTGGCCGCCATAGGCCTCGGCGAGCTTGACGAAGTCCGGCATCGCCTCGGTATAGGAATGCGACAGCCGGTTGCCGTGCAGCAGTTGCTGCCACTGGCGCACCATGCCCATGTACTGGTTGTTCAGGATGAATATCTTGATCGGCGCGTCGTACTGCACCGCCGTCGACATCTCCTGCATGGTCATCTGCACCGAAGCGTCGCCGGCGATGTCGATCACCAGCGCCTCGGGATGGGCGATCTGCACGCCGAGCGCGGCCGGCAGGCCATAGCCCATCGTGCCCAGTCCGCCGGACGTCATCCAGCGGTTCGGTTTCTCGAAGCCGTAGTGCTGGGCCGCCCACATCTGGTGCTGCCCGACCTCGGTGGCGATGTAGGTGTCGCGGTTCTTGGTCAACTCGTAGAGGCGCTGGATCGCGTATTGCGGCATGATCACGTCGTCGTTCATCCGGTAGGCGAGCGAATCGCGCGCCCGCCACCGGGCGATCTGCTCCCACCACGGATAGAGCGCCTTCTTGTCGGTCTTGGCGCTCGCCCGCCACAGCCGCACCATGTCTTCGAGCACGCGGCCGACGTCGCCCTGGATCGGGATGTCGACGCGCACGTTCTTGTTCAGCGACGAGGGATCGATGTCGATGTGGATCTTCTTCGAGTGCGGCGAGAACGCGTTCAGGCGGCCCGTGATGCGGTCGTCGAAGCGCGCGCCCAGGCACACCATCACGTCGCAGTCGTGCATGGCCATGTTGGCTTCGTAGGTGCCGTGCATGCCGAGCATGCCGAGCCAGTTCTTGCCCGAGGCCGGATAGGCGCCGAGGCCCATCAGCGTCGAGGTGATCGGGAAGCCGGTCAGCTCGACCAGTTCGCGCAGCAGGTGGCTGGCCTCAGGCCCGGCGTTGACCACGCCGCCGCCCGAATAAATGATCGGCCGCTTCGCCTCGGCCATCAGCGCTACCGCGGCCTTGATCTTGTCGAGGTCGCCCTGGACCTTGGGCTGGTAGGAGGTGCGCGGCGCCGTCTGCGGCGGCGTGTACATTCCCTTGGCGAACTGCACGTCCTTGGGGATATCGACCACAACCGGGCCCGGGCGTCCGGTCGTGGCAATGAGGAACGCCTCGTGCAGGATGCCGGCGAGCTCGTTGACGTCCTTCACCAGCCAGTTGTGCTTCGTGCACGGCCGGGTGATGCCGACCGTGTCGCATTCCTGGAAGGCGTCCGATCCGATCAAGGTCGTCGGCACCTGCCCGGTGATGCACACCAGCGGGATCGAATCCATCAGCGCGTCCTGCAGCGGCGTCACCGCGTTCGTCGCCCCGGGGCCGGAGGTCACCAGCATGACGCCCGCCTTGCCGGTCGAGCGTGCATAGCCTTCGGCGGCGTGGCCGGCGCCCTGCTCGTGGCGCACGAGGATGTGCTGGACGTCCTCCTGCTGGAACAACTCGTCGTAGATCGGCAAGACGGCGCCGCCCGGATAGCCGAAGATGTGCTGGACACCGTTGTCCTTCAGCGCCTCGACCACCATCTCCGCGCCGCTCATCTCGCGCCGGCCGCCGCTGTTCTGTGCCTTGCTCATTGCTCTATCCCGTCTGATCGGCGCTTTTTCGCCGTTGCCTGCTCGTTTAGTCGTGTCTGGGGCATAAAAAAAGGCCCCCGGAGGGAGCCTGCGTTCAGCGCATGGGTGGGTTTTGCCCGGCGGTCACACCGCCTTGCCCATGCGCCTTCCTACTACGAGAATGAGGTTCTTGTTCATCGGCGCGAACGTTAAGGGCGGACCGGCAGGCAAGTCAACCGCTTTCTGCGATGCCGCGATGTCGCGTTGTCAGCCACCGCTGCCGCGCCGCCGCTTGGCCTTGATCGCGCTGACACGCTCGGCGTCCCCGGCCTGCAGGTGACGACCCCGCTCGAGTAGTTCGAGCGTGTATTCCTCGTAGGTCAGCCCGAGCCGCTCGGCCTTTTCCAGCCGGAAAAGCGCCACGTCGCGCGATTTCGGCTTCCACGCCGCCTGATGGGCGTTCCGCCAGTGAATGAACCGGTGCGGATCGCCCTTCCCCCAGGGTGGCCCGCGATAGTCGTCGAGTGGCGGACCGCCATTGTCGCCGCGCCGGGGCCGGCGGCTCACGTCCGCACCTCCCTGGCCAGCGCCACGAGGTATTCCGCGGGCCCCGGCCCCGGGGCGTGGAACGCGCAGTCCGCCGGTGCGCCGAGCGCCAGGCAGTCGCCGGGCTCCATCCTGTGGACGCGGTCCCCTTCGAAAAAATCCAGCCGGCCGTCGATCAGCCAGACCTGCTGGCGCAGGAAGGCGTAGCTCTCGGCCGGAAAGCGCACGGTCGCGCCGGCCGGGAGCGAGACCCGTACCAGTTCCAGTCCGTTTCCCGCCGGCGGCGACAGGAGCCGGCGGACGTAACCGGTCTCGGGATCCCGCCATTCGGCCTGCTCCGCCCGGCGCATCAGTCCGCCGCCGCCGCCCTCCGCCCTCGCGATCAGCGCCGAAAGCGTCATGCCGAATGCGGTGGCGAGCCTGACCAGCAGGACCGCCGTCGGGCTGGCGGCCTCCCGTTCGATGGCGCTGATCATGGCCTTGGAGACGCCGGAGCGCTCTGCGAGGTCGGCGATCGACCAGCGGCGGCGCGCCCTTTCCTCACGGACGCGGGCGGCGATGCCGGAGGCGATCTTGTCTTCTATAGCGATCATTCGTCTACTATAGAGGTTCACCCCTCTGCCGGGAAGTGGCCGAACGCGGAAGATTTTCACGAATTCCTTCACGTCCTCTCAACCATTACGGCACACCCCACCTTAACGCCGACGCGCTACGGTTGCCGCGCATTGGGGGAATTCGGGAACAGGGTGCTGATGTTTGTGGACCGCGGGGACAAGAGCGGAGAGACCACGTCGCAGGAACGTCGCGACGCTGCGCAGAACGACAAGCGCATACTCGGCCACGTCGTTCGCTGCGACGGAGCCCGCGCGACGATCGCCGCCTATGCCGATGGCGCCGACGGCGAAGTGACCGGGCTGTGGACCGTCGGCCGCCTCATCTCCATCAATCTCGGCCAGACGCGCACCGTCGGCCTCGTCTACGAGATCGGCAAGTCGGACCGTTTCTGGAACCACGACACCCAGAACCCGATCGAGGTCAGCGTCGAGTTGATCGGTGAAATCCGCGACGGGTCCGAGGGTCCCGTCTTCGATCGCGGCATCACCGTCTATCCGCACATCGGTGCGATATCGCACCGCATCCGCGCGCGCGATCTCGGCGCCATCTACGATCTTGCCGGCCGCAAATCGATCACCATCGGCAAGCTGTCGCAGGACGAATCGATCGACGCCTGCATCGCCATCGACGACACGCTGACCCGCCACTTCGCCGTCGTCGGCACGACCGGCGTTGGCAAGTCGACCGCCGTGTCGCTTCTCGTCCGCAAGGCACTGGCGGCGAGGCCGCACTTGCGCGTGCTCATTCTCGATCCGCACAACGAATTCGCCTCCTCGCTGCCCGACGTGTCGACCCGCATCGACACCTCGACGCTCGAACTCCCCTTCTGGATGTTCCGGCTCGAGGAACTCGCGGAGGTCGTCTACCGCGGCCGCGAGACGATCGCCGAGGAGATCGACATCCTGCGCGATCTGATCCCGGCGGCGAAGCACCAGTATCGGAATCCCGGCGGCAGCCTTTACCTCCGCCGCGGCGGCGATGCGCTCACCGCCGACACTCCCGTGCCCTACCGCATGGCCGACCTGCTCAAGCTCATCGACGAGCGCATGGGCCTGCTCGAGAGCAAGAACGACCGGCCGACCTATCGCGCGCTCAAGGTCCGTCTCGAGGCCGCGCTCAGCGATCCGCGCTACCGTTTCATGTTTCATTCCCGGCTGATCGAGGACACGATCCATGAGACCATCGGCAGGATCTTCCGCCTGCCGTTCGACGGGCGTCCGGTTACCTGCTTCGAGATGGCGGGGCTCCCTTCGGAAGTCGTCAACTCGGTCTGCTCGGTGCTCGCCAGGCTCGCCTTTGATCTCGCCCTGTGGAGCGAAGGCAAGCTGAAGCTTCTCGTGCTGTGCGAGGAAGCCCACCGCTACATGCCCGCCGACCAGCGGCTCGGTTTTGCGCCGACCCGGCATGCCCTGTCGCGCATCGCCAAGGAGGGCCGCAAGTACGGCTGCTACCTCGGCGTCGTCACCCAGCGCCCCGGAGAACTGGATCCGACCATCCTTTCACAGTGCTCGACCGTGTTCGCCATGCGCCTGGCCAACGAACACGACCAGGCCATCATCCGCTCGGCGATCGCCGATTCGTCGGCCTCAACGCTGTCGTTCCTGTCGTCCATGGGCCAGCGCGAGGCCATCGCCTTCGGCGAAGGCGTCGCCACCACGATGCGCATGAAGTTCGAGAAGATCGAAAGCGCCCTCCTTCCCGGCGCCAAGTCGAAACGCACCGCTGCCGACGAGGGCGGCGGCGACGAGGTCGATCTCGTCGAGATCGTCGAGCGCCTGCGCAACGTGCAGAGGGCGTCGCAGCCTGTCGCCGCGACGCTCGGCGAGACCGTCAGTCCGGTCCGCCAGGCCGGCGAAGCAGATTACCACAGGCCTTCGGCGCCGCGCTTCGACGATCCTTCCGACTACGCGCCGGCCTCGGCGCGGCCCGGTTCGTTCGGCTTCCGCCTGCAGCGCGACTGATCCGGGGCGCAAAGGCCCCGCCTGACGTCGACCCCGGACCCGCCCGATTTCCCGACGATGATCGAACCGCACAGCCAAGCGGCTGCACGGCGGCGAGCGCGTGGGAATCAGCTTGTTCGGACGCGCCCTATGCGCAGACGCGGTTGCGGCCGAGGCGTTTTGCTTCGTAGAGCATGCGGTCGGCACGGCGGAAGAAGTCCTCGGCCGTCTCCTTGCCGTCCCACACCGCCAGACCGACGCTTGCGGTTACCTTCAGGCGGACATTGCCCGCCATCACCGGCATCGTCGCGATTGCCCTGCGGATTCGCTCGGCGAGCTTCACCAGGCGGTCATTGTCGAGGTTCGGCGCGACCACGGCGAATTCCTCGCCGCCGAGCCTCGCCACGACGTCATGGTACCGGGTGAGCGCCTTCAGGCATTCCGCGACGGCGCGCAGCACCTCGTCGCCGATGTCGTGGCCGTGGGTGTCGTTGACCTGCTTGAAATGGTCGAGGTCGAGGATCATCAACCCGACCGGCTTGTCGATCCGGCGGAACTCCTCGAGATATTCCTTCAGCGCATCGTCGAAATAGCGCCGGTTCTGCATCCCGGTGAGACCGTCGGTCAGCGCGGCCTGTTCCAGCGTCTGCGATCTGGCGCTGAGCGAAACAGTCATGGCGCGCAGCTTGCCCTCCTCCCGCGTGTGCCGCCGGATCATCGGGTAGATGAAGAAGATGGCGAAGAACACGGCGATGGCGAGGAGCAGTCCGGCCGACAGGAGCAGCTTGCCGATGTCGCGGATCTGCGCGACGCGCTCCGCCTGCGTGAGCGCCTCGGCAGCGGGCACGAGCAGCGCAAAGGTCTGGTAAACGAGGGCGCCAGCCGCGAGGAGAACGGCAATGATAACGAACAGCGCCGTTTCCGATTTGTGGAAGCGCATTTCCGACCCGCTGGTGACACCACTGCCGTTATGGCATCAACCGCCTTACGCTTGGTTAATTCAGGACAACCTGAGCGCGAAAGTGACGTAAAGGTAAGATTTATTTGCAGTGCAGGTAGGGCGGTCTAGAAAGGACGCTCGGCGGAGCCGATCCGCCGCCATTCCGGGCCGAGCTGGTTGCGGAACCAGGTCGATTGCCGCTTGGCGTACTGCCTCGTGGCGGTCTTCGCGCGGGCGATCGCCTCGTTGAGGTCGATGCGTCCGGCCAGCGCCGCCTCGAGTTCGCGCAGCCCGATCGCCTTCGCCGCCGGCAGCGAAGCATCGAGGCCGAGCGCGGAGAACGCGCGTACCTCGTCGAGCACGCCCTCCTCCACCATCCGGTCGAAACGCCGCTCGATCCGTGTGACGAGATCGGCGCGATCGGGCTCGACGACGAGGAAGCGCGTGGTGGCGCGGTCGACGAGCGGCCGGCCCTTCCGCGCCTGCCAGGCGCGAATGGAACGCCCGGACGCGTCGAGGACCTCCAGCGCGCGCACGATGCGCTGGCCGTCCGTGGGGCGCCGCGGGGGCCCCCGCGCGGGGGGGGGTTTGGGGAGGCCCGCGGGGGGGGGGGGCGTGAACGGCCTGCATCTCCGATAGACCCTCGGTGAGCGCGCGGAAATAGAGACCGGTGCCGCCGGTGAAGATCGCTGGCCGTCCTGCCAGTTCCGCGGAAAGGCTCTCGACATCGCGCAGCCAGGCGCCCGTCGAATATGCCCTGCTCGGATGGACGTTGCCGTAGAGCAGGTGCGGCGCGCGCGCGCGATCGTCGCCGCGCGGCCGCGCCGTCAGCACGTCGAGCACCGCGTAGACCTGCATGCTGTCGGCGTTGACGATGACGCCGCCGAGGCGCTCCGCAAGGTCCAGCGCCAGCGCCGACTTGCCGCTGGCGGTCGGCCCCGCTATCAGGATCGCGTTCTCAACCGGCCCTCCGGCCTCTCCCGCAGCGGATTGATCCATGTCCTTCGTCGCCACGCTGATATCCCGTCCGGATCGCCGCGCCATCTCCGAGGATACTGCGCATAAGGCCGCGGAAGCCGTCGGCGCAAGCGCAATCGACTGGCTCGACGAAGCGGTCGCATGCGACCTCGTCCTGCCGGAAGCCCTTTCGCCGGAAGACGCCGACGCGAGGCTGCGCGATCTCCTCGCGCTCGTTCCCGTCGACATCGCCGTCCAGGACGCTGCGGCGCGGCGCAAGAAGCTCCTCATCGCCGACATGGATTCGACCATGATCGACCAGGAATGCATAGACGAACTGGCCGACGAAATCGGCATCAAGGAGCATGTCGCCGCCATCACCGCGCGCTCGATGAACGGCGAGATCGCCTTCGAGCCGGCGCTGCGCGAACGCGTCGCCCTGCTCAAGGGCCTCGCCACCTCGGTCATCGGCGAGATCATCGAAAAACGCATCACGCTCGCCTCGGGCGGCCGCGAGCTCGTCGCCACGATGCGCGCCGCCGGCGCCTGGACGGCGCTCGTTTCCGGCGGCTTCGACGCCTTCACCGGCCCGATCGCAGCTCGCCTCGGTTTCCACGAGAACCACGCCAATCGCCTCGTCGAGGCCGACGGCAAACTCGCCGGGCTGGTCGTGGAGCCGATTCTCGGGCGCGCCGCCAAGGCCCGCTCGCTGCTTTCGATCGCCGGCCGCCTCGGTATTTCGCCCGACGACGCGATCGCCGTCGGCGACGGCGCCAACGACCTCGACATGCTGGCGCTGGCGGGTACGGGCGTGGCGCTTCACGCTAAACCTGCAGTTGCAATCGCGGCACGCGTCAGGATTGATCACGGCGACCTGACAGCGCTGCTCTACCTGCAGGGATACCGGCGCCGCGAATTGGTCTCCTGACGCCGGTCCGCGCCGGCCGGCACACCCCGGCCGCTTGACGCGACACGGCAGGCCAAGCGTGGGCTGATCCTGACCGGCCGGGCGCCCGCTACTCGGGCCCGGCTCAATCCATCCGGATCGTCACGAAGCGCAGTTCGCCGGACTTCGAGGCGAGCATCAGCAGTGCGTTCTTGCGTCCCTGCTCCTTCAGCGCGTTGATCCGGTCGAGCACCTGCTGCGGCGACGACACCGATTCCTGCGCGATCTCGGTGATCACCTCGCCGGCGACGATGCCGCGCTCGGCCGCGGCGGAACCTTCCGCGACTTCGGTGATGACGACGCCGGACACGTCGGCGGAAATGCCGAACTTGGTGCGAGCTTCCTCGTCGAGCGTGGCGACCGTCATGCCGAGCGCCGTGGCGGTGGAAACCGGAGCGCCCTCGTCCGGCTGCTTGCCTTCGCCCTCGCCCTCGGCCAGCTTCTCGCCGTCCTCGAGGCGGCCGAGCGTCACCTTGACGGTCTGCTCGACACCTTTGCGGATGATGACGACGTCGACCGCCTTGCCGACCGGGCTGTCGGCGACGACGCGCGGCAGGTCGCGCATGTCCTTGATGTCCTTGCCGTCGAAGCGGATGATGACGTCGCCGGGCAGGATCGAGCCGTCGTCGACCGGTCCGCCCTTGATCACGCCGGCCACCAGCGCGCCTTTCGCTTCCGACATGCCGAGGCTCTCGGCGATTTCCGGGGTCACCGGCTGGATGCGTACCCCGAGCCACCCGCGCCGCGTCTCGCCGAACTGGCGAAGCTGATCGACGACGCTGACCGCGAGCTTCGCGGGAATGGAGAAGCCGATGCCGATCGAGCCGCCCGACGGCGAGATGATCGCCGTGTTGATGCCGATGACCTCGCCGTCCATGTTGAACAGCGGTCCGCCGGAGTTGCCGCGGTTGATGGCCGCGTCGGTCTGGATGAAGTCGTCGTAGGGCCCGGCGTTGATATCGCGGTTGCGCGCAGAGACGATGCCGAGCGTCACGGAGCCGCCCAGGCCGAACGGATTGCCGATCGCCATCACCCAGTCGCCGATCCGGATCTTGTCGGATTCGCCGAACTTCACCGCCTTCAGCTTCTTCTTCGAGGCGTCGACCTTGAGCACCGCGATGTCGGTCTTGGTGTCCTTGCCGACCAGTTCGGCCTTCAGCTTGGAGCCGTCGGCGAAGTTGATCTCGATCTCGTCGGCTTCGGCGATGACGTGGTTGTTGGTGACGATGATGCCGTTTTCTGCGTCGACGACGAAGCCGGAGCCGAGCGACTGGACCTTCTGCTGGCCGCCGCCCTGCCCGTCGCCCTCGCGATCCTTGAAGAAGTCGTCGAAGAAGTCCTGGAACGGCGAGCCTTCGGGAAGTTCGGGCATCGGCACCGCGCCGGGTCCTTCCGAACCCTTGACGCGCTGGGAGGTCGAGATGTTGACCACTGCGTCGAGCAGGCCTTCGGCGAGATCGGCGACCGATTCGGGTCCCTTGGCGAAGGCCGGCGGCGCGAACGAGGCGGCCACGCCGACCCCGAGGAATAGTGCCGCGCTCGCGGCCACAAAGGCCCTGCGCAGTGCAGGCGCGACGGACGGACGATGCATTGATTGCCTCCCGGCAGTTCAGATTGACAGCGCCTCGACCCTGCGCGCGGCGCTACGCCATGATGGAAAGAAATACGGCGCGTTTGCGGTCTTGGCCATGACGAGGCAATAAAACCTCCGTGACGCCGCGGCAAGCCGATCGACGCGCCCGCAAACCGGCATCGTCATTGGCCGGCGGGCGTCCTAGCCTCTCACCAGCCAGACAACCCCGACGCCCATCGCCACTGCGGCAATGCCGCCGATCCTGAGCACGCTCTCGGGCGTCGACAGGACCTCCGCCGCGAGTTTCCGGGCAAGCCCCGGAAACCCGCTGTAGACGATCCCCTCGATGACGAGCACGAGCCCGATCGCGGCGACGAAGTCCGCCACGCGGCCCGCCCGCCTACTGGTTGCTGCCGCCGGCCGCGGCGCCGCTTTCGGCCGCCGGAGCAGCCGGCTGCGGCGCGGGAGCGCCGGTAGTCGCGGCGCGGAAGTAGCGCAGGAAGTCCGAGTCTGGCGACAGCACCATCGTCGTGTCGTTGGGGCCGAGCGCTTGCACATAGGCGTTCATCGAGCGGTAGAACTCGAAGAACTCGGGGTCGCGCTGGAAGGCGCCGGCGAAGATCGCGTTGCGCTCGCCTTCGCCCTCGCCGCGCAGGATTTCCGATTCCTTGCGCGCCGCCGCCACCGTCTCGACGACCTCGCGGTCGGCGCGGGCGCGGATGCGCTGCGCCGCTTCGCGGCCACGGGCGCGCAGCCGCTCGGCTTCGGCCAGTCGCTCCGCCTTCATGCGTTCGAAGGTCTGCTGCGACACTTCCGCGGTCAGGGCGGTACGGCGGATACGCACGTCCTGGATTTCCAGGCCGAGCGAAGTGGCGTCGGGCCGCAACTGGTCGCGGACCTCGCGCATCATCGAGGTGCGTTCTTCCGACAGCGCCGCCTCGAAGCCGCGCAGGCCGTAGACCCGGCGCAGCGCCGCGTCGAGACGGGTCCTGAGCCGCTGCTCGGCGAGTTGCACCTGGCCGGAGACCGCAGAGCGGAAGCGCCGCGGATCGGAGATGCGGTAGGCGACGAATGCGTCGACCTCGTAGAACTTGCCGCCCGAGACCTGGACGCGGATGTCGTCGAGATCGAAGCGCAGGATGCGGTCCTCGATGATCTGGACGTTGTCGGCCTCGAAGAAGGCGAACGGCGCCTTGAAGTAGATGCCGGGTTCGGTCTTGACGTCGACGATCTCGCCGAAGCGCAGCACGATTGCCTGCTGGCGCTCGTTGACGACGAACAGCGCCGAATAGACGAGGAACAGGATGACGGCGACGACGATGCCGATAAAGGGAAGACGGTTCGCCATCACGGGTTGCCTCCGGTCGTACGCTTCTGCAGTTCGGGTAGTGGCAGGTAGGGGATGACACCCTGTCCGCTGCCCTGTTCGACAATCACCTTGTTGGCGCCCTTCAGCACCTGCTCCATGGTCTCGATGAACAGGCGCTCGCGGGTGACGCCCGGCGCCTTGGCGTACTGGTCGTAGACCGAGATGAAGCGCTGCGCCTCGCCTTCCGCCTCGAGCACGATGCGGTTCTTGTAGGCGGCCGCCTCTTCGAGGATCTGCGCCGCCTCGCCGCGGGCCTGGCCGAGCTTCTGGTTGGAGTACTGGTTCGATTCCTCGACGAAACGGTCCTCGTCCTGCTCGGCGCGCTGCACCTCGTCGAACGCGTCGGCGACCTCGCGCGGCGGCGCCGCGTCCTCGATCGAGATGGCGTTGACGGCGAGACCCGACTTGTAGTCGTTGAGGGTCTGCTGGATGATGGTACGCACGTCCTCGGCGATGCCCTGGCGGTCGTCGCGGAAGATGTCCTGGGCCGGACGGCGGCCGACGATCTCGCGCATGGCGCTCTCGCCGATCTGGCGCAGCATGCCGTCCGGGTCGGAGACGTTGAACAGGTACGCCTTCGGGTCCTCGACCTGGTAGGCGATCGAGAACTTGACGTCGACGATGTTCTGGTCGCCCGACAGCATCAGCCCCGAGCTGCCGCGGTCACGCTGGGCGCTGCCGATGTCGAGCAGCTTTTCGGCGATGTTGGCGCGTTCGACGGTTTCGAACGGCCACAGGTGGAAATGCAGGCCCGGCTCCGACAGCTCTTCCTTCGGCTTGCCGAAGCGCAGTTCGACCGCCACTTCGTCCGGCTGGACCGTGTAGATCGCCTGGAACAGCCACAGCGCGACGAGGCCGACGACAACCAGAAGGCCGACCGCCGGGCTGAAGCCGCCGCCGCCGGGCAGCGCCCGCTTCAGGCGGTCCTGGCCGCGGCGGATGATGTCCTCGAGATCGGGAGGCGTGCCTTGTGGCCCGGTATTGCGGGGGCCTTGCCCCCATGGTCCGCCGGAGTTGCCGCCGCCGCCCCACGGGCCGCCGCCGCCACCGCCGCTCTGATTGTTCCAGGGCATGGATGTCCTTTCGGTCTTTTCGTTCCGGCGCGACGGCCTCAGCCGGTCCGCACCTCTCCCATGGCTCTTCTATAGGTATGCCCCGCTGCGCTTTCAACGCGTGACGGCAGCGAATCGCGCTTGGCGGCGCCGCCGCGCGCAGCCGGGCAGTTCATACAATCTCATGCACGCTTTGTCGGCGTTCGTAAACCGCATGGCGAGTCGCATGGCTGTCGCGCTCGCCGGCGGGAACATCCTCGCTGCTGACCAGCAGCCACGTCGCCGGATCGATTTCCGGGAAATGCGCGTCGCCGTCGACGTCGGCGAGCACGTGGGTGACGTGCAGGCGGTCGGCGATCGGCAGCGCCTGGCGGTAGATCTCGCCGCCGCCGACCACGCAGATCTCGTCGGCGGCGGCCATGCAGCGCGCCCGCACCCTGGCGAGCGCCAGCGCGTCGTCGAGGCTTGCCGCCACCTCGACGCCCTCCGCGCAGAATGCCGGATCGCGCGTGACGACGATGTTGAGCCGCCCCGGCAGCGGCTTGCCGATGCTTTCGAAGGTCTTGCGCCCCATGACGATTGGCTTGCCCATGGTGCCCGCCTTGAAACGCTTCAGGTCGCTCGAAAGCCGCCACGGCAGCCCGTTGTCGCGGCCGATCACGCCGTTCTGCGCGACCGCGACATGGATCGCGACATGCATCATTCGCTTCCTGACGCCGGCGTGTTCGGGAACGGCAGCTTCTGCCGCGCCGGCGGCGCGCCGAGGTCGGCGGCGCGGCTCGACGTTTCCGCGTTCCAGTCGAAGTTGGCGAGCAGCAGCACCTCGACGTTCTTCGCCGGATAGTAGTCGTCGGCGGTCATCTCGAAGGTGGTCGGCCCGATCTTCTTGACGTTGTCGCCGCAGAACGAGACGAGGTTCCTGGTGTCGCCCTTGTCGATGGTCAGCCTGAACTTGCCGATCGTGCCGCTCGCCCAGTTGCCGCCGGTGGTCAGGATGTAGGAGATGCGGTTCTCGTAGAGCGGCGGATAGCCGTCGGGATTCTGCTTGGCCGCCTTCAGGATGGCGTTCTCGAACGGCTTGTCCATGCAGTACTTGGCCTTGTAGTCGCCATAGGTGTCGCCCTGGAACGCCCCGTCGTAGAAGAAGGTGAGGCCGGCGGTCGCGCCGACGCTCGGCGTGTAGCGGTGCGCCACCTTCACCGGCCTGCCGGCCGGGAAGGTCATCCGCCACCAGTAGGTCGTCTTCAGCTTCCAGAAGGGCGAGCGCACGCGCTGCCAGCCCTGGCCGGCGTCATATTCGTCGACGACGATGAGGCCGCGCGAAATCCAGTCGTCGGCGACCTTCCGCGGCAGCTTCTCCAGCGCCTCGAAGACGTCGTCGCCGAACGGATAGAGCGGCACGCCGTTCCGCTTCAGTTCCTCCGTCACGTCGAGATCGACGGCGAAGGCCCTGTGCTCGAGCTGCGCCTGCCGCGGCTTGCCGTCGACGGTGACGGTGAAGCCGAGGAAGTTTTCCGAACCGTCGACCGGGATCGCCGGCATCCAGTAGGGATTGCCCTCGATGTCGGGCATCGGGAAGGCGACGATCGTGTCGACGTCCCTGTCCGACATGTTGCGGAAGACGTAGTCGACCGTGACCTTGCTCGGCGAGATGTAGAGGGCTTCCTGCTCCATCGCGATGACGTCGTTGCGCGACAGCACCAGCCCGCCGGTGCCGAGCTCGGCGACCGAATCGTTGGCGAGCGCCGGCAGCGGGGCGCTGGCGAGGAAAGCGAGCATCAGGCGGCGGATCATGGACTATCCTCTCAGTCTCGGACGATGCGGAAAGACGCGATGCCACAATAGCGCGACCATTGCGGCGGGATTGGTACGGTTCGCTACACCGCGATCGGCGCCCGGATCGTCGCGTCGGCAACGTAGTTCTCCAGCCTGAAATCCTCGTAGCGGAACTGGAAGAGGTCGCCCACCGCCGGGTTGATCCGCATCGTCGGCAGCGCCTTCGGCTGCCGCGAAAGCTGCTCGCGCGCCTGCGCGAAATGGTTGGCGTAGAGATGCGCGTCGCCGAGCGTATGGACGAATTCGCCCGGCTTCAGCCCGGTCACCTGCGCCACCATCATCGTCAGCAGCGCATAGGAGGCGATGTTGAACGGCACGCCGAGAAAGATGTCGGCCGAGCGCTGGTAGAGCTGGCACGACAGCCGCCCCTCCGCGACGTAGAACTGGAACAGGCAGTGGCAGGGCGGCAGCGCCATGTCGTCGACCTCGGCCGGGTTCCACGCCGAGACGATGAGCCGCCGCGAGTTCGGCGTCGTGCGGATCTGCCTCAAGAGGTTGGCGATCTGGTCGATCGTCCCGCCCTTGCCGTCCGGCCACGACCGCCACTGCGCCCCGTAGACCGGACCGAGGTCGCCGTTGGCGTCCGCCCACTCGTCCCAGATGCTGACGCCGTGCGCGTGCAGGTACCTGATGTTGGTGTCGCCCTTCAGGAACCAGAGCAGCTCGTGGATGATCGACTTGAGATGCAGCTTCTTCGTCGTCGTCACCGGAAAGCCGTCGGCCAGGTCGAAGCGCATCTGGTGGCCGAACACCGAGCGCGTGCCGGTGCCCGTCCGGTCGCCGCGGTCGCTGCCGTGGTCGAGGACGTGCTGGAGAAGGTCGAGATACTGGCGCATGTTTTTTTAGCGACTCCGCTCCGCCTGAGCATAGCCGAGCCGGGCCCGCCCGACAAAGCCCGGCCGCCCCGCTTTCCCCGGAAGATCGCGGGGGGGTGGTCACCATGCGCGGGAGCCAGCGTGAGCGCGCGTCCGACCAGCACGGGAAGCAGCCGTACGGCGGGCCTGGGTGGGGAATGTCTGCGAGGGGGGCGTGGGGGGCGGTCCGCTCATGAGTTCCAAGTGATGGAAAGCGGCCCTTCAGGTGACGACTGAAGGCATACTCTATCGCGCGCTCCTCGGGTTGGAGGACCTAGCAGGCTGTTGAAGAAGTCAGTCGCGCTCGCAGACGAAGCCTGAATCGTCG
>CAYJMY010000047.1:0-26771 GCA_964371125.1 uncultured Mesorhizobium sp. | reverse complement strand
GGCGCGGTCTTGGCAAAGAGGATCGCAGCGTCGGCCGCCATCAGCAGGGTGATCGCGGACTTCTCGCCGGTGACCACAAACTGATCACCGTCGCGGACCGCGCGCGTCCGGATCGAAGCTGCGTCCGAGCCGCAATGGGGCTCGGTGAGGCAGACGCTGATGATCTTCTCACCGGCCGCGAGCGGCGGCAGCCACTCGGCGCAGATGTCGCGCGAGGCGAAGCGGCCGAGGATGTCGCCGGCGAAGCAGGCGTTGAGGATGCCGTAGCAGACGCCGAAATCGCCCTTGGCCACCTGCTCGATCGCGAGTCCCGCGTCGAGATAGGAATGGCCGGCGCCGCCGAAGGCTTCCGGCACGCGCAGGCCGAACACACCCATCGCGCCGAGGCGTGGCCAGAGCGGAGCGGGGAACTCGCCATTGCGGTCCCAGCGCGAATAGGCCGGCAGCAGCTCCGTGCGGGCGAAATCGGCCAGCGCCCGCTGCAGCAGGACCTGTTCGTCGGTCAGCGCGAAATGCATGCCGGTCCTTCCCTTGGAATAAGGTACGCAAGCGAAAGGAATGCTAGCGAATTGATTGAGCGGAGGCAACGCCTCTTGCCGAAGTGAGTTTGACTCATATAGCGTATGGTAAGGTCGCGTATCATTTCAGGGAGGTCACCATGGCGGTTGCGGCGCACGAGTCTTATCGCCGGCGAAGGCTGGAGACGTCGTACTGGCCGGCCTTCACCGATGTGCCGCTGCGCGAGCTGACGCTGGGCGATGCGCTGCGCCAGGCGGCCGACGAAGCGCCGGATCGGCTTGCGTTGGTGCAAGGAAGCCGAGAGGGCGGGCGATCGTGGACCTACGCCCAGCTCCTCGACATCGCCGAGCGGACCGCGCGAGCCCTTCTCGGCCGCTTCCGGCCCGGCGAGCGCGTCGCGTTCTGGGCGGCCAACGTGCCCGAATGGCTCCCGGCGCTCTACGGTGCCGCGCTCGCCGGTATCACGCTGGTGACGGTGAACCCGGCTTACAAGCGGCGGGAGCTCGAATACGTCCTGTCGAAGTCGCGCGCGGCCGGCGTCTTCGTCGCCGGCGCCTATCGCGGCTTCGACATGGAGGCGGCGGTCGCGGAGGCGCGGCCTTCGCTTCCCGACCTGCGCGAGGCGCTGCCGATCGCGGCGTTTGAAGCGTTCCTGGACACCGCCGCTCCGTCGACGGCGCTGCCGCAGGTCGCGCCAAGCGATCCGGCAGTCATCATGTTCACCTCGGGAACGACCGGGGCGCAGAAGGGCGTGATCTTCAACCATGCCGGCGTCGCCAACATGACCAACTTCACCCAGCGCCGCGGCGGGCTGAAGGAAGGCGGCGTCTTCGTCAACCCGATGCCGATGTTCCACATCGGCTCGCTCGGCCACGCCGGCATCGGCTCGGTGATGCTGCGGGCGACCCACGTCCTGATGCCCGAATGGGATGCGGAGAACTACATGGCCCAGGTCGAGCGCCACAAGGGCACGTTCTCGCTGCTGGTGCCGACCATGATCGAGCAAGTCCTCGCCCATCCGGTGCGCGGCCGCTACGACCTGTCCACGCTGCGCAACCTGACCTCGGGCGCCTCGGTGGTCGAGGCGCGCCTGATCCGCGCCACCAAGGCCGAGCTCGGCGCGACGATCTCCAACATCTACGGCCAGACCGAGATGCAGGGCAGCGTCACCGGCACCCATCCCGACGATGACGACGCCGACATCTCCGAGACGATCGGCCAGCCGCTGCCGCACATGGAGGTGCGTATCGCCGATCCGGCCACCGGCGAGACCGTGCCGCTCGGCGTCCAGGGCGAGATTCAGACCCGCGGCTACCAGAACATGATCGGCTACTTCGATATGCCCGAGGAGACCGGGCGCACCATCCTGCCCGACGGCTGGCTGCGCTCCGGCGACCTCGGCACGATGGACGCGCGCGGTTTTCTCAGGATCACCGGCCGCATCAAGGACATGATCATCCGCGGCGGCGAAAACATCTATCCGCGCGAGATCGAGCTGCTGCTGATGGAGGATCCGGGGATCGCCGCGGTCGCGGTCGTCGGCGTGCCCGACCGCCAGTGGGGCGAGCAGGTCGGCGCCGTCCTTGTGCCGAAAGAGGCCGGGATGACGCCGGACGCCGGCGCGCTGTTCGCGCGCTGCCGCGCCGAACTCGCCCACTACAAGGCGCCTCGTCTGTGGTTCCTCGCCGAGGCCTTTCCGGTCACCGAGACGGGCAAGCTGCAGAAGTTCAGGCTCGTCGAGGCGATCCGCGAAGGGCGCCTCGAACCCTTCGCCCGGACATGAGTCTATTTGATGAGTGTGACTTATCTCATTGTCGAGAAGGCACTCGTTGCGCTATTTCAGTCAATAAAATCAATGATATAACAATCGGGTTGACGAAGTGATGGAAACTTAGTACGCTAGATCACATAATTCGAATGGCAGAGGAGCGCCCCTTTGGAGCAGGTCATTGACCGGATGACGGTGGCGGCGGCCGCACCGATGGAATACGCGGCGGCGTGGAAGGCGCGGACCGGCCGCAAGGTCGTCGGCCTGCTGCCGATGCATTTCCCCGGCGAACTGGCCCATGCCGCCGGCTGCCTGCCCGTCGTGCTCCAGGACGATGCCGAGCCGATCACCGTCGGACAGTCGAGCGTCTTCAATTTCTACTGCGGCTTCAACCGGTCGCTGATCGATCAGACGATCCGCGGGCGTTTCGACGGCCTGGACGCGATCATGTTCGGCGACCATTGCGTCCAGTTGCTGGGCACGGCGGACATCATCCGCGCAGAGAAGCCGCAGATACCGATCCTCTTCAACCAGCTGTGCACGACGCTCGACGCCAATTGGGCCAAGCGTGAGACGCTCGGGACTTTCAGCCAACTGTGGAAAGAACTCGAAGCGCTCACGGGTCACGCGATCACGCCCGACCAGGCGAACGCGTCGATCAGGCTGTTCAACCGCAACCGCGCGCAGATGCGCGAACTGTACGACCTGCGGCGGCGCGGCGCGGCGGCGATCTCCGGCCGCGCCATGCAGGCCGTGGTGAAGTCGTCGATGGTCATGGACCGCCAGGAACACGTCGACCTGATGGACCGGCTGCTGAAGGACCTGCCGCGCCGCGCGCCCGGGCGCGGCTCCGTGCCGCTCTACCTGTCGGGCCACATGTGCCATGCGCCGAAGCCCGAGATCATCGACATGATCGAGGAGACCGGGGCGCATGTCGTCAACGACGACCTCTTCGTCGGCTGGCGCTTCATCCACGCCGACATGGACGAGACGGCCGAGCCGCTCGACGCGATGGCCGGCTGGTATATCGAAAAGAACCGGCGCCTGCCCTGTCCGACCCGTACCATGCAGGGCGTCGACTGGGAGGACTACCTGCTCGCCGAGGTCGACCGGTCGGGCGCGGAAGGGCTCGTCGTGCTGATGGTCAAGTTCTGCGAGCCGCACATGTACTTCTATCCCGAGATCAAGGAGGCCTTCGACGCGCGCGGCATCCCCCATCTGCTCATCGAGACCGAGCACGAGGAGATGCCGATCGAAGCCCTGAAGACCCGCGTCGAGACCTTCGTCGAAATCGCCAAGCGCCGCGCCGCCGCCAAGGCCGCCTGAGAGGAGGACTATCATGGAAAACGTCGTCGCAATCCCAGCGTCCCGTCCCGCCTTCGGAACCGGCGAAGGCGCCAACAAGCTGAAGAGCACGCGCTTCGGCAGCAAGCTGGTCAACGACTACTGGAGCGGCGTCTTCGCCGCGAAGGAGCAGGGCAAGAAGGTCGTCTGGTACAACGGCACCTACATCCCGCCCTTCTTCCATGCCCATGACTTGGTGTGGGTCCACGGCGAGGCGTGGTCGGCGATGCTCGCCGCCCGCCATCGCGAGGTCGGCGCGCAGGCGCGCGGCGAGCAACGCGGCTACGACCGCGAACTCTGCTCCTACGCCCGCACCCATATCGGCCAGATGCTGATCGAGATGGACAAGGCAAAGTCCGGCCAGAACGGACCGGGCGTCGATGATCCGCGCATCGAAGCGATGATGCAGCTGCCCCCGCCGGACATGATCGTGAATGCCTATCCGTATTGCTCGTCGGGCCAGCAGTGGGACGACATCACCTACCGCGTCTTCGGCAAGAAGGTGCCGATGTTCACCCTGCAGATCCCGCTTTTGTGGGGCGGGCGGCAGGATGCCGGCTACATGCAGGGCGAGGAATGGGAGCAGCGGTCGCGCTACGTCGCCGACCAGCTCATCGAGCTGACGAAATTTCTCGAGGCCAACACCGGGCGGCGCTTCAGCTTCGACCGGCTGTCGGAGTCGGTGAGCTACATCAAGAAGGCCGCCGAGCTGCGCCTCGAAGGCATGGAGCTGTGCAAGGCGCGGCCGTCGCCGGCGAGCTTCTTCGACTGGATCGTCTCGATCGCCCCGATGAGCTTCCTTCCGGGCGACCAGAACATCGTCGACTATTTCCAGGGCGTGAAGGACGAGATCGAACAGCGCGTCGCCGCGGGCGAGGGTGCCGTCAAGGGCGAGAAGTACCGGCTGTTCTTCGACGGCATGATGAACTGGAACAAGGTCGGCTGGCTGGCTGACAAGTTTGCCCAGGTCAACGCCTGCGTCGTCGCCGGCCGCTACACGCACATGTCCTTCTGGCAGGAGCCGCAGCTCCTCGATCTCGACAATCCGGTGCTCGGCATGGCGCAGAACTACCTCGTCTGCCCCAACAACCACGGCGCCCCGATCATGATCGGCGAGATCGAGAAGCTCTGCGACAAGTTCGAGGTCGACGGCGTCGTCTGCCATGCCTCGCGGACCTGCCGCGGCATGACCAACGCCCAGTTCCTGATCGCCAACTCGGCGAAGAAGTACGGCCGCCAGGCGATGTTCTTCGAAGGCGATGTCGCCGACGAGAGCTTCTACAAGGACGAGCTTCTCAACGTCCGCCTCGAGGCGATGGTCGAGGCGATGGACGCGCGCAGACGGGCTGCGTGAGCGACCGAAACAGCAGCTGCAGGGAATATAATATGCTTGCGTATCATAATAATTATTACTAAATTCGGGCGATAAGCGAAGGAGGAGTCGCCTGATGTCAGCAGCCCCGGTAAGGGTTCCGTTTGCCTTGAACGAAGCGCGCGTGCTGATCGCTGGCGGCACCGCCGGCGTCGGTCTCGCCACGGCCATGCGCTTTGCCGCGCTGGGCGCTCCCGCGGTGACCGTCAACGGGCGCAATGCCGAGCGCGGCGAGGCCGCGCGCACGGCGATCCAGAAGAAGTACCCCGGCTGCAAGGTCCATTTCATCGCCGGCGACAGCGGCGTCACCGAGCAGGCCGTGGCGCTCGGACGGCAGGCCGAGGAGGCGATGGGCGGCGTCGACGTGCTGGTGAACTCCACCGTCAGCGCCTACCCCTACCCGACGCTTTTCCACAAGATCGACGTCAACGACATCCAGGGCATGGTGCTGACCCAGCTGATGTCGCATTTCCTGCTGCCGCGCGTCCTCATGGACGGCATGCGCCGGCGCGAGCGCGGCGTCATCATCAGCATCGCCTCGGACGCCGGCAAGGCGACGACGCCGGGTGAATCCATCATCGGCGGCCTGATGGCGGCGATCATCATGTTCTGCCGGACGCTGGCGATCGAGGCCAAGCGCTCGGGCATCCGCGTCAATTGCATCACGCCCTCGATCATCGAGGGCACGCTCACCCACGACACTGTCATGGGCGGCGAGTTCTCCGGCAAGCTCTTCGCCAAGGCCAAGGAGATGGCGCAGTTGGGCGTCGTCAACGCCGACGACATGGCGGAGCTGATCACCTTCCTCGCCAGCCCCGCGGCGGCAAAACTCACCGGACAGGCGATCAGCCTGAACGGCGGCATCTCGGCGGCGTGAGGGAGGGGACAATGGGATACAACTCCGTCTTCGCCCCCGGCCTGTTCAACGGCAAGGTCGTCATCGTCACCGGTGGCGGTTCCGGCATCGGTCGCTGCACGGCGCACGAGCTGGCGCATCTGGGCGCCGAGGTCGTCATCGTCGGCCGCAACCAGGAGAAACTCGACAAGGTCATCGCCGAGATCGCCGAGGACGGCGGCAGGGCGACCGCCATGACCTGCGACATCCGCGAGGAGACGCAGGTGGGCGCTGTCATCGACCGGACGCTGGAGGCGTTCGGCAGGATCGACGGCCTCGTCAACAATGCCGGCGGCCAGTACCGCACCGAGATGAAGACCATCTCGACGCGCGGCTTCGAGGCCGTGGTGCGCAACAACCTCACGGGCAGTTTCATCTTCATGCGCGAGATCTATCTGCGCTGGATGGAGGCCAACGGCGGCGCGATCGTCAACATCATCGCCGACATCTGGAACGGCTGGCCGGAGTTTGCCCATTCGGGCGCGTCGCGCGGCGGCGTCCTGACGCTGACCGAGACGGCGGCGTGCGAATGGGCGCATTCGGGCGTGCGGGTGAATTCGGTGGCGCCGGGCGGCATCGCCTCCAGCGGCTTCGACACCTATCCGGAGGAGATCGGCCCGCGCCTGCGCGAATACGCGGCGAAGGTGCCGCTGCCGCGCTACGGCACGGAATCGGAAATCTCGGCGGCGATCGTCTACCTGTTGTCGCCGGCGGCAGCCTACATCACCGGGTCGTGCATCCGCGTCGACGGCGGCGCGCCCAACCTGCGCCAGACGTGGACGCGCCAATACGAGCCCAGCAACATCCCCGAGTTCAACGGATTCCACCGCGCCGTCCAGCCGGAGGTGTTGAAACGGCGATAGCGGTCCCGCCGTTCGCCGTCTCCGACGCCAGGGTCGGAGAGCCCAAGCCATCTGAAGGAGGAACAGATGAACACGCAACCGAAGTTTGTGGAAAGCTATTTCCCGAAATACGAGAACGGGCCGCTGATCGAGAGCACGCTCGGCGACCTGATGCTGAAGAACGCCAAGGAGGTTCCCGATCGCCTCGCCCTCATCGAGGGCGTCGCTGATCCGGCGAAGCGGCGGCGCTGGACCTACCGCCAGCTCGTCGACGAGGCGCTAGCCTGTGCGCGCGGGCTGCTCGAGCATTTCCAGCCGGGCGACCGCGTCGGCCTGCTCGCGCCGGAGACGCCCGAATGGGTGATCTTCCAGCACGGCATGAGCTTCGCCGGGCTGATCATCGTCCCGATCAATCCCGCCTACACGGCGCGCGAGGTGGCCTTCATCCTCGGCAACGCCGGCGCGGCCGGCGTCGTCTACGCCAACGAGTCGCGCGGCAAGAACCTCGCCGAGATCGTCAGGGAGGTGCAGGGCCAGCTCGCCCACCTGAAAGTCGCGATCAATGTCGACGACCTCGCGAAGCTGCAGGCCGAAGGAAGGCCCGACCGGGCCCTGCCGGTGCAGGATCCCGGCGACGTCATGCAGATCCAGTACACGTCCGGCACGACGGGCTTCCCCAAGGGCGCCTGCCTGCATCACCGCGGCGTCATCAACGCCGCCCATTTCATCGTCGAGCGCGCCGCATTCCCGATGGGCGGCGTGTGGCTGAACTCGATGCCGATGTTCCATATCGGCGGCGCGGTGGTGTCCGAGATAGGCGTCTTCTCGCGCCAGGGCACCTTCGTGCTGATGCGCGCCTTCGACCCGGCGCTGTTCCTCGAACTGATCGAGGCCGAGAAGGTCAACTGCTCGCTGATCGTGCCCACCATGATCCTGGCGCTGCTCAACCATCCGGACGCCAAGACGCGCGACCTGAGCTCGTTCAACTCGATCCTGTCGGGCGCGGCGGCCGTTCCGGAAGCGCTGGTGAAGCGCGCCAAGAAGGAGTTCGCCGTCGAGTTCGCCATCATGTACGGGCAGACGGAATCGAACGGCCCGTTCCTCGAAACCTTCACCACCGACAGCGACGAGCTGCAGTCGACGACCATCGGCCGGCCGATCCCGCATGTCGAGGTCAAGGTCGTCGACGTCGGCACGCTGCAGACGCTGCCGGTCAACCAGGTCGGCGAGTACTGGGTGCGCGGCTTCAACACGATGAAGGAGTACTACGGTCAGCCGGACGCGACCCGCGCCGCGCTGACCGAGGACGGCTGGCTGCGCAGCGGCGATCTCGGTACCATGGACGAGAACGGCTACTTCCGCATCACCGGCCGGCTCAAGGAGATGATCATCCGCGGCGGCATGAATCTCTATCCGTCCGAGATCGAAAGCATCCTGTTCGAGCACGACGACGTGGCACAGGTGGCCGTCATCGGCCTGCCCGACGACACATGGGGCGAGACGGTTGCGGCCGTGATCCTGCCGAAGAACCCGGACAACCCGCCCGCGCCGGAAGCGTTGTGGGGCTATTGCCGCCAGAATCTCTCGCCGCAGAAGACGCCGGAGCACTGGATCTTCGTGCGCGAGTATCCGCTGACGGCGACGGGCAAGATCCAGAAGAACGTGCTCCTCGACTGGTACAAGGACGGCAAGCTGACGCCGCACGACTGGTCGCGGCCCGAACGCGACTCGAAGGTCGCGTGATGACGGACGGCACCCGCCCCGCCGCGCTGGTCACCGGCGCGGCGGGCGGCCTCGGCGGCGCCATCGCCCGGTCGCTCGCCGGTTCAGGCTTCGACCTCGTCCTCGCCGACCTGCACGTGACCGACGCGCTGGAACGCCGCAAGGAGGATCTCGAGGCGCTCGGCGCCTCGGTCCGCACGCTCGGCAACGACCTTACCGACGACGCCGCGCGGCCCGGCTTCGTCGACGAGGCGTGGTCGGCGTTCGGCCGCCTCGATTGCCTCGTCAACAACGCCGGCGTGTCGGTGCTCGCCCGCGGCGACATCCTCGACGTCTCGCCCGAGAGCTTCGACCGCTCGGTCGCGGTGAACCTGCGGGCGCAGTTCTTCCTCACCCAGGCCGTTGCGCGGCGCATGATCGCCGCGCCGGCTGCGCGCCGCCGGTCGATCGTCACGGTGACGACGGTCGCCGTCGGGCATCACGTCGGCACCGTGCTCGCCGAGTACTGCGTCGCCAAGGCCGGCCTGTCGCACTCGGTCCAGCACTGGGCGGTGCGCCTCGATCGCGAGGGGATCGACTGCTACGAGGTCCGTCCCGGCATGATGAGGACCGACATGACGGCGACGACGCGCGATAAATACGACGGCTTGATCGCGTCGGGCTTCGTCCCGGCCGGCCGCTGGGGCGACACCGAGGAGGTGGGCCGCGCCGTCTCCATGCTCGCTGGGGGCGGCTTGAGCTACGCCACCGGCCAGACCATCCACGTCGACGGCGGCATGCGCTTCAAGGCGTTTTGATTCCGGGACACCTCAGGCCGGCCGCTTGCGCACCAGTTCGGCGACGTCGCCGGAGAGGATCAGCACGCCGTCCTGGTTGAAGAGCTCGATCCGGTCGACGACGATGCCGGCCTCCGGACGGCTGCGGCTCTCGCGGGTCTCGATCGTCGTCCAGCGCGCCCTGACCGTGTCGCCGAGCTTCACCGGGGCATGGAACTTGACGTTGTTCCAACCGAGGAGCGCCATCCCGCTGCCGGCGAGGTGGCCGGTGCGCGTCACCAGCCCGTGCGCCAGCGACAGGTTCAGCATGCCGTGGGCGATGCGGCCGCCGAAGTCGGTGGTGCGGGCGTAGGCCTCGCTCGTGTGCAACTCGCTGAGGTCGCCGGTCAGCCCGCCGAACAGGATGACGTCGGCCTCGGACACCGTGCGGCCGGGCGTGACGTCCGAAGCCCCGACCCTCTGGTCGTCGAACCAGTCGTCGGCGCGCCGATCGCGCGGGCCGGATGCGCCGCTCATTCGGCGGCCATCTTGCCGAGGTAGCTCTGGTGGAGCGCCGGGTTGTCGCGCAGCGCGTTGCCCGGCCCTTGGGCGCGCACCCGTCCGACCGCCATGATGTACCCGTAGTCGGCGAGTTGCAGCGCCTCGTCGGCATGCTGCTCGACGAGCAGGATCGTCAGGCCGTCATTGCGCAGCTTGGCGAGGATGTCGAAGATCTGGTCGACGATCATCGGCGCGAGGCCGAGCGATGGCTCGTCGAGCATGAGCAGTTTCGGCTCGGCCATCAGCGCGCGCGAGATCGCCACCATCTGCTGCTCGCCGCCGGACATGGTGCCGGCGCGCTGGTGGATGCGCTGCCTCATGATGGGAAACAGTTCGAGCACGTAGGCGAGCCGCTCCTCGTATTTGCGCGCCGAATCCGGCCGGCCCGCCAGCCGGTGGAAGCCGAGGCGCAGGTTCTCCTCGACCGTCAGCGGCGCGAAAAGCTTGCGGCCTTCCGGAACCTGGACGATGCCCAGCTCGACGACGTCGGCGGGCTTCCGCGCCGTGATGTCCTTTTCGCCGAAGCGGATCGATCCGGTATAGACCGAGACCAGGCGCGAGATGGTGTTGACGATGGTCGATTTACCGGCCCCGTTGGCGCCGACCACGGAGACGATCCGCGCCTCCGGGATCTCGATCGTGACGCCGTCGAGGGCGATGGAGCGGTTGTAGCCGGAGACGACGTTGTCAAGCCGCAGCATGGGTTGCCCTCCGACCGATATAGGCGGCGATCACATCCGCATTGCGGCTGACCTCCGCCGGCGTGCCGTCGGCGATCTTCGTGCCGTGGTCCATCACCACGATACTGTCGCAGGCGTTCATGATGAAGTCGATGTCGTGCTCGACTAAAAGCATCGACAGCCCGCGCTTCTTCAGCAGCGCGATCATGTCGCCGAGGTTGCGCGTCTCGGCGTCGTTCAGGCCCGCGGCCGGCTCGTCGAGCATCAGCAGCACCGGATCGGCGGCGATCGCGCGTGCGATGTCGACCAGCCGCAGCTGGCCGAGCGTCAGCTCCTCGATCGAATGGCCGGCCCGGTCGGCCAGTCCGACGAAGGCGAGCACCTCCATGGCGCGCTCGCGGCTTTCCTTTTCCTGCGTGCGCAGCGCGCCGAATCGGATGAGCGAGCGGAAAAGCCCGTCCGGGAACTTCGGGTGGAGACCGAGCTGGACGTTCTCCAGGACGGAGAGGCCGCGAAACAGGCGCACGATCTGGAAGGTGCGCGCCATTCCCTTCGGCGAGCGTGTGTGCGCCGGCTGGCTGGTCACACGCTCACCGCGGAACCAGATGTCGCCGGACGTCGGCGGGCGCACGCCGGTGATCAGGTCGAAGGTGGTCGACTTGCCGGCGCCGTTGGGGCCGATCAGCCCCTTCACATCGCCGGGCCGGATCTCGAAGGAGACGTCGCTCACGGCGACGAGGCCGCCGAAGCGGCGGGTGACGGAATCGAGCCTGAGAAGCGGCTGCGCGGCCGGCTCGGTCATGACGCGCCTCCCTCGACTTCCTTCGGGCTCTTCTCGAGCTTCAGTTCCGGCTTCTTCACGCCGAACCAGGTGCGCCGCTCCAATAGGCCCGAAAGCCCGTGCGGCAGGAACAGCAGGAAGAGCAGGATGAACAGGCCGTAGACGACGGTCTCCAACTCGCCGAAGCGCGTCAGCAATTGCGGAAGGATGACGACGATCACCGAGCCGACGATCGGGCCGAAGCGCGTGCCGAGGCCGCCGACGACGACGATCGTCAGCATCGACACCAGCATGTGGAATTCCGACAGGCTCGGGTCGACGCGCAGCGAGGTGATGCCGAAGGCGACGCCGGCGATGGCCGCCGTCACGCCGGACAGGACCAGCACGCGCAGCTTGTAGCGCGTCACCCTGACGCCGAGCGCCTGGGCCGCGGTCTCGTCGTCGCGGATCGCCTGCATCGCCCGGCCGAGATGCGAGCGGATGAGGAAGTCGTGCAGGAGCAGCACGACCGCCGCCAGGCCGAGCACGACGAAGTAGATGCCGGTGCGTCCGAGCGGCTCGCCGTTCCACTCGAGCGGCGGCACGGCGACGCCGTTCTGCCCGCCGGTGAACTCGATCCAGCGGTTGGCCACGCCGTTCTGGATCAGCATGAAAGCGAGTGTCGCCATTGCCAGGTAGTGCGTGCGTAGCCGGAGAAGCGGCAGGCCGATCAGAAGCGACAGCACGGCCGCGATCGCCAGCGAGCCGGCGAAGGCGAACAGGGGCGACCAGCCGGCCATGGTCTGCAGCATGGCGAAGGCGTAGGCGCCGATCGCGTAGAAGGCGGGCTGGCCGAGCGAGATCTGCCCGGAGAAGCCGTAGAGCAGGTTAAAGCCCATGCACAGGATGGCGTAGATCCAGACCAGCATGGCGAGCCGCATGTGGAAGCCGCTCGACAGCACGAAGGGCAGGGCGATCCCGATCGCAAGCACGAGGAGAACCGGAAGGAGGGTGGGCGCGGCCGGCGCCTCGGGAGCGGTTTTCGCGGTCATGTCAGCGGCGCTCGGCTTCGTAGTCGCCAAGCAGCCCGTAGGGACGGACGACGAGGACGAGGAGGATGAGGACGAAGATCGCGGGCTCGGCGTAGAGCGAGGTGCCGTAGCCGGCCATCAGCGCCTCCATCATGCCGATGGCGATGCCGCCGGCGGCGGCCGCAAACGGCGAGCCGAGGCCGCCGAGGATCGCCGCCATGAAGCCCTTCACGGTGAGCAGCAGCCCCATGCCGACATGGCCGCCGAGCAGCGGGCCGACCATCATGCCGGCGATGCCCGACACGAAGGCCGAGAAGACGAAGGAGAACTGGACGATGCGCTCGGAACGGATGCCCATCAGCACGGCGATGCGCGGGTCGACGCCGGTGGCGCGGACGGAGAGGCCGAAGCGGGTCCGGTAGAGCACGTACCAGGTCAGCACCAGGAAGATCAGGAAGATCGCGATCAGCGAGATCTGCTGCGCGTTGGTGATGAGGAAGCCGATGCGGACCGGGGCGAGCGACAGGATCGGCGGCACGTAGCGCTGGTCCGGACCCCAGATCAGGAAGGCCGCGCCGTAGACGACGATGGCGCCGGCCAGCGTGCCGATCATGATGGTCAGCGGCGCCGCCTTGCGCCGCATCAGCGGCCGGTAAATGCCGTAGTCGAGGCCGAAGGCGGCCACCGTGACGACGGCGAGCATGCCGAGCGCGGCGATCGGCCAGGGAAGCGAGAACGTCACCATGAACAGGACAGCGCTCATGGCGCCGAGCATGACGAACTCGCCCTGGCCGAAGTTGATGACCCGGGACGAGCCGTAGATGATCGACAGGGACAGTCCGAGCAGCCCGTAGACGCTGCCGTTGGTGAGCCCTGCGAGCAGCAGGTAGCTTAGTTTCATGAGCATGGGCCGATGTCCCTCGCTGCATCAGGTGAGCGATGCGGCGCGCGGTGGTTCCTCCACGCGCCGCGCCGGTTCTGTCGGGAACCGCCGCTACTTCTTCAGCGCCGATGCGGCGTCGACGGCCTCGAGCGCGGCGCCGTTCTCGGCCACCTTGACGAAGACGAAGAAGCCGTCGTCGGACGGACCGTGATGGCTCTGCGAGAAGCGGTAGCCACCCTTCGCCGTGCCCTGGAGCCCGGTGAAGTCGCCGAGCCGGGCGGTGGCGTCGCGGATCGCGTCGCGTGCGCCCTGCAGGTCGCCGGCCTTGATCGCCGCCTGGACCTTCTCGTCCTTCAGCACGGCGATCGCCAACGTGCCGGCGTCGTAGCCCTGCACGGGCGAGGGCGAGATGGCGAGCGGGCCGTGGGCCGCGGCGTACTGCTTGAAGAAGTCGGCGACTTCCGCGCGCGTCGTGTCGACAGACGACGGCACCAGCACGTCGTTGCCCGTCTCGGCCGCGAGATCGCGGAACGCTTTCATCATGCCGACGCGCGGCATGATCACCGGCTGGTTGAGGCCCATCTGGCGGATCGTGCGGACCACGCGGGCGCCGTCCGCAGGGTAGGGGTAGACGAGGATCACCTCGGGTTCGGCCTGCATGACGTTGATGACCTGCGGCGAGACGTCGGTGGCGGCGACGTCGTAGGTCTGCTGGGTGGCGACCTCGATGCCCTTCTTGCCGAGCTCTTCTGTGGCCGATGCCGCACCGGAAATGCCGAAAGGCACCGAGTTGTTGATGATCGCGACCTTCTTGATCCCGTTGGCGGCGAGCGCCTCGGCGACGGCGATCGAGTCCTGGGTGACCTTCGGCCCGAAGCGGTACTGATACACGGCGTCGTCGGTCAGCGGCGGCGAAGCCGCGGCGAGGATGTAGAGCGGGATCTTGTTCTGGTTGGCCACGGTGACCAGCGAGTTCGCGACCGCCGACGGGCTGCCGCCGATGATCAGCAGGCCGCCGTCGTCCTCGGCGCAGCGCGTGCCGAAGTTGGCTGCGAGCTGCGGATCGGTCTTGGTGTCGTAGGTGATGAGTTCGATCTTCTGGCCGTCGACGCCGCCGGCGGGGGTGACCGGTTCGAGCCCCATGTTGCGGGCGTTCCGACTCTCGATGCCGGTGTCGGCGGCGGAACCGGAGCGATCGTCGACATGACAGACGACCAGCTTGAGCGGCTCCGCTGAGGCGAGGCCCGAACCCATCGCGAGCGCGAGCGCCGCAACTGCGGTGGAACGAACAAGGTAGTGGCTGATGCGGTGCATTTGGCTTCCTCCCAAAACGCGTTTTGTCGCGGAACGCGCGGCGCGGGCGACATTCAACGTACCGGACTGCCTCTCTCAAATCGGTACGCCAGTCTATTGGTATGCTATCGTACGATGAGCCTTCGCACAAGTTCAAAATCGCGATCCCGCGCGATTTGGTGATATGCCCTCATGTCGCATGTCAGGTGCAAAATGGGCATAGAAGGCCGTAAATCGGCCATTTTTCAGGCCCCACGATCCAAGCAGCGGGTAGAGTGGGTGATTATTACTCACGTCGCCAACGCCGACCGACGACCGGCGGGACACGAGCACTCCTGGGGATGGGTCGCGAAGATGGCACCGGCGGCACGGGCCTGACCGGCTAGAAGCGGACGACCACCCGGCGGGCCCTGCCGTCGGCGAGCATGGCGAAACCGTCGGCGATCGTTTCGAGGCCGATCCGGTGCGAGATCAGGTCGTCGAGGTGCAGCTTGCCTTCCGCATACCAGTCGGCGAGGAGCGGCAGCTGCGAGCGCGTCTTGACGTTGCCGAGGTACGATCCCATCAGGCGCCGGCCTTCCTGCAGCGCCCGCGGGCGCAGGTCGACGCGTTCGTCGCCCGGCAGGATGCCGATCGTGACCGTCGTGCCCCAGCCGATTCGTGTCGATTCGACCGCCTGCGAGAGAATCCGCGACGAGCCGACGCATTCGAAGGCATAGTCGGCGCCGCCGCCGGTAATCCCGCGGATCGCGGCGACGACATCGCCGGTCGCGCGCGGATCGACGAAGTGGGTGAGGCCGACCGCCCGGCCGGCGGCTTCCTTCGCCGGATTGGTATCGACGCCGATGATCGTGGCCGCCCCGGCGATGCGCGCGCCTTCGACGACGTTCAGTCCGATCCCGCCCAGCCCGAAGACGACGGCGGAACTGCCTTCCTCCATCTTTGCGGTGAAGATCGCCGAGCCGATCCCGGTCGCACCGGCGCAGGACAGGCAACAGACCACATCGAGCGGCACGTCCTTGCGCACCTTCGCCGCCTGCCATTCGCGAACGGTGACGAAGCGCGAGAAGGTGCCGAGCTCGCAGAAGGCCCGGGCCGGCCGGCCGCGCAGGGCGAAGGGCCGCCGTTCGACCGGTTTGAAATAGGCGTCGCAGAGATTGGTCCGGTTCGAGCGGCACGCGGGGCAGGTGCCGCATTCGGGGATGCCGACCAGGATCACGTGATCGCCGGGGACGAGCGAATCGACGCCCGGACCCGTCTCGCGGACGATCCCCGCGCCCTCGTGTCCGAGCACGATCGGATAGTCCTGCCAGTTGCGGCTGCCGTCGAAGAACGACATGTCCGAGTGGCAGAGGCCGGCGGCTTCGAGCTCGACGAGCACTTCGCCCTCGCGCGGCCCGTCCAGGTCGAACTCGTCGAGCCGGATCGGCCGGTTCTGCCCGTCGGCGTAGGCGGCCTGCACCTTCATGCGCTGTCCTAGTGCACCATTTCGGTGATGATCTGGACGATCTCGACGTAGCTCTTGAACAGGAAGTAGCTCGCCGCGAACACGAAGGGCGAAAGAGAAAGCGCCCACCAGCCGAGGCCGCCCCAGGCGAGCCAGAGGAAAAGGCCGGTGAGCGCCAGACCCATGAACCCCGCGCCGATGCGTCCGAGCTTCAGGATCAGACGCAGGGCGGGAAAGCGGTCCATGGGCAAGCTCAGAAATGGTTCTGCAGGGCGCCGACCAGCGACTTCAGCCGGCTGGCGACCGGCTGCTTCTCCTTCGGATCGACCGCCAGCTCCGGCACGCCGCGGCATCCCGGGACGCAGGCCTTGTCGGCCGCCATCTGCTCCTCGCGCGCCATGTCCTCGGTCTCGGAGACGAGCAGGTGCCGGTTCTCGGCCCTGTAGTCGTCGAGGCCGATGAGGGCCGCGCCCAGCGCGCCGGCGATCTGCGGAAACTCGGGCAGGATGAGCGGCATCTGCAGCTCTTCCTGGATATGGTGCACCGCCGCCGGGTTCTTCGCCACGCCTCCGGTCATCACCACCGGGCCCTTCTTGCCGACGCGGCCGACGAGTCCGATCGTGCGCGTCGCGATCGCCTTGTGCACGGCGCCGAGCACGTCCGGCTTGCCGTGGCCCTCGGCGAGCAGCGAGATGACCTCAGTCTCGGCGAAGGTGGCGCACATCGACGAGATCTTGAGCTTCTGCGTGGCCTCGAGCGCGATGCCGCCCATCGCGGTCAGCTCGATCTCCATGGCCCGCGCCAGCACTTCGAGGAACTTGCCGGTGCCGGCGGCGCAGCGGTCGTTCATGGCGAACTGCGAGACCAGCCCGTTGGAATCGACCGAAATCACCTTGCTGTCCTGGCCGCCGATGTCGATGACCAGCCGCGCGCCGGGCACCATGGCGACGGCGCCGCGGGCGTGGCAGGTGATCTCGGTGTAGTTCTTGTCGGCCTCGTCGAGCATGCGGCGGCCGTAGCCGGTGGAGACGGTGCGGCCGATGTCGGCCTGGGTGAGGCCGGCGAGGTCGAGCGCGTCCTTCATCGACTGCTTGACGCCGTTGCCGGAGACCGCGCCCATATGCGCGACCGAATGGCTGACGATCTTGCCGTCGAGGTCGAGGATCACCGTCTTGGCGGTCGTCGAGCCGAAATCGACGCCCATTACGTGCCGTTTCATCTTGCTCGCCTTCCTTTCCGTCGATCCCGTCGTTTAGGCCACCCGCGCCATGCGGCGATGCTCGATCGCCTCGAGCATGGCTTCGACGCGGCTGTTCAGCAGTTCGTCCTTGTAGAAGGACTCGTCGGTGACATCGCCCTCGAACATCGAGGTCGGGATGCCGAGCTGCTTGTGCGCCGTGTCGGCGATCATGAACTGCGGATTGGTGAAGGCCCGGCAGGTGCGCGAGGCGTGAATGACCATGCCGTCGACCTTGAACTTGCGGCAGAGCCCCATGATCAGGTCGATCAGGATCGGCGCGGCGTGGTTGTTGGGGCAGATCAGGTAGTTCTGCGCCATGCCGCGCACCGGCGCGTTCGGGTCGATCAGGCTCGGCTCCTGCCAGAAGGCCATGTGCGTGTAGCGCCCAGCGACCACGGCGGCATCCCACTTGGCGAACTTGTTGGCCAGCCAGCCGACCTTGTTCCAGTTCATGATGCCGTCGAAGAACAGGCGGTACTTCTCGTCGGGCACCGCGCCCTCGCCGTCCTTGACGCGCTGCTTGACCTCGGCCAGCACCGTCTCGAAATACTCCTTCACGCCGGCGACGGGCAGGTTGTTGATCGGCGCGATCGACACGACCCAGTCGAAAAAGCTCGCCGGCGCCGGCTGGTTGGTGCACAGCTCCATCGCCTCCAGGCGAAGCTCCGAGGCGCGGCGGATGTCGGCCATCATCGAATAGAGACGGTCCCACGGATAAGGCTTGCCTGTGCGCTCCTCGATGAACTTGACCATGTCGAACAGCTGGCGCTCGACGTAGTCCGACGTCTCCTCCCATTCCTGGCCGCGCAGGTAGCCGGCGTCGGGCTTGGAGCCCCAGATCCACGGCAGCGAGACGTTGAAGATCGGGATCTTCTTGCCGAACACGCGGCTGGTCATCTCGTCCCACTGCTGGCCGGTCGAGCAGTAGGCGTAGGCCGAGATGATCATGTCCGGCGGCGGCAGCTTCCAGGTCAGGTCGTCCTCGTCCGGAACGGCCCCGCCATTGTCGCCCTTGAGCCGTTGGTTGGAGACGGCGCAGCCGAGATGGGTGCGGGCGTAGGAGCAGAGCTCGCGCATGTAGCCGCGCTCCTCGGCGACGCGCTGCGCGGTGCCTTCCTGGTGGCGCGCGGCGAGCATCGCCGAATAGGCCTCGCCGTGCACCCAGCAGATGTCGGCGGCCTCGAGGAACGGGTTGATCGCCGAGCCCTCGTACCAGCAGACCAGCTTGCCTTCCTCCTTCGCCCGCCAGACCATTTCCCAATAGTCGTTGACGAGCTTGCCCGCGATCCGCGTGGACTGCAGCTTGTTGGCCTTCTTTTCCTCGAACGGTCTGACAGCGATGTTCATCTGGCGGCTCCCGTGCTCACGCGGCTTTGCGGTGCTTGACGACTTCGACGAAGGTTTCGACCCGGGTTTTCAGGCTTTCGAGGGCCATGCCCTCATGCTCGGTCTCGATCAGGAGATGCGGCACGCCGGCCTTCTCGAAGGCCTCCTTGACCTCGGGGTAGTAGTACATGTGCGGTTCGCAGAACTTGGCCATCAGGACGATCATGCCCTGGGCCCGCTCGTCGCGGATGGCGTTGAGCAGATAGGCGTCCCAGTCGACGTTGTTCTGCACCCGGGTCGGGCAAGGGACGCCGGTGTTGCGGTCCATGTACCAGCGCGCCAGCCCGGCGATCGGATCGCCTTGCTCGGGCACGTCGGTCGAGATGTAGCGGAAGCCGTGGTAGAGGTCGTCGCCGACGACGGTCACCCCGCACTCCTCGATCATTGCCAGAACTTCCGGCTTCGGCGCCTGGCAGAAATGGCCCGACAGATGCAGGCGCACGTTGCGGCTGGGCTTGGCCGGCGCGGCGTCGAAGTGGTGGACCAGTGCCTCGAGCAGCGCGGTGTGCTCGGCCTTGTCCATGATCATCGACGACTTGACGACGTGCTGCATCTCCACCGAGCCGAGCGGCGCGGAACCCGTCTTGCGCATCTCGTAGAGGCGCCGGATCAGGCCGCGGTTGCGGTTGAACAGGCGGATCGAGCGGTGCAGCGATTCGTCCGCGACCGGAGCGCCGATGAAATCCTCCAGCTCGGCGCGCAGCTTGGCGAAACTCTCCTCCGAGCGCCCTTGCGTCCACGGATCGCACATCGACGAGATCAGCTGGAAGAAGATCACGCGGGTGCCGGTGAGCTGCATGCGGATCGCGTCGGCCGCGCCGAGCAGCTGCACGCAGTGGTCGCCGAACATGATCGCGTCGAGGACGGCGAAATCGCCGCGCGCCGCCTGGTCGACCATCGAGCGCGTGTAGCCGCAGTAGAAGGGAAACAGCAGGCCGTGGCCGACCGTGATCTGGTCGTCGCTCTCCTGGAGGATCATCGGCAGCGTGTCGGCGGCGTGCGCCAACTCGCCCGGGAAATTCATCGGGAACGATCCGACGACTTTTCCTCCCGTTCGCTCCTTCCACGCCCTCGCGTAGCCGAGCGGGTCCCGCGCGGCTGCCGCGAAGCGGTCGATGATCGCTTGTCTTTCCACGGCTGACTCCAGAATCTCGGTTGCGGCATTCGCCATTCAATGAAGTGAGGTTAACTCACCTTCTGCCGATGTCAACAGAGATTGTACGCTAGGCATACTATTTTCTTGCGAGCGTATTCCGGTTCTGCGATAGAGTGTTGTAGCGAAAGCGCCGCGCGGGCAGCCACAGACAGGGGGTCCGGCCGAGGTTAGCTTAACTCATATGGAGTGTGGAAAATGGGGCCGTTGCAGGGTGTTCGGGTCATCGAGATGTCGAACATCGGTCCGGGGCCGTTCTGCGGCATGCTGCTCGCCGACCTCGGCGCCGAGGTGGTCAGCGTGCAGCGCCTGGCTGCAGGCGACCTCGGCTTCGAAATCGGCCTGCGCTACGACCTGCTCAACCGCTCGAAACAGGCGGTGGCGGTCGACCTGAAGTCGGCGGAAGGCGTCGCCGTCGTCAGGGACATGGTCGCCCGCGCCGATATTCTTATCGAGGGATTCCGCCCCGGCGTCATGGAGCGGCTGGGCCTCGGTCCCGATGTCTGTCTCGGCGTCAATCCGCGCCTCGTCTACGGCCGCATGACCGGCTGGGGGCAGGAGGGGCCGCTGGCGCAGATGGCCGGCCACGACATCAACTACATCGCCATGGCCGGAGCTCTCGCCGCGATCGGGCCGAAGGACGGCGCGCCGGCCGTGCCGCTCAACCTCGTCGGCGACTTTGCCGGCGGCTCCCTCTATCTGGCGATGGGCCTGCTGGCGGCGCTGGTGGAGGCACGGCAGTCCGGCCGCGGCCAGGTGGTGGATGCCGCCATGGTCGACGGAGTCGCCAATCTGCTCGCCATGCATCTCGGCTACCGGCAGGCGCAGTTCTGGAATCTGGAGCGGGGCACCAACGCGGTCGACGGCGGCTCGCCCTGGTACACGACCTATCCGACGAGCGACGGCCGCTGGATGGCCGTCGGCGCGGTGGAAAAACGCTTCTACCGCGCCTTCGTCGAACGGCTGGGGCTCGATCCCGATGCGCTGCCGGAGCAGAACGACCGCTCGCGCTGGGACGAGCTGCGCGGCATCTTCTCCGCCGTCTTGGCGACAAAATCCCGAGACGAATGGGAGGCGGTATTCGCCGGCTCCGACGCCTGCGTCTCGCCCGTGCTCGACATGGACGAGGCGCCAAAGCATCCGGCGATCGCTTCGCGCGGGACCTTCATCGACCGCGGCGGCGTCGTCGAACCTGCGCCGGCACCCCGCTTCAGCCGGACGCCGGCGTCGATCCGCAACGATCCGCCCGATCCGCGCCGGACCACGGCGTCGGGGCTGGAATCCTGGGGCATCGCGCGCGAGCGTATCGAAAGCCTGGCGCGCGCCGGGCTGATCCCGCCGCCGCAGGCCTGACCACTGGCCTGATTGCAGGCCTGATCAGCCGTCCATTTCGGCGAGCTTCTTCAGCGATGCCGTGACGTTCTCGAGCGCGGTCACCGCGTCGGTCAGCGTGTCTCCGGCCACCGGCGGCGCGGTGATGCCACGCAGGATGACCTCGGTTATCTCCTCGGCCGAATCGTCGATCGAGAAGTCGCCCTGCTTACGCAGATACGCCCAGGTCTCGTGCTCGATCGCGCCGAAGATCATGCTGCGGATCAGCCGGTGCGACAGGTCGGTGCGCAGCGTGCCCGAAGAGCGGCCTTCCTCGACGACGTTCATGACGCGGCTGACCACGTCGCGGTTCTGCTGGTAGATGCGCATCGAGCGGTAGTTGGGGTCGGCGCGCAACTCCATCAGTACGAAGCGGGTCAGCGCCGGCTCGCGCCGGATGATCGACAGCGACCACCAGATCGCGTGGTAGAGGCGCTCGCGGATCGGTCCGCTGGTCCGTGCCGGAAAATCCTCGGCGAGGAACTCGTCGAACCAGATCTCGGCGAGCTGGATCAGCAGGTCGCGCTTCGTCGGAAAATACTTGTAAATGGTCGCTTCCGAGGTGCCGCAGCGCTCCGCCACCTCCGAGGTGAGGAACTGCTCGGAGCCTCGCTCGCGCAACACGCCGCGCGCCGTCTGCAGGATCGCCGCGACGCGCTGGTCCCGCGGCAGCCGCCGTGCGGACGCCCGGGCCGGGGGTTTTTGCTGCATGGACGACTCCGCTCGGCTCACGTCGACGACTTCCATGCACCACGCCGCAACGGCTGTCCATCTCCGGGTCGGGCAAGCCGGCGAAGGTTTTTCAGTCGCCGGGGAACAGGTCTCCGACGGTGCTGCCGGTCGGCGCGGTGCGCCCGGAAACCCGGTAGACGGCGCTGGCGCGGAACACCAGCCGGTCGCCGACCAGGGCCAGCGTCTGCTGGAAGAGCGTGCTCTTGGTGGCGCGGAGCGGACTGGTGTGGCCCTCCAGCCAGTCGCCGAGCATCGCCGGCGCGATGTAGTCGAGCGTCATGCTGACCGTCGGCAACAGCATGTGGCGCAGCTCGGCCTGCTGCTGCTGACTGACATAGACTTGCATGTCGGCGAAGGAGGCGAGCACGCCGCCATGGCAGGTGTCGTGCGGGTTGATGTGCCGGCGGCCGATGCGCATGCCGAGCCGCAGCTTGCCGTCGACCAGCTTGCCGTAGATCGGCCCGAAGAAGAGGTTGTAGCCTGTCCCGGTCGGCAGCGGTTCGAAGCCGGCGGGCGGATCGTCGGGAATCTCGGCGGCGAGCATTTCGCTGACCCGGCTTGCGTCCATGGCAGATCCTCCCGGTTGCCCGCCCGTTGAAGCAGACTGCGGCGGCCGCGTCGAGAATTAATTCGATAGATTATCGTAAGCAAGCGGACATATATTGACCTTTGCCCATGGAGCGGGCAGATAGGTCGGACGTTCGTGGAGGAGGCTCGCATGATCGACTGGATCAGGAATGCCCCCGAGATCACCGATCCGGGCTATATGGCCAACGACGATCTCCGCCACCGGCCGGGACCGGACGGCAAGGCGCGCGATTCGCTGTTCTGGCAGCTGATCATGCCCGACCACGAGCTCGGCTTTCAGTGCTACCTCTACCTCACGGGAACGGGCAAGGCCGGCTTCAACCTCATCCTGTGGGGCAAGGAGCGCAAGCCCTACGTGCTCGAGCTGGTTCAGGGCGACGTGCCCGCGTCGATGGACTTCGACGACTTCCGGCTCGCCGGCCTGCATGTCCGCCAGCCGGCCGACCAGAAGACCGCGCACATCGCCTACGAGAGCGACGTCGTGAAGCTCGACTATTCGTTCGAGGGTTTCCATGCGCCATTCAGCTACCGGTCCAATCCGGACGGGCTGCCGTCCTGGTTCGCCGACAACCGCCTCGAACAGTCGGGCTGGGTGAAGGGCCATATCGAATGGAACGGCCGGCGTATCGAATTCGACCGCGTCGGCCACCGCGACCATTCCTGGGGCGTGCGTCATTGGCAGATGCCGCAGCACTGGAAGTGGCTGGTTGCCTACACGCCGGACGCGACGCGCATCGTCAACGCCTGGATCTGGATGGCGAAGGGCGAGTGGGGCGTCGGCGGCTATGTCGTGCGCGACGGCGAACTCGTGCCGATTGCCTCGATCGACCAGAAGGCGATCTTCGACGACGACATGACCCAGCGCAGCATCGACGTCACCATCACCGACATCCGCGGCGGCACGTGCTCGATGCAGATGGAGCGCTTCGGCCTGGTCAAGCTGCCGACCGGCGGGCGCCACGCCACCATGATCATGGAGGCCGCCTGCCGCGCCAGGATCGACGGCCAGGACGCTGCCGGCCAGTTCGAGTGCCAATGGCCGCAATCCTATCTCGACGCCATGATCGAGCTGAACGCGACGGGAAGATGAGCTGGGACTGGGATCAGGCGACCCTTGCGGCCCTCGACGCCTTCCTCGAGGCGAAGGGGCTGCGCGACGGCGCGCCGGCGCCGCACCGGATCGGCGACGGCCATTCGAACCTGACCTACCGCATTAGGGTGAAGGGCGGCGACGCCGTGCTGCGCCGGCCGCCACCGCCGCCGCTGCCGAAGGGCGCCAACGACGTCCTGCGCGAGGCCCGCGTGCTGCGCGCGCTGGACGGCCAGGGCGTGCCGACGCCGCGGGTGCTCGCCGTCGCCGATGCGGGCGAGGTGCTCGACGTGCCTTTCTACGTCATGGAGCACGTGCCCGGGCACATCATGACCGACCGACTGGTGCCGGCATTCGAGGCGGAGCGCGACGGGCCGGGCCTCGTCTTCGGGCTTGTCGACGCGCTGTCGAAGCTGCACGCCGTCGACTGGCGCGCCTGTGGGCTCGGCGACTTCGGCCAGCCGCAGGACTTCAACGCACGGCATCTGAAGCGCCTGGAAGCGCTGATGAACCTGCGAGAAGGAGCGGCGCCGTCCTTCCTCGCCGACATGGCCGCGCACCTGCGCGCAACCGTGCCCGCCGAGAGCGGTTCGGCGATCGTTCACAACGACTTCCGGCTGGGCAACGTCATCTGGTCGCTTTCCGCGCCGCCGCGCCTGCTCGCCATCCTCGACTGGGAACTGGCGACCATCGGCGATCCGCTGCTCGACCTCGGTTACCTCGCCTGCTGCCACCCGGCGCGCGGCGAGGTGCTGACGCCGACGCAGGAGCTGTCCGCCGCGCTCCTCGGCGACGGCTTCCCGTCGCGCCAGGCGATGATCGCCCGCTACGCCGAGATCACCGGCCGCGACGTCTCCGGCCTCGGCTGGTACGCGGCGATGGCTTCCTGGAAGCTCGCCGTGCTCTACGACTACCAGCACCGGCTGGGCCGGGACGCCTACTACGAGGATGCGACGCAGGCACCGCGCTTCATCGCCGCCGCCGAGCGCTTTGCCGAAGGCATCTGACGGACAAGGGGAGGGCGCATGGACGAGAAGCCGCTGCTGCTGGATGTCGCCGACGGCGTCGCCGTCCTCACCCTCAACCGCCCCGCCGCGTTGAATTCGCTCAACCGCGCGCTGCGCACGCAACTCGTCGCCGCGCTCGCCGAACTCGACGCGCGCGACGACGTCCGCGCCGTCGTGCTCACCGGCGCCGGCCGCGCCTTCTGCGCCGGGCTCGACGTCAAGGAACTCGGCAGTTCGGGCAGCAACGTCGCCGAGAACGTCGACGGAGGCGATCTCGGTGCGACGATCAGCGGCCTGCAGACGCCGATCATCGCCGCGATCAACGGGCTCGCGGTCACCGGCGGTTTCGAGATCACGCTCGCCTGCGACATCGTGATAGCGGCCGAATCCGCCTGGTTCCAGGACACGCACGCGAAGATCGGCCTGCTGCCGGGCTGGGGCCTTTCGCAGCGCCTGCCGCGCGTCGTCGGGCCCTATCGCGCCAAGGAGATCTCGCTCACGGCGCGGCGGGTCGCCGCCGCCGAGGCAGCCCAACTCGGCTTCGTCACCCGCGTCGTGCCGGACGACCGGCTGGTCGCCGAGGCGTTGGCGACGGCGCGCGCGATCGCGCAGTGGCCGCGCGATCACGTGCGCCGCATCAAGTCGCTGATCGATCGCGGCTACGCCCTGCCGTTCGGCGAGGCGCTGGCCTTCGAGGCCCTCGAGGCGCGGTCGCTGAACGTGGAGGTCACGCTCGAACCGGGCAGTTAATCCGCCCGGCATCTGGCGCTCTTGCGTGGTTCCGGTCGGCCTTCACAGGCGAAGACCGCTGCGCGTCAGCCCCTTGCGCTTCGCGAGAGGCGCGCGGAGATGAACTCCCGGCCGAAGATGTTGGCCATCTCGCTGAAACCGACGCGCCCGTCGGAACTTTCCCAGCGCATCAGGCACTGGAAGGCGATGTGGGACGGATTGAAGTTGTCCCAGGGGTGGCCGGCGATCGCGCCGCCCGAGAAGCGATGGACCTTGCCGCGCACGTCGGTGACCGTAACCCAGGCGAAGGTCGGCATCAGGTCGATCTCGGTCGCTTCGATCCTGCACTCGGTCACGCCGTAGGTCTCGCCGTTCTCCATGACGAAGCCGAAGCGGACGGCCTCGTAGACGGTCTTGCCGTCGACGATGTTCATGGGAGCCGCGACATGGATGCCATAGTCGTCGCCGAAACAGGCGCTGAGGTAGCAGACCGAGCGCCGGCTCACCTCGGTTCGCCGGCTCCAGCTGTGGTCCATGCAGTCATAGCTGTTGACGTCGTAGCGCTTGCCGCGCAGCACGAGTTCGCCGGTGATGTGGCCGATCGTATTGAAATGCCCGGACGCATATGTCGCGTCGGCGGCGCGATTTCCCCACTGATCGCCGAGGCGCGAGTCGTAGGCCGAGCCCTGCGGCTTCTCCAGCAGCGGATTCTCGGCGGGGTCCTCGCAATCGAACGGTCGGTGCAGGCCGCGGAAGGTGACATCCAGGGAGCATTCGTCGCCACCCTTGTAGGCGTACTGGAACCGGTAGCCGCGCGGCGGATCGAACACGTCGACCTTCATGCCGTTCTCCAGTTCGTATTTGGTGAAATTCGTCGGAGCCGGCAGGTGCATCTGCGCGTCGACGAAGTCGATGCAATGGGCATTCATGTGGATGCCCTTGACGACCGAGACGGCCGACAGGGCGACGCCGAGGTTCGGCCGCGCGGCGACATAGAGATTGGCGAGAATGCCGGCCTCGGGAACCGAGAAGATCAGCGGTGTCGTCTCCGTCCAGCGCCACTCCTTGGGATCTCTGGGGTGATAGTCGGAATCTCTTTCGGTGATCATCTTGCAGGGTCCTTCAATCTCTTGTTTCGGATGTCGCGTCGCGTTTCAGAAGCCGTTGACCAGGAACAGCGCCAGCGACGGGAAGAAGAAGATGAGCAGGACGCGCAGGAGGTCGGTCGTGAGGAACGGCAGGATGCCACGGAACGTGTCCGAAAGGCTGACGTCCTTGGCGATGCGGTTGACGACGAAGGCGTTGAGGCCGACCGGCGGCGTGATCAGGCCGATCTCGACCACCATCAGCGCCATGATGCCGAACCAGATCGACTTGTCCTGCGGCGCCAGGCCCCACAGGTCGAACTGCATGATCATCGGATAGAAGATCGGCACGGTGAGCACGATCATCGACATGGATTCCATGACGCAGCCCAGCACGATGTAGATGACGATGATGACGGCAACGACGGCGAGCGGGGCGAAGCCGCTCTCGACGATCCACTGGGTTATGCCGTTGGTCATGTTGGTGAAGGCGAGCGCCGAATTGAGCATGTCGGCGC
>CAYJMY010000046.1:8805-27004 GCA_964371125.1 uncultured Mesorhizobium sp. | reverse complement strand
AAGTCCATGCGCTCAGGACTGTCGGCCAGCATGACGCCGCCGGTCAGATGCAGCGAGCAGGACTGGCCGGACAACTCCTCCAGCTCCTTGTAGAGCTGGACGGTGTAGGCCTGCAGCTTGGCGACGTTGGGGTCGCCGTTGAGCGTATGGAAGCCGCCGGCCGCGTGACAGGACGAACCGGACATCAGCTCCGAGCGTTCGATCAGCATGACGTCGGTCCAGCCGGCGCGGGCCAGGTGGTAAAGCACCGAACAGCCGACGACGCCGCCGCCGATGACAACTGCTTTTGCGTGGGATTTCATGAGAATGGGTCCGTTTTGTCGAGAAATGAATCGGGTCGTTGCAAAGTCGAGTCAGGTGTCAAGCGGCCGCGACCGCCTCGATTTCGAGCAGCCATTTTTCGTCGAAGATGGTGCAGATGATCACGGTCAGGGAAATCTGCCGGCCTGCCAGCACCTCGTTGCGGACGGTGCGGTTGGGTATGGCGTAAGCGCGGTCGGCGAGGAAGACCGTGGCCTTGACGAGATTGTCCAACGTCATACCGGCGGCGCGCAACTGCGCCTCGATGTTCTTCCACGAAAGCCGCGCCTGCGCTTCGAAATCGGCCGGCACTACGCCGTCGACGGTCTCGGGGATCTGGCCGGAGATATGGAGGGTGCGCGTGGCGCCGACGACTTCCAGCGCCTGGGCATAGCCTCCGGCCGGCTGCGGCGCATCGGCGGCGTTGATCGGGCGGAGGTTCATTGCAGGATCTCAGGCGACCGCGTTCGGGCCAGCGGATTGCTGCTCCGCGCGTAGACGAAACGAAGGTCTGGAGCGATGACATCGTTCGTCAGCCGTCCCTCGACCGCCGCGAGAATGGTCTCGCACACGGAGCGGCGCTGCTTTGCCACGTCGGTGTTCCAGAAGCGCAACGTCGACCAGCCACGATCGCGGAGGTAGCTGTCGCGTCGCCGGTCATGATGGCTATCGGCATGCTGCGATCCATCGACCTCGACGACGAGCCATCTGTCGCGACAAGCGAAATCGGCGAAGTAAGGGCCGATCGGGAACTGGCGGGTAAACTTGTAGCCTCCCAGTCGGCGCCGCTTCAGTTCAAGCCAGAGGAGGGCTTCTGCCTGATTGTCACCCTGACGAAGGTCGCGGGCGCGAGGAGTCGTGCCTGGTTTCCTCCGGCTGCGGCTCTGGCGAACGCCTTCCCCCACTCCGTCGTCGCTTCGCGACGCCACCTCTCCCCCCTCCGGGGGTAGAGGAAGGGCGCCCGGCGTCGACCGCACGCGCCTTTCCTCTCCCCCGGCGAGCGGGGGAGAGGTGGTCGGCGAAGCCGATCGGAGTGGGGGTCGACCTTCCTTCCTCTCTATCATCCGAGTTCTCAAAAATCCGTCGGCGCGCCGCCCTCGGCGATGCGCTTGTCGACGAAGGCGTCGAGCTCCTCGCGGATCGCCGGGTCCATCGCCGGCCGCTCGTAGGCAGCGAGGCGCTCCTTCCAGATCCTGTTGGCGCGTTCGATCGCGGTCGGCGAGCCGGCCTCCGCCCAGGTCTCGAAATTGCGCCAGTCCGACAGGATCGGCGCATAGAACGCGGTCTTGTAGCGCGACTGGGTGTGCGGCGTGCCGAAGAAGTGGCCGCCGGGGCCGACCTCGCGGATGGCGTCGACGGCGAGCGCGTCTTCCGACAGGTCGAGCGGGGTGAGGAACTCCTCAACCATCTGCAACAGGTCGATGTCGAGGATGGTCTTTTCGTAGGAGCAGCGCAGGCCGCCCTCCAGCCAACCAGCGGCATGGAGGATGAAGTTGGCGCCGCCGGAAATCGCGCCCCACAGCGAGAACACGCTCTCGTAGGCCGCCTGCGCGTCGACCGTGTTGGCCGCGCAGACGTTCGACGTGCGGTAGGGGATGCCGTAGCGGCGGGCGAGCTGGCCGCCGACGAGCTGCGCCTTCATGTATTCGGGCGTGCCGAAGGCCGGCGCCCCGGTCTTCATGTCGACGTTCGAGGTGAAGCCGCCATAGCCGACGGGCGCGCCCTTGCGCACCATCTGGGTGAAGGCGATGCCGGCCAGGGCCTCGGCATTCTGCTGGACCAGCGCGCCGGCCACCGTTACCGGCGCCATGGCGCCCGACAGGGTGAACGGCGTGACGATGACCAGCTGGCCCATCGACGACATCTGGATGATGCCTTCCATCATGGGCACGTCGAGCTTCAGCGGCGAGTTGGTGTTGATGATCGTGTAGACCGACGGCTCCTCGAGCATCTGCTCGCGGCTCACCCCGCGGGCGATGCGGGCGATCTCGATGCCGTCGACATTGCGCTCGCGGCCGAGCGAATAGATGTGAAAAACCTTGTCGGTCAGCGTCGCCAGGTCGCGGATGCATTCGAGGTGGCGGATCGAGGGGTGGATGTCGATCGGCTCGACCGGATAGCCGCCGGTCGTCTGCAGCACGTTGTGCATCTGCGCCAGCTTGAGGAAGTTGCGGAAATCCTCCTGGTTGCCGGCACGGCGGCCGCGGTCGGTGTCGGAGCAGTTCGGCGCCGAGGCCATCTGCGAGAAGACGAGGTTGTCGCCGCCGAAGCGCACGTTGTGCTCCGGGTTGCGCGCATGCATCGTGAACTCGGACGGCGCATGGGCGACCAGCTCGAGCAGCATGTCGCCGTCGAAGCGAACGCGCTCGGCTCCCTCGCGCACGTCGGCGCCGTGTTCCTTCATGATTTTTCGCGCGCCTTCGTGCAGCACGTCGACGCCGATCTCGGAGAGCACGCGCAGCGAGGCGCGGTGGATCGATTCCAGCTCGTCGTCGGAAACCAGCTTCGTCGGCGCGAAGGGGATGCGGAACTGGCGGAACGGCGGCTGCTCGAAGGCCGAGGAAGCGCCGCTGCGCTTGCCGGCACGGCCGCCGCGGCGTGTTCGGTCGTTGGCGAGGGCCGGTTCGGCGGGGTGAAGCGCGGCGTTCATGAGGGGCATCCTGTGTAACCTGCCACGAACATGCCCCGGCTGGCCCACGGACGTCCGTCAGGGATGCGTCAGGGCCGCGTCGTTATTCCGGCAGAGGCGGGGCGGCGCGCTAGCCGCGGCTTTGATCTTGATTTAGGCTGGCGCAGGACGACGGGGCGAACGGGATCGGAGACGGCCATGGCGCGAACGGTGCTGGTCACGGGTATATCCGGCTTCATCGCCAAGCACTGCGCCGTCGAAATGCTCAATCACGGCTACCGGGTGCGTGGCACGGTGCGGAGCCTCGCAAAGGCCGGTGGGGTTCGCGATACGATCTCGCGCCATGCCGATGCTTCCCGGCTGGAGTTCGCCGAGACTGACCTGTTGTCCGACAAGGGCTGGGCCGAAGCGATGAACGGAGTCGGCGCGGTTCTACATGTGGCTTCGCCGTTCATTTTTACCGAACCGAAACATCCCGATGACCTGATCCGACCGGCAGTCGAGGGAACAAAACGCGTGCTGCGGGCCGCCGCCGCGGCCGGAATCCAACGGTTCGTCCATACATCGTCCGTGGTTGCAGTGATCTACGGCCACCCGCGCGAGCGAACTGCGCCCTTCACCGAAAACGATTGGACCGACGTGACGAATGCGAACGTCGGCACCTACGCGAAATCCAAGACCTTGGCGGAACGCGCGGCCCGCGACTTTATGGAAGCCGAGCGTCCGTCCTTTCACTACAGTTCGGTCAATCCGGGTCTCGTGTACGGCCCGGCCCTGGACGCCGACATCGGCACGTCGGCGGACCTAATCCGCCAGTTCCTTCAAGGAAAGTATCCCGGGGTTCCGCGCCTGGCCCTGCCCGTCGTCGATGTACGCGATGTTGCAACGGCCCATCGGCTCGCAATGGAGACGGACGAGTCGTCCGGCGGGCGCTACATCGCCGTTTCGGAAACGGCGTGGTTCATCGAAATGGCGCGGGCTATCCGCGAGCGGTTGGGCGCAAAGGCAAGGCGCGCGCCGCGCTTCGAGTTGCCCAACTTCGTTGTAAGGCTGGTCGGGGTGTTCGATGCCCAGGCACGAGCGTCGGTTCCTGATCTCGGCGCCTTCCCGGAGGTCGACAACGCGCTTACGCGCAAGGCGCTCGGCATGAAGTTCCGGCCGCTCAGTGAATCGGTGCCAGCGACCGCCGAAAGCTTGATTAGGCTTGGGCTGGTCTGAACCGCCTTAACAGCAGGCCGGCGGATCGTTTTCCGCGCTGGACCCGACCGCGGCCGGCGCTGCCTCTTGTATGGTGCACCGCCAACGGCTACGGCTCGCCCCACCTTCACCGGCAACCTCCGGCATGACCCCAGAGATTCGAGAGAAGGCGCCCCTGCCGCTCGCCGCCCTCACGGGCGTCATCGCCAGCCTGTCCGTCTTCGCCATCGCGCAGGGCCTCAGCTACCCGCTGTTCACCTTCATGATGCAGCGCCAGGGCATGACGCCCGCCGAGATCGGCCTGTCGGCGGCGATGACGCCGCTCGGCCTGATCGCCTCGGCCTTCTTCGTTCCCGCCGCGGTGCGCCTGATCGGGGCGAGGGGCCTTGCCACGATCTGTGCGTTGTCGGCCGCATTCCTGCTCGTCCTGGTCGGCCTGCTGCAGAACGACATCGCCTGGTATCCGGTGCGCTTCCTCATCGGCGTCGCCATCAACCCGCTCTTCATCCTCGGCGAGGTGTGGACCCTCGCGCTGGCGCCGCCGGAGCGCCGCGGCCGCATCATGGGCGTCTTCAACGCCGTGACCGGCATCGGCTATGCAGCCGGGCCGCTGACGCTGGCTTTCGTCGGCTCGGAGGGCTGGCCGCCGCTCATGGTCGGCATCGCCGCCTTCGCCGCCTGCGCGGGCCTGCTCTTCGCCACCACCGCCCGATTGAGAGGCTTCGAGGACGACGACGCGCCGAAGGGCAGCGTGCTCGGTTTCTGGCTGGTGGCGCCGACGCTGCTCTTCGCCGTCGTCGTCTCGGCCGCCACCCAGCAGAGCGTCTATTCGCTGCTGCCGGTGTTCGGCGCCGCCTACGGCCTGCCCGAGGCGACGCTCGCCGCCCTCATCACCGCGATGTCGGCCGGCAACATCCTGCTGCAATTGCCGCTCGGCGTTTTGGCGGAGAAACTCGGCGCCCGCCCGATGATCGTCGCCTGCGCCCTGGTCAACTCCACCTGCGCGCTTCTCCTACCGATCCTGGTGACGACGCCGCTGGCATGGCCGATCGTGCTCGTCATGGGCGGTGTCGGCTACGGCGTCTACACGATGGCGCTGGTCGAACTCGGGAACCGCTTCCGTGGCTCGGTGCTGGTCACCGGCAACGCCGCCTTCGCCCTGATGTGGGGTGTCGGCGGCATCGTCGGGCCGCCCGGCTCGGGCCTCGTCATGCAGGCGGCGGGACCGGTCGGCATGCCGGTGCTGCTTGCCACGCTCGGCCTCGGCCTCGTCGTCTTCGCGGCGGTGCGCTCTCTCCCGCGCCGCTGACGCTGGCTCAGGCGAATTCCTACGGAAGGCGATATCGCCGGAAAGGCGGGTCGCCTATTGGTGCGCCTTAATCGAGCAGCGCAACGCCACCATGGACGCCACCACCCGCGACGCCGACGCCGTGACCGCCCCCTGGGCGGCGATCGCCGGCATCACGCTGACGGTGACGGTCTTCGCCGTCGCCCAGGGCCTGTGCTATCCGCTGCTGTCCTTCATCCTCGAGCGCCAGGGCTGGACCTCGGGCATGATCGGGCTTTCCGCGGCGATGATGCCGCTCGGCTTCATCCTGTCGGCGCCGGTGATACCGCCGCTCGTCAACCGCTTCGGCGCAGGCACGGTGGCGCTCGCCTGCGCGCTGTTCGGCGCGGTTTTCCTCGCCCTGATCGGCTGGACGCAGGATTTCTGGCTGTGGTTTCCGCTGCGCTTCCTGCTCGGCTTCGTCGTCAATCCTCTCTACGTGATCAGCGAGACGTGGATGGTCGCCATGACGCCGGCTTCGCGGCGGGGCAGGGTGATGGGCGCCTACACGTCGCTCGTCTCCGCCGGCTTCGCCGTCGGGCCGCTGGCGCTGACCATCGTCGGCACGGAGGGTTGGCCGCCCTTCGTCATCGGCATCGCCGCCTTCGCCGGCTGCGCGGCCTGCCTCGCCGTGGTCCTGCCGCGCCTGCCGGCCTTCGAGGGCGATCATCGCGGCTCCGCCCTGCGCCGCTTCCTCCCGCTGGCGCCGTTCCTGCTGGTCGCGGTCGCCGTCGTCGCCGGCTCGGAGCAGGCGCTGCTGGCGCTCGCCGCCGTCTACGGCCGCGCCTACGGCAGCGCCGACGGGGCGGTCGCGGCCTTTCTCACGGCGTTCATCGCCGGCAACATCGCGCTCCAGGTGCCGCTCGGCCTCTTCGCCGAACGCTACGGGGCGGGCCGCATGCTCCTCGTCTGCGCGGCAATCGTCGTCGCGGGTTGCGCGCTGCTGCCGGTGACGTTCGCCACGCCGCTCGAATGGCCGCTCGCCTTCGTCTGGGGTGCGGCCGCGCTCGGCATCTACACGATGGCGCTGGTCGAGCTCGGCAACCGCTTCTCCGGGGCCACGCTGATCGCCGGCAACGCCGCCTTCGCCATGTTCTGGGGCGTCGGCGGCATCGCCGTGCCGCCCTTCTCCGGGGCGCTGATGGACCTGGTCGGCGTGCAGGGCCTGCCGCTGTCGATCGGCCTGCTCTTCGCGCTGATGCTGGCCGCCCGGGCGGCGGCTTTTTGGCGCGCGCCGGGCGAGCGGCGCTGAGCCGGCGGCCGGGCGGCCAACGCGATTCGCGGTTGGTGTCTCAGTCCGAATCTCCGCTCCTTGCTCTTCGCGCCACGAACCCTTTCCCCGCTTTCCATGCGGTTGCTGTCATTCCCAGTCCGGGGGAATGGCGATGCGCATCCTATGCCGGCGGATGCCCGACCGGCCGTGGCGAAGACGCGGGTGGTTTGCCAATTACAAGGCGCGCGATCGCCCAGCAGAGAACCGTTGCGACCAGGCACGTTGCAATGAGAAGAACCACCGGCACGTAGTCGGACGCGGTTTCGGTGCTTGGCGGTGCGATGGGTCTCCCTCCCGCATAAACCATCCAGAGGCCGACAAAGAAGCCGGTGGCTGTCGAGAACAAGAGTCCCGGAACATGATGCAGCGCGGCCGTTACGCCGAGGATGAAGCCAGCAGCTGCGGCGGGTGCGATGCCGATCAGATAGCTCAACGGCACGCCGTAGATGAGACCAAACAGGGAGAGCCACCACATGCCGGCAAAATCGCCCGTCCGGCTCACCCCATAGACGCCCATTCCGACAAAGAACGTCAACGCGCCGACAGGCGGCCCGATGAGCAGGAACACGCCCAAGACCTTGAGCAAGATGGTCAGGCGTCGACCTAGGGGCATGGGTTGTCTCGTCTGTGGCAATCCCGCACTCTGACAATGGTGCTCGACCGGCGCAATGGCGATGAGGCCCGTCGGGTGATACGCGCCATCGAGCACGAATGGCCAGAAGGCCAACTTCAAACCGAGACACTACCGTTTCCCGCCGTCCGGTTTCGCCCCGCTTGAACGCGGCGGCGCTTCTCGGCTATCCTCGGGCATGTCCGCCCCCTGCATAGCCGTCAAGCCGTCGCCGCGCACGCGGCACGCCGAGCTGTTGCGGCTGTGCGCGCGCATCGGCTATTCGCCGCCCGGTGTCTGCTGAAATCCCCGACCCGGCCCTGCCGGACAGATTCAGCAGAAAGGACCAAGTCCATGACATACCAGAACTATTCGCTGGCCCAGCTCCAGCAGATCGACTCCGCGCATCACCTCCATCCGTTCACCGATCACCGCGACCTGCGTGATGCCGGCGCGCGCATGATCACCCGCGCCGAGGGGCCGTTCGTCTACGATTCGGAAGGCAACGAGATCCTCGACGGCATGGCCGGCCTTTGGTGCGTCAACGTCGGCTACGGCCGCGACGCGCTCGCCGAGGCAGCCTACCGGCAGATGAAGGAACTGCCGTACTACAATTCCTTCTTCCGCTGCTCGACGCCGACGCCGGTGCTCCTGTCGAAGAAGCTGGCCGAGATCGCGCCGGCCAACATCAACCAGGTGTTCTACGGCTCGTCGGGATCGGAATCGAACGACACGGCGCTGCGCCTGGTGCGCCACTTCTGGGCCCTGCAGGGCAAGCCGCAGAAGAACCGCATCATCTCGCGGAAGAGCGCCTATCACGGCTCGACGATCGCCGGCGCTTCGCTCGGCGGCATGCAGGGCATGCACGACCAGCTCTACGGCGCGGTGCCGAACATCGTCCACGTCATGCCGCCCTATGCCTATGAGCTGGCGCTGCCCGGCGAGAGCGACCACGATTTCGGCCTGCGCGCGGCGAAGGCCGTCGAGGACGCCATCCTCGAGGCGGGCGCCGACAACGTCGCGGCCTTCATCGGCGAGCCGGTGATGGGCGCGGGCGGCGTGCGCATCCCGCCGGCGAGCTACTGGCCGGAAATCCAGCGCATCTGCCGCAAATACGACGTGCTGCTGATGCTCGACGAGGTGATCACCGGCTACGGGCGCACCGGCGAGTGGTTCGCCGCGCAGACCTTCGGCGTCGAGGCCGACACGATCACCACGGCGAAGGCGCTGACCTCGGGCTACCAGCCGCTGTCGGCGCTGCTGGTCGGCGACCGCATCGCCGCGACGCTGGTCGAGAAGGGCGGCGAGTTCTATCACGGCTACACCTATTCGGGTCATCCGGTGGCCTGCGCGGTGGCGCTCGCCAACCTCGACATCATCGAGAAGGAAGGGCTGATCGACCGGGTGAAGACCGACACCGGCCCGTACTTCGCCAAGGCGCTCGACGAGCGCATCGCCGGCCATCCGCTGGTTGGCCAGGTGCGCTCGATCGGCCTGATGGGCGCGATCGAGATCGTCAGCGACAAGGCCACGCGCAAGCGCTTCGAACCGGGCGGCAGCGCGGCCGTCGCCGTGCGCGACCACGCCATCGGCCAGGGCATGATGCTGCGCGCCACCGGCGACACGATGATCATGTCGCCACCGCTGATCTGGACGCGCTCGACCATCGACATGGCCTGCGAGCGCATCCTCAAGGCGCTCGACCTGGCGCTGGCCGATCTGACGAAAAAGGGCGCCTGATCCTTCTTTTCGGGGCGGCCTTGGCCGCCCCGCTTCCTTCCACGAGGAGAAACCCATGTCCGCCAAGCCGATCGTCCCGCTGGTCGAATACCAGGATGCCGCGCCGGCGGTCCGCGCCGTCTACGACGACATCATGAAGACGCGCGGCACCGACTGGATCAACAATTTCTGGAAGGTGCTCGCCCATGATCCGGCGCTGCTCAGGCGGACCTGGGAGGACATCAAGCAGGTGATGGGGCCGGGCGCGCTCGACCCGCTCACCAAGGAGCTGATCTATATCGCGGTGTCGGCGACCAACGGCTGCGAATACTGCACCTACTCGCACACGGCTTCCGCCCGCGCCAAGGGCATGAGCGAGGCGCAACTGATGGAACTCATGGCGGTCGTCGGCATGGCCAACGAGACCAACCGCATGGCCAACGGGCTGCGCCCGCCCGTCGACCCGCAATTCGTGCCGCGCGGCTGATCCTGCGGCGGCGCGGCTGCGCGAAGCATGCCAGGCAACCCGTCGGCGACGAGCGCGTTGAAGGCGGTCCGACGCGATCGGACGCCCGATCCGCCAGACGCCGGAGCCCCCATGATCCCGATTCGATACTCCCGCCGCCAGGCCACGCTGATGGCGAACCTGGCATTCGCACCTGCGGTCGTGGCGATGCGGCTGCCGCTTCTGGCGACCGAGGCGGGCGGCGATCCCTTTGCCGGCGTCGAGACCGCGCTTGCGATCAGCGAGAAAGCCGAGGCGCTCGTCGAGGGTCTTGCCGCGGCGCACCTCGTCCTGTTCGCCTCCGCCTTGCGCTTCTGGCCCGACCTGATGGCCGGTGGGGATTTCGCATCGGTATTCGGGCGCGCCTTCGATCGGGCCGCGCATGCGGCGCTGAGGCCGGCTGGCCGGCGCGTGCGCGCCAACTACCGCCGGCTGTCGCGGAGCTGATCCACGCCGTCACGGCGTCCTTGAGTTGCCGCTCCGAAGCCCATAGGCTTCCCCGATCACGAGATCGGGGGACAGGCCATGGCCGAGAAGGCGTTGAACGAACCGGCGGAGATCCCGCGCGAACTCGACCGCTGGAACTGGGGGGCGTTCTTCCTCAACTGGATCTGGGGCATCGGCAACAGCACCTGGATCGCACTTCTGACCTTCGTGCCCGTCGTCGGCTTCGTCATGATCTTCGTGCTCGGGGCGCGCGGCAGCCGCTGGGCATGGCGCAACCGCGCCTGGCGCGACGCAGAACATTTCCGCAAGACGCAACGCGCCTGGGCGATCGCCGGCCTCGCCATCTGGCTCGCGGTCATCGGCGGCGTCAGCGCGCTCGTGCTGTCGATCCCGAGCACCCTGAAGAACAGCGAAGCCTACGAATTGACGATGACGGCCGTTCGCGCCGACGAGCAGGTCCGCGCGGCTCTCGGCGACGACATCTCCACCGGCTTCTGGGCAAGCGGCTCGATCAACGTCGATGCAGGCGGCAGCGGCGAGGCTCGGCTCGGCATACCGCTCAAGGGCTCGAAGGCGAACGGCACGGCGACGTCCCATGCGGTGCGCACGGCGGGCATCTGGGATCTCCGGCTGCTGGTCGTCACCGTCGACGGCGAGGATACGCCGATGGTGCTGGTCAACAAGGACAGGATCAGCATCCCGGGCGCGCCGCTCAATCTTTGATGCGTCCGCCGCGCCGAAAAGCCGTGCAAAGGCAAAAACCGCGCTTCCCGCAAGGGTAAGCACGGTCTTGCCACAAATACGCATGGCCCATCGCGACAACACTGCGAAGGTAACAGCTCCGGTACGCGAGACCTGATCCGGAGCGGTGGGCGGGCTGCGATGACCGCCTCGCAAACCGTTCTACAGGGACATCGTTACCGGCCGGTTATCGAGAGCTTAAGCAAACCTAAATTCGCGATTATTCTTGGCTTCCCGGCGTTCTATTTCATCTACGCAAAGGTGACGCTGCGTCAGCCGGTCTCGCCGCGCAGGAAGCGGATGATGCCGGAGAAATCGGTGCCGCCATGGCCCTGCGCGTTGAAGAGGGCATAGAGCTGGGTCGCCTCGGCGCCGAGCGGGGTGACGGCGCCCGCCGACTGCGCCGCTTCCTGGGCGAGCTTCAGGTCCTTCAGCATCAGCGCGGCGGCGAAGCCGGGCTTGTAGTCGCGGTTGGCCGGCGAGTTGGGTACCGGGCCGGGGACCGGGCAGTAGGTGGTCAGCGACCAGCACTGGCCCGACGAGGTGGAGGCCACGTCGAACAGCGCCTGGTGCGAGAGGCCGAGCTTCTCGGCGAGCACGAATGCTTCCCCGACGCCGATCATGGAGATGCCGAGGATCATGTTGTTGCAGATCTTCGCCGCCTGTCCGGCGCCGGCGTCGCCGCAATGGACGATGCGACCGGCCATCGGCTTCAGCACAGGCTCGGCCCTGGCGAAGGCATCGGCCGAACCGCCGGCCATGAAGGTTAGCGTTCCCGCCGCGGCACCCCCAGTGCCGCCGGAGACCGGCGCGTCGACGGAAAGCAGGCCGTGCTCGGAGGCGATGGCGTGGGCCTTGCGGGCGGAGTCGACGTCGATGGTCGAGGAATCGATGAACAGCGCGCCCTTCGCCGCCTTCGGCGCGAGTTCGGCATAGACGGCGAGCACGTGCTTACCGGCCGGCAGCATGGTGATGACGACTTCGGCGCCCTCGACCGCCGCTGCAGCATTCGCTGCGACCGCCACGCCGTTCTTCTCCGCCGTCGCCAGATTGTCGGCGACGAGGTCGAAACCGCGCACGGCATGGCCGGCCTTGACGAGATTGGCGGCCATCGCGATGGGGGTCATGTGTTCCTCCGGAACGTGAATGGTGAATGGTGAATGGGGAATGGGCGATGAAGAGCGGATTGGTGTTTTCCAATCACCATTCACCATTCGCCATTCACCGCCCGATCAGATGCCGCGCGACGATGACGCGCATGATCTCGTTGGTGCCCTCGAGGATCTGGTGGACGCGCAGGTCGCGCACCAGCTTCTCGACGCCGTAATCGTGCAGGTAGCCGTAGCCGCCGAACACCTGCAGCGCGTCGTTGGCGACGGCGGAGCCAGTGTCTGTGACGAAGCGCTTGGCCATGGCCGACCATTTCGATGCGTCGTGCGCCTTGCGGTCGAGCTTGGCGGCGGCCGTGTAGAGCAGCATGCGCGCCGCCTGGAGTTCGGTCTCCATGTCGGCCAGCTTGAACTGCAGCGCCTGGAACTGGTTAATCTTCTGGCCGAACGCCGAACGCTCGCCGGCATAGGCGAGCGCCTTGTCCAGCGCCGACTGCGCGCCGCCCAGCGAGCAGGCGGCGATGTTCAGGCGGCCGCCGTCGAGGCCGGCCATGGCGATGCGGAAACCGGCGCCTTCGCCGGACAATAGGTTCTCGGCCGGCACCTTGCAGTCCTCGAAGATCACCTGGCGGGTGGACTGCATATGCCAGCCCATCTTGTTCTCGACCGCGCCGAAGGAGAGGCCGGGCGCGTCTTTGGGGATGACCAGCGTCGAGATTCCCTTCGGCCCGTCGTCGCCGGTGCGCACCATGGTCACGTAGACGTCGGAATCGCCGGCGCCGGAGATGAACTGCTTGGCGCCGTTGAGCACGTAGTCGCTGCCGTTGCCGCCGCTCCTGACGGCGCGCGTCTTCAGCGCCGCGGCGTCGGAACCAGAGCCCGGCTCGGTCAGGGCGTAGCTGGCCAGCCATTCCATCGAGGTGAGCTTCGGCAGGAAGCGCTGGCGCTGCTCATCGTTGCCGAACATGTCGACCATCCACGCCGCCATGTTGTGGATGGAGATGAAGGAGGAGAAGGCCGGGCAGGCGCGCGACAGCGCCTCGAAGATCAGCACGGCGTCGAGCCGGCCGAGGCCGGAGCCGCCGACGTCGTCGCGCACGTAGATGCCGCCCAGCCCCAGCGGGCCCGTCTCGCGGATCACGTCGGCGGGAAAATGGCGCTTCCTGTCCCATTCGAGCGCGTTGGGCGCTACGCGGTCGGCGGCGAAGGCTTCGGCCATCGCCTGGACGGCGCGCTGATCCTCGTTGAGCTCGAACTGGGACTGGCTGGCGATTGCGTCCATGGCGGCCCTCCCGGCCATCTTTTTTCGGCTTTTCGTCGGCCGCACTCTAGTCCAATGATGCCGCCGCGCAACCCGGCCGTCAGCGGAGCGGTTGTGCGAAAACAGGGCAACGGAGACCACCGGTGAGCGCAGCCATGCACGACCTGCTCGGTCTCTTGCGGGCCTTCATGGAAGGGCGCGGCGATGCGCTGGTCGACGGCTTCGCCGCGGCGATCGACCGTACGCCGGATGAGCGCGAACTCGCGCCCGTGGCGCTGCCGTGCCTGCAATACCTGCCGCGCGCAGCGGCGATCGCCGGCGGCGGCGCGGAGGCGCTGGGGCAATGCCTGGCGCGACATGCCGGCGCGCTGCGCTGGGCGCAGACCTATACCGAGGCCGATTTTGGCCGCGGCTTCCTCGACCGCTACGGCTGGACCGAACTCGTCGGCACGCGCGGGCACTTCGCCAGCGAGGCGATCGCCGCCGGCTTCCTGCTGCTCGGGCCGGACGTGATCTATCCCGACCACCACCATCTCGCCGAGGAAATCTACGTGCCGCTGACGCCACAAACCGAATGGCGCAAGGGCGACGGCGCCTTCGTGGCGCGGGCGGCGGGCGAGGTGATCCACCATCCCTCCAACGTCAGCCACGCCATGCGCACCGGCGCCGAGCCGCTGCTGGCGCTCTATCTCTGGCGCGGCGGGCCCCTGGCGCAGAAGTCGACAGTGACCGGCGCCGCCGGGCGGGAGGCCTGACGATGGCCCGCGCCATCATGCTCCAGGGCACCGGCTCCGACGTCGGCAAGACCGTGCTGGTGGCGGGGCTGTGCCGAGCGGCGAAGAACCGCGGCATGATCGTGCGGCCGTTCAAGCCGCAGAACATGTCGAACAACGCGGCCGTCGCCGGGCGGCGCGGCGAACCGGGCGGGGAGATCGGCCGGGCGCAGTGGCTGCAGGCGATCGCCTGCGGGGCGACGCCCTCCGTCCATATGAACCCGGTGCTGCTCAAGCCGCAGACCGACATCGGCGCGCAGGTGGTGGTGCAGGGGCGGGTGGCCGGCGAGGCGCAGGCGGCCGACTACCAGATCCTCAAGGCGACGCTGATGGACGCGGTGATGGAGTCCTGGGCGAAGGTGGGCGAGGGCGCCGACCTCGTCATCGTCGAGGGCGCCGGATCGCCGGCCGAGATCAACCTGCGCGACCGCGACATCGCCAACATGGGCTTTGCCACGCGCGCCGGCTGCCCGGTGATCCTCGTCGGCGACATCGACCGCGGCGGCGTCATCGCGGCGCTCGCCGGCACGCATCGCATCCTCTCAGACGAGGACCGGGCGATGATCGTCGGCTATATCATCAACAAGTTCCGCGGCGACCTGTCGCTGTTCGACGACGGCCTGGCGGCCATCGGCCGCTTCACCGGCTGGCGCTCGTTCGGCGTCGTTCCGTGGCTGCGCGAGGCAGCCCTCCTGCCGTCGGAGGACGCCGTCGTGCTCGAGCGGCCGGGCGCGGCCGGCGACCGGCGGCTGATGGTCGCCGTACCGATGCTGTCGCGCATCGCCAATTTCGACGACCTGGATCCGCTGCGCGCCGAGCCGGAGGTCGAGGTGGTGTTCGTCCCGCCCGGCCGCCGGCTTCCCGAGGACGCGCGCCTCGTCGTCATCCCCGGATCGAAGTCGACGATCGGCGACCTGACGCGCTTCCGCGAGGAGGGCTGGGACATCGATCTCGCCGCCCACCATGGCCGCGGCGGCCATGTCGTCGGCCTGTGCGGCGGCTACCAGATGCTCGGCCGCACGGTGCGCGACCCTGAAGGCCGCGAGGGCAGCGTGCGCGAGGCGCCCGGCCTCGGCCTGCTCGACGTCGAGACGGTGATGGACGCGGAAAAGACCGTGCGCAACGTCGCCGCGCATTCGCTCCACCACGACGCGCCGCTGGAAGGCTACGAGATCCATCTCGGGCGCACGGAAGGCCCCGACCGGACGCGCCCGGTCGCGCTCATCGAAGGCGTTCCCGACGGCGCCACCAGCGCCGATGGGCGCGTCTTCGGCACCTATCTTCACGGCCTGTTCGGCGCCGACCTCTTTCGCAAGAGGTTCCTCGCGCAGTTCGGCGTCGAGGGCGGCGGCGGTGACTATCGCGCCGGCGTCGATGCGGCGCTCGACAGGATCGCCGAGAGGCTGGAAGAGCACCTCGACTGCGACGCGGTCTTTTCCGCCGCCCGGTGAGCGGCCGCCTCAGGCGGGGTCGGACGCCTTCGGCCAGTAGGTGCCGAAGCACCAGACCACGCCTTCCGGATCGGCGCAGATGAAGTCGCGGCTGCCGTAGAACGTGTCCTCCGGCTCGCGCAGGATTTTTGCGCCGGCCGCTTTGGCGCGGGCGAACGCCGCGTCGGCGTCGTCGACGGCGATGTAGACCGACTTGCCGCCATTGTCGCCGGGCTGGCCGACCATGGCGCCGTATTCGTCGTCGCGGACGCCGCCGAGCATGATCATCGCCGAGCCGAAGGCGAGTTCGGCATGGTCGACGCGGTCGCCTTCGCCGTAGCGGGCGCGCACGGTGAAGCCGAAGGCCTCGCCGAGGAAATCGATCATCGCGGCGGGGTCGCGATAGCGGAAGGTGGGGTAGAGGCGTGGGGCTTCGCTGGTGCTGGTCATGGGAGGCTCCCTTCGGGTTCGCGGGCTCGGGCTTCGAGCCATGAACGCATCCTGCCGCAGGCTCGTTGCCCGGTCTTGAAGGAATGTGACCGGCTCAGGCGGCGCGCCGGTGCCAGGCCGCCGGCGGCAAACCGGCGAATTCGCTGAACTCGCGGGTCAGGTGCGCCTGGTCGGCATAGAAGCAGGCCGCGGCGATGTCGGCCCAGTCTGGTGCGGCCGTGCGCGACGACAGGACCAGCGCGCCCTGGAAACGGGCCATGCGCGCCACCGTCTTCGGCGGCAGGCCGACCTGCAGGCGGAAGCGTTCAGCGAGGTGCCTGCGGCTGCAGCCAAGCTCGGCGGCGAGGCTGGCGACGCGCACGGCGCCATCGCTCCCGACGATGCGTCGGTAGGCCCAAGCGATCGCCGGATCGCACCGCCGTCCGGCGAGAATGCGCCGCAGGACGAACGCCTCGACGAGATCGAGCCGTCGCGCCGGCTCCGGCTCCTCGCCGAGGCGATGGGCAAGCGCGCGGATGGCGCGGTCGCCGAGGTCGTCGAGCGTCACCATGGCGTCGGCGAGTTCGCTCAGCGGCAGGCCGAAGAAGCGGATGGCGCCGGGCGGGGTGAAGTTCACCTGCACGCATTCGGCCGTGCCCGGCGAATCCATGACCACCGGGCCGGCGAACAGGCCGGCGGCGAAGCTGGCGATCCGGTCGGCGGCATTCGGCGTACGGCCGAGCGCGATGGAGAACGGTGCGGCGAAGCTGATGACGAGCGGCACGGTGAGCGACGCCACTTCCACCCGGCCGACCATCGGCAGTCCGGTCTCGCGGTAGCAGACGATGTCGTCGACGAGCCCGGCCAGTTCCGGCCGCACGGCGCGTCGCAGCCAGTCCGGCGGACCGTCGTTCGGCTCGGGGAGGGCGGCGGCGTCCATCGGCGGCTCCGGCTGCTTTCCGCAGAATAGAGGCTTTCGCGCCGGTGGGAAGCCGTCAGCCGACGAGCCAGGCGTGGATCGGGTTCTGTGGATCGGCGAGGAGGCGGATCGCGAGCGCGATGCAGGTGACGACGAGCAGCGGCTTGATCAGGCGGGCGCCCTTCTTCATGGCGAGGTGGGCGCCGATGCGGGCGCCGGCGAACTGGGCCGCGCCCATCACCAGCCCCGTCTTCCAGGCGACGGCGCCGACCAGGGCGAAGGCGGCGAAGCCGCCGACATTGGAGGCGAGGTTGAGCAGCTTCGTGTGCGCGGTCGCCTTGAGCACGCCGTAGCCGGCAAGCGAAACGAAGGCGAGCATGAAGAACGACCCGGTGCCGGGTCCGAAGACGCCGTCGTAGAAGCCGATCGCCGGCACGACCGACATGGCGAACAGGGTGGGCGACAGGCGCTCGGCGCGGTCGACGTCGCCCATGTTCGGCTTCAGTGCGAAGTAGAGCGCAATCGCGATCAGGAGGAACGGCATCAGGATGCGCAGTACGTCGCCCGGCAGCACGGTCGCCAGCAGCGCGCCGGCGGCACCGCCGATCCCGGCGTAAGCGGCCGAGGGAAGCTGACGTCTGAGGTCCACATGGCCCTTGCCGGCATAGGCGATTGTCGCCGACGCGGCGCCGAACAGGCCCTGCAGCTTGTTGGTGCCGAGCGCCTCGACCGGTGCGAATCCGGCGAGCAGAAGGGCCGGTACGGTGACGAGGCCGCCGCCGCCGGCGATCGAATCGATGAAGCCGGCGAGGAAGGCGGCGACGGCGAGAATTGCGAGGACTTCGAGGGCGGGATCGATCATCGGCGCAGCAGCAAGGCGAGAGGTCGCTACCGGCTTCGACCACAGCGGAATGGCTTGCGCAAGGCCGCGCCGGCTATAGTGTGGGCGCGTCCGCCAGGGTACGGCGGCCGAAACGAGGAGGACAATCCATGGCGCATGGTCTTCTGGCGAAGATCCGCTCGGTCTTCGAGGGCGATCCCGGCGTCCGCAGGGTCGCCGACGATCCGGTGCTCGTCGCCGAACTCGTCCTCCTGTTCCGCATGATGCTGACCGACGGCAAGGTGAGCGACACGGAAATGGAGGTGCTGCGCCGCATCTGCCGGGTCTCCTTCGGCATTCCCGAGGAGAGCATGCAGGCGGTGATCGGATATCTCCACGACTTCTCCTACGAGACGACGGGCGCCCAGGCCGTGGCGATGTTCCGCGACCTCGACATCGAGCGCCGGCGGCTGCTCGCCCGCCATCTGGCCGATATCGCCAAGGCAGACGCCACGTTGTCGCGCGAGGAGGTGCGCCTGCTGCGCCGCCTGCTCGATCTCCTCCATCTCGATCCGGCCGACACGCTGCCGGTGCGGGAGTAGGGGCGCAAAAAGCTCGCTGCGAAGGGCGCCGGCTTTCGTCCCTGGCGCGGCCCGGGTACGACCGCGGGGGGCGCCCGCCGGCGGGGGGGGGGGGGGGGGGGGGGGGCG
>CAYJMY010000046.1:0-8795 GCA_964371125.1 uncultured Mesorhizobium sp. | reverse complement strand
AGCCCGAGGACGACGGCGCGGGCGAGGGCGAGGATCAGCGTGGGCGAGGGAATGACGGTGTTGAGGGAATGACGGCCGGCAGGGGGCACCTGCACCAGACGCCCCGTCCGCCCTTCAGCCCTTCACGTACAGGCGCCAGTCGTGCTCCTCGACGAAGCCGAGCATCTCGCGGATCTTGCGGTTGGAGTAGAGCGCCTCGTGCTCGCCGAGGTCGCGCGTCAGCGGTACGCCGGGGAAGAAGCGGGCGGCGAGTTCCTTCGAGGGGATGTTTGCCGAGTTGGTGTCGTTGCCGGCGTTGAAGACCTGGTAGCCCAGCCCGTCGGTGGCGAGACACCGGTCGACGATCTGGCCGAGGTCGCGCGCGTCGATGTAGCAGAAGACGTTGCGGCGGCGGACCTCCGGATGGGCGAAGAAGCCGGGAAAGCGGTCGTACTCGTGCGGCTCGATGACGTTGCCGATGCGAAGGGCGTAGATGTCGAAGCCCGAGCGGCGCTGGAAGGCGCGCGCCGTCTTTTCGTTGACCACCTTCGACAGGCCGTAGCTGTCCATCGGGTCGACGTCGTAGTCCTCCTCGAGCGGCAGCACGCGCGGATTGACCTCGCCGTCGGCGAAGCAAACGCCGTAGGTGGTTTCCGACGACGCAATGACGATCTTGCGGATGCCGAGCTTCACCGCCGCCTCGATGACGTTGTAGGTGCCGACCGTGTTGATGCGGAAGGTCTCGTTGTCGGGGCGGATCAGGATGCGCGGCACAGCCGCGAAATGGACCACCGCGTCGAAACGCGGCACGCCCGTTCCGGGCTCCAACTCGTCGAAATTGGCGTAGCTGGTCATCACGTTGAACATCTGGCCGGAATCGGTGATGTCGGCGGTGAGGTTGTCGATGCCGGGGTGGGCGAGGGGGGTCAAGTCGACGTTGACGACCCGATGGCCGCGGTCGAGCAGGTAAGGCACGACATGGCGGCCGGCCTTGCCCGATCCGCCGGTGAACAGGATCCGCTTCGGCTTCTGCATGGTTCTTCTCCCCGTCGGGTCTTGGTCGCGGCGCATCGCCGCCGTCGGCGGCGTCCAGGCTTGCAAACCCTGCTTCTAGCGCCCGCTCGCCTCTATGGAAATCGCAAACCGATCAGGCGGGACGGCGTCCGGCGTTTCCTTCTCCCGCAAGGGTAGAAGGGAAATTCCAGCCGCGTCAGCCCTGTTCGCGCAGGCGCCGGGCGATGGCGCGGTGGAGGTCGGGTGCGGCGGCGACGAGGTCCTTCGCCGCGTCGGACTGCGGATCGTCGAGGACGTCGCCGGTGAGCCCGCGCTCGACGATCTTGCCGTCGTGCATGACCATGACGTCGTCGGTGATGGCGCGGGCCACGGTCAGATCGTGGGTGATGAACAGGTAGGCGACGCCGAGCCGCTGGTTAAGGTCGGCGAACAGGTCGAGGATTTGTGCGCGGATCGACACGTCGAGCGCCGACACCGGCTCGTCGGCGACGACCAGCTTCGGCCGGGTGATGATGGCGCGGGCGATCGAGATGCGCTGGCGCTGGCCGCCGGAGAACTCGTGCGGGTACTTATCCATGTCGCGCGACGACAGGCCGACTTCGTGGAGTGCTGCGGCGACCATCTCGCGGCGCTCGCTCGTGCCGATCCTGCGGTCGAGAAGGTGGAGCGGCTCGGCCACCAGCCGTTCGACGCGATGGCGCGGGTCGAACGAACCGTAGGGGTCCTGGAAGACGACCTGCATGTTGCGCCGGAGCGGCTTCAGCGCCGCCTCGTCCCTGGTCGTCAGTTCCTCGCCGGCGAGCCGGATGGAGCCCGCCGTCGGCCTGTCGAGCGCCAGGATCATGCGCGCGAGCGTAGACTTGCCGCAGCCCGACCGGCCGACCAGCGCCGTCGACTGGCCGGGATGGATCGTGAAGGAGACCTCGTCGACGGCGCGCGTCGGCGTCCCCTTGCGAAATAGCGAGGCGCGCCGGCCGGGATACTCGCGCACGACGTTCGTCACCTCGAGCAGCGGCGTCTGCCGGTCGTAGACGCGCGTCTTGGCCCGCGCCGGGACGTGCATCGACGCCTCGGCGAGCTGGCGCGTATAGGGATGCACCTGGCTGGACAGCGTCCGCGCCGTCTCGCCTTCCTCCATCACCTCGCCGTGGCGCATGATGGTGACGCGGTCCGACATGTCGGTGACCACGGCGAGGTCGTGGCTGATGAGCAGGAGGCCCATGCGGTTCTCCTGGACGAGGTCGCGCAGGAGATCGAGGATCTGCTTCTGCAGGACCACGTCGAGCGCCGTGGTCGGCTCGTCTGCGATGAGCAGCTTGGGCTTCAGCGCGCAGGCGATGGCAATGACGACGCGCTGGCGCTGGCCGCCGGAAAGCTCGTGCGGGTAGCGCGACAGCGGGAACTTCGCCTCGGGCAGGCCGACGCGGTCGAGGATGCGCCGGGCGCGTTCCTCGGCTTCGGCGCGGCCGACGCCGGTGTGCCAGCGGATGCCCTCGGCGACCTGCTCGCCGATGGTCTTGACCGGGTTCAGCGCCGTCATCGGCTCCTGGAAGACCATGCCGATGTCGTCGCCGCGCAGCGCGCACATGCGATCTTCGTTCGCCGCCAGGATGTCGATGCCGTCGAAGGTGACCCGTCCGGAAGTCCGCGCCTGGTGCGGCAGGAGCCGCATCACGGTCAGCGCCGTCATCGACTTTCCGGAACCGGATTCGCCGACCAGTCCGACGGTCTCGCCGGCGGCGATCGACAGGTCGATGCCCTTCAGGATGGGCGTCCCGCCGATGTCGACGGTCAGCTTTTCGATCTCGAGAAGGCTCACCGCTGCCGCCTCAGTTTCGGGTCGAGCACGTCGGAGAGCCCGTCGCCGAGCAGGTTGAGGCCGAGCACCGTGGCGACGATGGCCATGCCGGGGAAGATGGCGAGGTAGGGCGCCACCATCATGCGCGTCTGCGCGTCGAACAGCATGCGCCCCCAGCTCGGCATCGGCGGCTGCGCGCCCAGCCCGACATAGGAGAGGCCGGCCTCGGCGAGCACGCCGAGCGCGAACTGGATCGTGCCCTGGACGAGCAGCGCCGTAGCGATGTTGGGCAGGATATGCTCGATGGTGATGAGGGCCGGCCCCTTGCCGGCGGCGCGGGCGGCGAGGATGAATTCGCGCGGCCACAGCGCCAGCGCGCCGGCGCGGGCGACGCGGGCGAACACCGGCACGTTGAAGATGCCGATGGCGATGATGGCGTTGATGGCGCCGGGACCGAAGATCGCCGTGATCATGATCGCGGAGAGCAGGGCGGGGAAGGCGAAGACGAGGTCGTTGAAGCGCATCAGGATTTCGTCGACCCAGCCGCCGCGCGCCGCGGCCCAGCAGCCGAGCGGCACGCCGAGCCCCATGCCGATGCCGACGGCGACCAGGGCCACGGCGATCGAGTTGCGCGAGCCGACCATGATCATCGACAGGATGTCGCGGCCGAAATGGTCGGTGCCGAGCAGGTGTTCGGCCGACGGCGTCTTCATGCGGTCGGCGACGGGGAGCACGGTGACGTCGTATGGGACCCAGAAGAACGAGACCAGCGCCATCAGCGCCACCAACGCCGTGATGACGAAGCCGACGACGAAGGAACGGCTGGAGAAGGCCTTGGCGACGAAGCTCGCCGCCGTTTCGGTCGTGCCGGCTGCGTCGCTCATGTCTTGATCCTCAGCCGTGGATCGACGAGCGCGTAGGACAGGTCGACGAGGAAGTTGACGACGATGACGGCGGCGACGAGCAGCATGACCACGCTCTCCACCACGATCAGGTCGCGCTGCGTGATCGCCTGGAAGACGAGGCGGCCGAGGCCGGGCAGATAGAAGACGTTCTCAATGATGATCGTGCCGGCGAGCAGGAAGGCGAACTGCAGGCCGAGGATGGTGAGCACCGGGATCATGGCGTTGCGCAGCGCGTGGCGCCACAGCACATAGCGGCGCGGCATGCCCTTGGCGCGGGCGGTGCGGATGTAGTCCTCGCCGAGAACTTCGAGAAGCGCCGAGCGCGTGACGCGGGCCAGAATCGCCGCCTGCGGCAGCGCCAGCGCGACGGCAGGAAGGATCAGCGCCTTCAGCGCCGGCCAGAAGCCGGCCCCCCAGCCGGGGAAGCCGCCCGCCGGCACCAGGCGCAGCCAGACGGCGAAGGCGTAGATGAGGAGCAGGGCGAACCAGAAATTGGGGATGGCGACGCCGAGCTGGGCGGCTCCCATCGATATGGCGTCGCCGGCGCGGCCGCGCCGCGCGGCGGCGAAGATGCCGACGGGGATGGCGATCGCCGTCGACAGGAACAGCGCGATGATCGCCAGAGGCAGCGACACGACCAGCCGTTCGGCGACCAGATCGATCACCGGCACGGAATAGGTGTAGGAACGGCCGAGGTCCAAGGTGAGCAGGCCCGCAGCCCAGTTCAGGTAGCGCAGAGGCAGCGGCTGGTTCAGCCCCATCTGCTCGCGCAGCGCGGCGAGCGCGTCGGGCGTGGCGTTCATGCCGAGCATCAGCTGCGCCGGATCGCCGGGCAGGATTTCCAGCACGGAGAACACGACGAAGGACGCCACGACCATGGTCGCGGCGCCGATCAGCAGTCGTTTCAGGAGGTATGCGGTCATGGGATGCGCTCAAATCCCTCCCCCTCGAGGGGAGGGTGCCGCGCGGAGCGAGGCGGGTGGGGGCGGTTGAGGCCTCGCGCTGCCGCGATGACCCCACCCGTCCAGTCGCCTCCGGCGACTGTCCACCCTCCCCGCAAGGGGGAGGGAGGGCGTCGCATCAATCGACCCACTTCACCTTGGTCAGGTCGTTGGCCTGGACGGGCGAATTCTCCCAGAGGCCCTCGACCTTGGCGTCCCAGATGCCGATCTTCGGCAGTTCGAAGAGGAAGCCGTTGACCGCGTCGTCGGCTAGGATCTTCTGCGCCTTGCCGTAGAGTTCGTTGCGCTTGGCCGCGTCGGTGGTGACGTCGAGTTCGGCGATCACCTTGTCGAACTCGGGATTGTCGTACTGGAAGTAGTAGTCCTTGCGCGCATAGATGCCGATGTCGTTCGGCTCCGTGTGCGAGACGATGGTCAGGTCGTAGTCCTTCTCGGTGAAGACCTGCTTCAGCCAGTCCGCCCATTCGACCGGGATGATCTCGAGCTCGATGCCGACCTCACGCAACTGCGAGGCAATCACCTGGCCGCCATCGCGGGCGTAGCCGACCGGCGGCAGCTTCAGCGTCGCCTTGAAGCCGTTCTCCAGGCCGGCGGCCTTGAGCAGTTCCTTGGCCTTGGCGATGTCGTGCGGGTAGGTGCCGGTCAGGTCGACATAGGCGGCGTTGGCCGGCGAGAAGTGCGAGCCGATCGGCGTGCCGAGGCCCGACGAGGCGGCGTCGATGATCGCCTTGCGGTCGAGCGTGTGGGCGATCGCCTGGCGCACTTCGAGCTTGTCGAACGGCGCCTTCTTGTTGTTGGTCGACAGGATGGTCTCGCCTTCGGTGGCGCCGATCACCACCTTGAAGCGCGGATCGGACTGGATCTGGGCGAGCGCGTCGCCGACGCCGACGTTCGGGAAGGCCTGCACGTCGCCGGAGAGGAGCGCGGGGATCGCCGCCGCGGCGTCCGGAACGATGCGGAACTCGGCCTTGTCGAGCGCCACCGGCTCACCCCAGTAGTCGGCGTTCTTGACGATGGTGATCGAGGAGCCCTTCGCCCAGTTGTCGAACTTGAACGGGCCGGTGCCGATCGGCTTTTCCTTGTTGGTCTCGGCCGATTCCGGCGCGACCATGATCGCGTCGCCCCAGCCCATATTGTAGAGGAACGAGCCCTGCGCGTTCTTCAGCGTCACCTTGACGGTTGCCGGGTCGACGACGTCGACGGTGTCGATCGCGGCGAACAGCGCCTTCTGCGCGTTGGTCGAGTTCTCGGCGCGGGCGCGGTCGAGCGAGAACTTGACGTCGTCGGCGTTGAAGTCGCTGCCGTCGTGGAATTTCACGCCCGTGTGCAGCTTGAAGGTGTAGACCTTGCCGTCGTCGGAGACGGTCCAGCTCTCGGCCAGAGCCGGCAGAACCTCGCCCTTCGAGCCGATGCGGGTCAGGCCCTCGAAGACGTTGGCGTAGAGCACCTCGTCGATGGCCGCGGCGGCGCCGGCGGTCGGGTCGAGGTGCGGGGGCTCGAGCGGCATGCCGAGCACGAGATCCGTGCGCGCTGCGAAGGCCGAGGTTCCGGCCGCGAGTACCAGCGCGGTCGCCGCGATAATCGATTTCCAGTGTTTCATCGTCTTGCTCCCCAGGGAATGGACCGGCCGGATTGAAGCCCGAATTGCGGTCCGAGTAAATCGCGTTTGTTGCGGTATCGTGTGTTCCAGCGGAATGGTTTTGCCGGCGCCCGCCGCCGCTCAGTCCACCTGTCCGTCGAGCAGGAGGCCGAGACCGATCGCCATGACCTTGGCCGATTCCACCATGTCGACGATGCCGACCCATTCGTCGGGCCGGTGGGCGAGATCGAGGATGCCCGGCCCGTAGGCGATGCAGTCGTAGATGTGACCGAGGCGGGCGACGTGCTTCTGGTCGTAGGTGCCCGGCGAGATGACGTAGGCGGGTTCGCGGTCGAAGATTTCGCGGATGGCCCGCGCGACCGCCCTGACCACCGGCGCCTCGCGGTCGGTCATGGTCGGCTGCACCTCCATGACGTCGCGGATCGAATAGTCGAACTTCGGCCGTTCCCGCTTCAGCCGGTCGAGGATGTCGGTCACCTCTGTCTTCACCTCGGCGATGTCCTCCTCGAGCAGGAAACGCCGATCGATGGTGAGGCGGCAGCGGTCCGGCACGTTGGGCGAGGGCAGGCCCGGCCGGTAGTCCTCGGTCTGGCCGCCGTGGATCGAGTTGATGTTCATGGTCGAACGGCGCGCGCCTTCCGGCACCACCGGCATGGCCGTGCGCTTGCGGTCGAGGGCGGGGAAGAGATCCTTCTCGAAGGCGTCCAGCACAGCGCCCATGTGGCGCACCGCGCAGTCGCCGAGGAACGGCATCGAGCCGTGGGCGATCTGTCCCTTCGTCTCGATCTCGGCCCACCAGACGCCGCGGTGGCCGAGGCATATGCGGTCCTTGTTCAGCGGCTCGGGGATGATGACGTGGTCGACGCGGGGCTTCGAGAAATAGCCCTTCCGCGCCAGGTAGGCGACGCCGCCGAAGCCGCCCGATTCCTCGTCGGCCGTCCCGGAGATCTCGATGGCGCCGGCGAAGTCCGGATTGGTTTCGAGATAGGCCTCGACGGCGACGATCGAGGCGGCAAGCCCGCCTTTCATGTCGCAGGTGCCGCGCCCGTAGACGCGGCCGTCCTTGACCACCGCGGCGAAGGGATCGACCGTCCAACCGTCGCCGGCCTCGACGACGTCGATGTGCGAATTGAAGTGCACGGTGCGCCCGGGCCGCTTGCCCTCGATGCGCGCCACCACGTTGGTGCGCGGGTAGCGGTCGCTGTCGCCCGGCGTGCCTTCGCCGCGCACATATTCGATCGTGAATCCGCGCTTCTCCAGGCGTCGGCCGATGTATTCGGCGCAGGGCGTGTAGGCTTCGCCCGGCGGATTGACGGTAGGAAAGCGGATCAGGTCCTGGGTGAGCGCGACGAGGTCGTCGGTCTTGGCCTCGATGGCGTGTCTGAGCTGGTCGTCCATGATGGCGGCATTGAGCAACGAAGGCTGGCGCTATGCAAGGGACGGCGACTGGGCCAGAACGACGCTTTGCGGTTCACCTCATTTCACGCGAAATTGTTCGAATGTGCTTCGATCGTTTTGGAATTTCCTCACGAACCCCGTGTACTCTCGTTCATCGGGCGTTCAGAAGAAGGCAAATAGCGTCAGAAGCGGGCAATGGGGGTTTGACACATGAAGCAGTTGGTACTCGGTGCGTTCGCCGCCTTAATGATGCTCGTCGGCATGACGATTCAGGGCGCCGCCGCGGGTCTGGTGGCGAAGGTCGACATTTCCAACCAAACCATGACCATCACCCGTTACGGCCAGGTGATGCATGTCTGGCGCGTGTCGACGGCACGCAGGGGCTACATCACGCCGCGCGGCTCGTGGCGCCCGACCCGGCTCCACAAGATGTGGTATTCGCGCAAGTACGACATGTCGCCGATGCCGTATTCGGTCTTCTTCCACGGCGGCTATGCCATCCACGGCACGAATGCGGTGAGCCGCCTCGGCACCCCTGCCTCGCATGGCTGCATCCGGCTGGACACGGCCAACGCGGCGAAGTTCTATTCCATGGTCAAGCAGGTCGGACCGGGAAACACGCGCATCATCGTCACGAACTGACCTCTTCCCGACACCTCGCGGGCAGGAATCGGCGGCCGGCGCGTACATCGCGCGCGGCCGTTCGTGTTTCGGCGCATTCGCATGCACGCGATGTATTCCCTTTTTGGAATGTCTCCAATATGACTGGTTCCGGGAGGAATCGCGACGATGGAAAAATCGGCGCTGTCCAGGCCGGTCTCTGACGAGGTCCGGCGGACCACGTGCTACATGTGTGCGTGCCGCTGCGGCATTGACGTCCACATCAAGGACGGCAAGATCCGCTATATCGAGGGCAACCGCAACCATCCGGTCAACCGGGGCGTGCTATGCGCCAAGGGGTCGGCGGGTATAATGCAGCACTACGCCCCGGCGCGGCTGCGCGCGCCGCTGCTGCGGACCGGGCCGCGCGGCTCGGGCGAGTTCCGCGAGATCTCCTGGGACGAGGCGCTGTCGCTGGCGACCGAGTGGCTCGGCGCGGTGCGCCAGTCCGATCCGAAGAAGCTCGCCTTCTTCACCGG